>JAPLNA010000027.1:0-35071 GCA_026693065.1 Planctomycetota bacterium
GACCCGCTCTTCCAGCCCGCCGACCATCAGGTAGCAGGCCCCCAAGGTGGACGAGCAGATCGCCAGCACGATGCCGATGATCGCCAGGCCGAGCTTCAGGTGCTTGCCGCCGCAGTCGCCGTCGAGTTGTTCGGGTTGCCTTGTCATGTCAACTCACTCGCTTCGTGTGAATCCGCCACATGGTGTCGTCGCAGATCGACTGACAGACCGGTGAGTCCCCCGGAGCCATGACCTCGTAGACCCAGATGCCGCCCGACACCGTCTCTTCGATCTTGTCGCCCCGAGCCGGCGCGATCCGGTCGCCGGCCAGCCGGAGATCGTCCTGGCAGACCAGCCAGTCGCGGCTCCGGTACTGGACGGTTGCCCCGTCGGCGCTGGTCAGTTCGAACTCCGTCTTGCCGTCGGCGGCAGCGACCCCGACCGTCTGGTCGCCCCGCCGGTACACAACAGGGCTGGAGGCGTGGTCTCTGACCTCGCCCGCCAGCCACTGCTGCGATTGTCGGAGGACGTTTACCATGACGTTCTCACCAGCGGGCCGAGGCCCGGACTACAGGGGTTACACCGTCGCCAGCGTCACGCCGTCGTTGGCCATCACCCGCCACCGGAGGTTGGCCCCGACGTAGAGGGCCACCAGCGTCAGCAGGTCGCCCGCGGTGTCGAACGTGGCGGTGTTGTTGCCCGTCCCGTTGAGCCCGGTGGCGCAGGTGATGACGCAGTTGCCCACCTTGGTCTTGAAGCCCAGAGCCAACACCTGCCCGGCCGCCGAGGGGGCGGCGAGGGTGCGGGTCTCGGCGCCGGCCGTCACCAGGTCCACGTGGCCGCTCTGGGTCACGGGGATCGCCCCGCTGGCGCCCGGGTCGGCAACGACGTTGGTGTACTGGTTGTGAACCGTCAGGGCCGGCACATCCGACAGCCGGACACGGACCGTGGTGGCGGTCTCGGCCGCGGCCAGGGCGGACACACCCATGTAGGTGTTGCCGGTGGACGTGGTGGTCGCGGCGCCCGTACCGGCCGTCCCGCCCAGCGGGTCGCCGTCGGCGTCCCAGTAGACGGCATTGCCGACGGCGATCGCCCCCGTGACCTTCACCACGTCGAAGAGACCCTCGACGGTCAGGGATCCCAGGATGCTCGCCGCGATGGGCGTGGCATTGATGCCCACCGTGTTACCCAGGACGACTACCGAACCGGCCGCCACGGCGGACCCGGGCGTGTAGTCGATCACTTCACCTTCTTGCACGTATGTCGCTTGCATGGTTTTCTCCAATGAACGCCAGAGACAGTTGTGGTTGCCTTAGCCCGAGGATCACGCCTCGCCCTTGCTCTTGACGCCACCGCGGGCGTCCTGAAGGGCCACGCCGAAGTCATGGAACCCACGCATCTGGATGCCCAGCGTGTCGAAGTCCGCCTGGGCCGTTTCGATTGTGGGGGACTCCTGGCCGTTGATGAACGCCACCTCGATCACGGGCAGGTCGGCCGGGTCGCTCAGCAGATACCACGCCTTGGCCGAGTTGCCGGTGTACCGGCTGTTGGCCAGGTAGCGGCTGACCTCGGTGCGGAACTTGCCCTGGTGCGGGTTGGCCACCGGGTACTTCGTGGTGCTGGTGGTGTCGCGGATCTCCAGGCTCTTGTAGAGCATGGTCCCGATGGAACTGAGGGCCGTCGGTACGAGGACGATCGCCGGCATGATGCCGATAGGCTTGCCGTCGGCGTCCACCTGGTCCATGAAGGCCACCTCGGCCTTGGTCAACCCGTCGATGGACAGCGCCGTGTCGGTTCCGGTGAGGTAGTTCTTGTTGCCGGCGGTGAAGAACGAGCTGTTGGCCAGGAAAGTGGTCCAGAAGACATCGTTGATCTTCAGGCCGCTGCCGCGTCCCAGCTTCCGTGGGACGGTGGTGATGGCACCCAGGTCGTCGTTGATGATGTCCCGGCGGTCCACCGAGAGCATCAGGCCGTAGGTGTCGGCCCGGTTGGTGTAGCTCTCGTTGCCCAGCGTCCCGTGCTTGAGCTCGCCGCCAGGGGCGACCAACTCGTACTGGTCGGTCCCGATCAGGCGATACGAAGTGACCGTCTTGAAGTCAGACACGTTCCGGACGGCGCAGATGTTCCGCCAGGTCCGCTCGACGCTGAAGAAGCCCTCGAGCAGGAACTTGTTGGCGACGTTGGACAGGATGCCGCCGATGTCCACCGTGGACACCTCCGCCTGGATGTCCTGGCTGAAGGCGAACCGGAGCACCGAGCGGCTGTCCCGGAAGTTGCGGCCGGTGTAGCCGTTGGCCCAGGCCGCTTCCAGGAGCAGCTCCTGCAGGCCGATACCGCCCCGGAACCGCTTGCTGGCGGCGTCCAAGGTTTTCTCGTCGTACATCTTCTCCGCATCCCCCAGGCCGGCGGTGACCATGCACGCGGCCTCGAGGATCGTGCCGCTCAGGGAATTGTCCGGCACGTGGACCGCCGGGGCCTTGGGACGGGTGGTACGGAGAATCTCCAGTTCGGTCCGGTTGGCGTCCCAGCCGTCACGGATGGCCTGGGCGGCGATGCCCGGATGCTCATCCCCACAGATCTTCCGTACCGCGGCGATCCGCTCCTGCTCGGTGGCGACCTTGGCCCGCATGTCCATCACGGGGTCGGCGGCTGTCACGGTCGCCGGGGGCGCGACGGCCTGTACAGCGGGGGCAGCCCCGCCGGCATCCATTCCGGCGGGCGCCTGCCCATCGACCTTCGGGGCCTCCGTGCCCACACTGCCCTGGTCCTGCTTGTCGGTCTTGCTTTCGTCCATGAGTGGTTTCTCCTTGGCCGATGCTTTTGCCCCAAGAACGCTCACTGAGGTGTTGCCGTCGGCGCCTAAATCGACGAATGAGATTTCGCCCAGCGTCGACTTGCGCACGACGTTGATGGGCCCGTTGAATTCCTTGCCGTTCACGAGAACGGTCTGGTTCTCTCGCACGAAATCGAACTTCTCGATCCCCGCCCCGATGGAGGCCTGCCAGGGGAAGCCGTTCTTCGACGACGCGACGACCTCCCGGGCCGCCATGGTGTCCCGCGATACGACGCCCGCGGCCAGCAGTCGGCCCTCCTGCACGCCGATCATGTCGGTGTGCCCCACGCCGCTGTTGGCGTCATGCCCGAACCGAATGGGCCGCGACTGCGACGGGATGCTCAACCCGGCCAGATCGACGACCACTGGATACCGCCACCCGGTCAGACGCATCGGGCCGCCGGTGTAGGCGACCATGCTGAACCGGGGCAGACGCACCGGGGCGCCCGGATCGCTTCCCTCGGCGGCGACGTCCGCCGGCAGGAATTCCAACTGGGCGGTCATTTCCAGCCGGTCAGGCGGCTTTGGGTTGTGGTTGCTGATCGTCACTTTGGTCTTCCTTGACCTGTTGGGGTTTTCTTCCTGGGGCAGGGGCGGGGGCAGGCGTGGGTGTGGGTGTCGGCACTGCCTGCGAGACGGTGAGCCCGAGTTCCTTCATCAGGGCTACTTCCTTGGCACGCTGGCGAAGCTCGGTCTCCCAGTCCTTGCCCTGCCGGGCGTACTCGGAGGCGAGGGTCGTGGTGTTGTTCTCCAGACGCTGCTGCTGAGCGGAGGCTTCCTTCTGCGGGTCCACGTGCTCGTGGCCGTCCCAGAACCACTGGTGAGTCCAGTCCGTCAGCCCCGTCAGTTCCGGATACACCCTCATGGCCTCGGCCATCCAGGCGTCCAGGATCTGGTCCAGAACGATCGCTTCGATGTGCGACTGCTCGACCCGGATGCTCTTGTAGTAGGTCTGGTGATCCAGCCGCCCCGAGGAGTAGTTGTAGCCCGAGGAATTGCAGGCGGCGATGTTGTAGGGCATGTTGAGGCAGCGGGCGATCTCGTTGAGGATCTCCCGCTTGAACATGTCGTAGGTGGTCGTGGGCTGCTGTGCTTCCACCTGTCCGAGCCGCCAGCCGTCTGGCAGAACGGTGGCCATGCGTTTTTCCAGCGCCACCACGTCCATTGGCTCCAGCGATTGGGCCTCGCCGTTGGCGGGGGAATCGGTGAACAGCACGGCCGCGAAGTCGGCGGCGGTCTCGGCGGCCCCCAGCACCGCCAGGGTGTACCGCCGCAGTTGGGCGAACAGCGGGAGGGCCGGCATGATCTCCGGGATGCCGCGACGCTGGCCCGGCCGGTCGGCTCGGAACCAGTGGACCATGGAACCGGCGGGAATGACGTGATACTTCAGGGGCACGGTGTGCAGAAAGTCGCCGGGGTGATAGTCCAGGACATGGTACTGCTTGGGGTTGCCGTTCTCGTCCAGCACGATACCGTCCACGAACGTCGGCGTCGGCAGCCACATCATTGGGTTGGTGACCTGGTCGGCCTCGACGAGCTTGATGTCCAGCTTGACGGGGCAGTCCGGGTTGGTGTTCGTGACCAGCATGGCGAAAGCCTCGCCATCCTGAGCCCGCGCCATTCGCATGGTGCGGAGCTTGCCGGACAGGTCGATCGCCTTGGCCCAGGCGGTGAACTCGCGTTCGATGACCGCGTTGGCACCCTCGTTCTCCCCGTCCCCCAGGAGCATCTGAAGGCGAGGCCCCGTGCCGATCACGTCGTTGGCCAGCGTCAGGACGATCCCCCGGGCATACGAGTTGTTGGCTACCTCGTAACGGGCACGGTTGCGGAGGATGCGGCGGACCTCCGGACGGGCGGCGGCGTTGGCGGACAGGAAGTCGGCGTTCGCCCAGTGCCGCATGTTGTCGGGGGTTGTCTGGGCCGAGTCGAACTTGGCCGACACCTGGGATGCGGAACTGGCACGGACCACCGCGGGCATGCCGCGGGGCTTACCGGACTTGGTCTTGCGGAATGGCCACATGCTAGATCGCCCCCGGTGGCGACAGCTTCACCAGTTTGATGCCCAACCCCTTGCCGCGGGAGGCCTTCTTGCTCTCCAGGTACTTGTCAGCGGCGATCTGGTCGGCCAGCGGGTGCTGCTCCATGGTGACGCCGTCGACGCTGGCCTTGGCGGGGCTCTGGGCGTTCTGGCTAATCGCGTTGTCGAGGGTGTCGGTCAAGCGGAGTCTCTCCCTTCACCCTCTTACTTCCGCAGGTCGGCCAAATGTGTCCCGCAGATTTTTCGGCCCGGGCGTTTTCCTGCATTCGGTGGTCGTCAGGGAGTTCTGTTGTGCTGGAGCCCCGAGAGTCGAAGGCGCTTTTGTGGCTGAGCGATGTGACCTTCAACGCCGGGCAGACCCGCGCCCTGGATCGAAGCCGCCACGGTGCATCCCACCAGGCAGTCCAGCCAGTGGTTGTCCTGCGCCGCCGCCCTGACCTTCCATTCCTCGACCGTCCGCCCTCGCGCCTCGACCGTCACGGGGTGCTCGGCCGTGAGGTGCTCGGCGAAGAGGCGGTGGTCGTCCGCCTTACGCCCGAACAGGGAAAGGCAGCCTTTGTCGCCCATGGCCACAGCCAGCCGGGCATGGACGAAGCTCTTCCAGTAGTTGGTGTCGATCAGCACGTATCGCACCTGCCGTCGGCCCTGGACGTTGGGAATCCGCCAGTGTGCTCCGATGCGGTCGCCGCGTCTTCGCTTGTACTCGGAGAAGGGCTGGCTGGTGGCACCGATGTACTTGCCGTGGCTGGGCAGCAGGATGGCGCTATGGGAGCTCTGGCGGCAGAACTGGTACACCAGGTCCGTCGACTGGCCCCAGTTGGCGTCGATCAGGCAGCGGTCGATCTTGATCTCGGCCCCGTCCTCGCGTTTCCAGGACCGGCAGAGGTACTCACTCGTCAGGCTTTCGAGCCCGGCGTAGATGGCTCCCTCCACTCCTGCCTGCGGTGACACCCGCTCCAACGTCCTGCGGGCGTCCCGCATGCGGCGAAACCCGCTCCAACGTCCTGCGGGCGTCCCGCAACGTGAAGTACTGCCGCTGCTGATCGGGCCATGTGCCGTAGTCCACGACGTAACCGGTGAAGTCGTCCTCCCATGCCGTTACGACGTAGAACAGCAGCCGCGCCTGCACGTCGATGAACATCGTCAGGTGGCTGGCGCCCAGCGGAATCTGGCCGCGATTGTGGTTGTTGAGCTTGCCGGCGATCTCATCAGCGGTGAGGGTGGTTCCCGCCGCTTCCTCGACTAGCGGCTCATTCTGATATTCGGCGAAGAACGCGGCCTCGTCCCGGAGCTTGAGGTTCATCGCGTTCTGGATCGCCGACAGTTCGTCGTCGTTGTACCGCTCCGGCCAAGCGATCACCGCCCCGGAATCCATCTCCTCACGACTGGCCGCGTAGAAGTCCGTCGCTTCGCGTCCGTCACCATCGTTCCGCAGGCTGTCGGCCCGAATCTCCGCGTACCGCGCCCAGAGCTTCTCATTGACCGGAAAGGCGTAGACCAGCTTGGTCCGCTCTCCCTGCCATTCGGGGTGCTTCTCTCGGTCCAGCATGTTGTCGGCCATGTCGCCAGGGCGGATGACCGTGCAGCACATCAGCCCGGCGATCTTCTTGCCCGGCCCGGCCATGCCCAGCACGTCGCCGGCCAGGATCGCCTCGCGGCGCTGGGATTGGCTGGGCGACCATGCCGACTCGGTCGTTTGCGGGTCATCGACCATGGCCAACTGGGGCCTGACCACCTGACCATCGGCCCGGGCATGGTTCTGGCCGCGGATGTCCGAGCCCTTCATGCCCGAGCATGAGAT
The DNA here is from genome assembly GCA_026693065.1 of Planctomycetota bacterium. Taxonomy (GTDB): domain Bacteria; phylum Planctomycetota; class Phycisphaerae; order SM23-33; family SM23-33; genus JAPLNA01. The sequence continues at coordinate 6,652 of JAPLNA010000027.1, forward strand.
AACCACGCCGCTGGCGCGGCTACCGGCGATGGTGGGCATGACGATCTTGTCGGCGTTCCATTCGATGCGGGTCGGCTCGCCGTGATACCGCTGGCCCTTCTGGCGGTTGGTGATCCGTTCGAGGTTGCGGATCGGATGGGTAACCTCCGGCCAGTCCTCGTGCAACAGCGGATTGGTCTCCAGCCATGTCTTGATCGTCTCCAAGAGCTGGATGGCCCGATCGGCCGACGCGGCAATGAGACACACGAAGGGAGTCGCGCCCACCAGGGCGGCCCACAGGACGGCGGTCTGGCAGAGCACCGTCTTGCCGCTGCCGCGCGGCATGGCCATAGCGAACAGACCGCCGTTGAGGACCGCGCGTTCGATCTTGTCGATCACCCGGTGGTGATCCCGCGACCAGGGCAGGTAGAAGATCTCCGGGAAGTACGTCTCGCAGAAGAATCGGAAGTTGCCGGTTGCACGCGCCTTACGCTCCGGGTTCACGACGGCGGCCAGTTCGCCGATGTCCTGGCCGGCGCGGGCCAGTTCGGCATTCCGCGCCGCGGCGCGAGCCTTGGTGGCCTCATAGGCGGCTTTCGGATCAACCGGCCCAACGGCCAGGCGGCGCTCCAGTTCGTCCACCAGCCACGCCGCGTAGCGCAGCATGTCGATGTGCCGACCGTCGCCGATGCGAAAGCCCGCCCGCATGCGGTGGCGATAGAGCTGACGTTCGCTGACGACTTCGCCCAGCGGGGTGGAGTTCAGCGCCCGCACCAGGTCGGAGGGCCGAAGATGGCGGGGGTCAGTTTTCGCCATCGGCGCTCGATACCTGCTGGACCAGCCAGGCCATGTAATGCATCAGGTTCATCCGTCCGTCAGCCGCCGTCGGCGCGCCCGCCTGGATGTGCCGACGTATGGTTTCGTCCGAGGCCAGTTTTGCGCCGGCCGCCGACAGCAGCCGGATCAACTGTTCGATCGTCAGCGCCGACGGGTTGACCGCCCCCGGGGCGCCGGCGGCCGGTTCGGTGGCCGGAACCGTTGGGGAATTCGTCGCAGAATCTTGGCTAGTCGCCATAAGTGTTGACCCCCGCAAAGCCTGTGGCATGCAAGAACTTGCATGTTTTGGGCTGAATTGCCTTGGCGTTTTGGCAGAACCACGGCCTGATGTGAGCATGAACATACGAAAGGACAACGCGATGAAAACGACCAAGAACAACACGATCCAGATCGCCGGACACGAGAGACCGATTGCCGGGGTGACGGCCGAATGGCTGGACTCCCGGGGCCGCAACGGACGCCGGCACGTCGAGGTGCTCGGCTGGAAGCGGCTGGCCGCCCTGTACTACGCCAACAAGCCCGGCAGCGCCGTCCGCAAGAGCATCGAACGCGAGGCCCGTCGGTGCGGATACACGCCGCGGGTCATCCTTGCCATCAACGCCGAGTAGCCCAACACCACCCACGCGAAGGAGAACGCCATGAAAACGCTGCAGATAACCATCCAGGGAAACAACCGCGACGTCGAGGCCCGGATCACACGGGTCGGCGAGTACATCGAGATCACCGTGGTCAAGACGGTGACGGGCCGGTGGGGTTGCCGCGAGCGGATCGAGAAGACGCTCGTGGGCGCCGACGACCCGAAGGACCAGATGGTGCACGCGAAGATCCTGCAGGTCACCTTGGACGGCAACGTCGGGACGAACAGCGACGTGGCCGACTACCTGCGGGCGATCGAGCAGTTTGCCGACTGACGCGCGGGCCGCCGGCCCGCAGAAACGGAGAGCATCATGAACGAGATCGAACTGGAAACCATGCTGTACGAGCTGCTGCAGGACCGGGATGAGGCGCCGGAGATCGCCCGGGCGGAGACCTTCGAGGAAGCCGGGCTGCTGACGGACAACCGGGGCCTGGTGGTCCGGACGACCGACGGCAGCGAGTTTGAGATCACCATCGTCCAGCGCCGGTAGGCACGGAGAACGACCATGACACCCAAGAAACCCAAGACGCCCAAGACACTCACCACGCTGGAAGCCGCGAACATCGGACGCCAGATGGGCGTTCGCGGCCTGTGCATCTACCGCGACGACGTCGACCGCGACCTCTGGCAGATCGTCACGCCCGGGCGGGTCGAATCGCACGAGCCGATGGACAAGAAGAGCTGGCGGGCATTCATCACCGCCTCCGGCTGGATCGAACGCCCGGTTCGATACGACGCGGGCAACGGCCGCAAGGTCACGGTGCCGGCCAGCGACGAGCAGGATCTCTTCGACGCCATCCGCGAGCAGCTCAGCCCTCACGCGGTGGCGGCCATCGCATCGTGCCTGCAGACCAACCGCACCAACAACACGGAGGTGGACCGGGAGGTCCACTGGTTCGCCGAGGAGCTGTACAAGCTGCTCGGCGGGTACGAACAGCAATCCCGGCTCGCCGAAGAGTTGGGTCTTTGAGATCGGACACCCGCCCGGCGTAGTGCCGGGCCCAACGGAAAGGAACGCATCATGACGAAGAAGCAGGTACAAATCGGAAGCGTGTACAGCGCGAAGGTCTCGGGCAAGCTGGCTCGGGTCCGTCTGGTGGCCGAGAGCAAGCACGGCGGATGGGACGCCACGAACCTGGACACGGGCAAGCCGGTCCGGATCAAGAGCGCCCAGCGTCTCCGCCGGTGCCTGGACGCCAAGGAACAGCCGGCGGCCAAGCCCAAGGCCAAGATCATGTCGAAGGCCGAGTACGAGGGCACGCCGGCCGTCGCCACGAAGAAGGACGTCGCCGCGACCGTCGACGCCGTCGAGAATGGCAACCTCGCCGAGGGCGTGACGGTCCCGACGAAGAAGGCCCGCAAGCCCAAGGCCGCCGTGGAAAAGACGCCCCGCAAGCCCAGCGGGCTGGACATGGCCGCCAAGGTCCTCCACGCGGCCGGCACGCCGATGACCGCCCAGGAGATCAGCGACGGGGCGATCAAGGCCGGGTGGCAGACCAACGGCAAGACGCCCCACGCCACGCTCTACGCCGCGATCATCCGAGAAATAAGTGCCAAGGGCGGCCAGAGCCGGTTCCGCAAGACCGAGCGGGGCAAGTTCGAGTCCACCGGCGTCACGGCGGAGGCCTGAGCGATGCAGACGCGAATCCGACATCGCGACGTGCGGTTCGAGGTGGTCGATGACCACCTCGTCCGCACTGTGACCGGCCCGGACGGCCGCTCCTACGTCCACCGCTGCGGGCACGAGGCTTTTCGGCGGGTGGCCTTCGCCTTCGAGAGCTGCCCGCCGGCGGGGTTGACCATTGTGACGCTGGCGCCCAGCCTGGACCTGCCCAACACGCAGGTCAACGTCGCCCTGGAGTTCCTGAAGGACCGCGGCTGCGTCGTGACACGTCACCGCAGCAACTACCCGGCCTCGGACTTCGTCTACGAGGACGCCCTGATCGAATGGCACGCCCGAGCAGAGGATGGCGAAGAGCCAGGCATACCCAGTGAACCACCGCTTCCCACGTAGCACCATCACATCACCTCCACATGCGTCCCGGTCCCAGCGGCCGGGACGCTCTCAGCCCGGATACCCACGCTGGCGGGGACGATCAGCATGATCGGCAACTCCAACTTGGCCGCGATGTCCAGTTCGGCCTGGACGCCGACGCTCTCCTTCCAGCCGTCCAGCATCAGCACGGCCAGGGCGTTGCAGGCTTCCAGGTGGGCCCGGTCGTAGGACTCCCAGAACTTCCAGTCGCCCGCCAGGCTGTAGCGCATGAGAGGGAACGAATGGGTGAACGCCCGATCCTCGTCGACCGGTTCCTCCAGTAGGGACACGCCAGGTAGATCATGCTGCCTCCTTCACGTAGACTTTCTTGGTAAAGAGTTCTTGACTATCCTCCGACGCTAGATAAGATACCTTTACTAGCGTTGTCCCCTGGGCAAGGAGCGTTGACCAACCATGGCGCGAGTCACAGGCAAATATCGAATAACCGGCGTGGGAGAGGAGAAGGTGAAGGCCTTCATCCCGCATCCGCTGCCTCCCGCGAATCCGCCGCTCGTGATCGATGGGGAGCTCGCGGCCCTCCACGCGGAGGCCCTGGCTGCTGTCGGCCGACTGAACGTCGCGGCGGCCCTGGTGCCCAGCCCCAACTGGTTCCTGTACGGCTTCCTGCGAAAGGAGGCCGTCATCTCCTCGCAGATCGAGGGTACGCAGGCAACACTGATGGACGTGGTGGCCTACGAGGCCACGCGAAAGGCACAGCGCCCCGCCGACGTGGAAGAGGTGTGCAACTACACTGAGGCACTGACCTTCGCCCGCAGCCAGATCGGCAAGCCCAACGGTCTGCCGCTGTGTACCCGGCTGCTTTGTGAGGCCCACAAACGATTGATGCGAGGCACCCGCGGCTCGGAAAAACAGCCCGGCATGATCCGTACCTCGCAGAACTGGATCGGCGGCAGCCGCCCGGGCAACGCGACCTTCGTTCCGCCGCCCCACGACGTCGTGCCGGAGGCCCTGGCCCAACTGGACCGCTGGATTCATCGCAACGATCCGCTTCCGGCGCTGGTGCGTGCTGGACTGGCGCACGTACAGTTCGAGACCATCCACCCGTTCCTTGACGGCAACGGCCGCATCGGTCGGTTGCTCATCACGCTGCTGGTGGAACACTGGGGCCTGCTGGACAGCCCATTGCTCTACCTGAGTCTGGCGTTCAAGCGACACCGGGCTGAATACTACCGCGCCCTGCTGGAGGTGCGGACAGCCGGCGACTGGGAAGGCTGGATGGCATTCTTCCTGCGCTGCGTCCATGAGGCGGCCGAGGATGGCGTCAGCGCCGCGCGGCGGCTGTTCACCTTGCTCGACAGAGACCGCCGTGTCGTGACCAATCACAAGGCAACGACAATACCGGCTGTCCGTTTGCTGGACCTCCTGCCCGAGCACCCGATGGTAACGTTGCTTGGAGTGATGGCCCTGCTGAAGACCACGAAACCAACCGCCGGCAAGGCCATCGACGCCCTGGTCAAGGCCGGCGTCCTGAAAGAGACTACGGGCAAGCAGAGAGACCGCATCTACGCCTACGAGGCGTACCTGAAAGTCCTGGCCGAGGACACGGCCGTAATCCGCTGAGATCACGCCGGCACCTCCACGGCATCCGTCGCCGCGATCCGCAGGGCCTTCTTGCCGACGAATCCTTCCCACCTAAGGGCGATCAGATCGCAATACTGCGGGGCCAGTTCCATCAGGAACGCCCTCCGCCCCGTCTGCTCGGCCGCGATGAGCGTGCTGCCCGAGCCGCCGAAGAGGTCGAGAACGATGTTGCCCGGGACCGACGAGTTCTGAATCGCTCGCTTGGGGAGTTCCACCGGCTTGGTCGTCGGGTGATCTTCGCTCACCCTTGGCCGGGGAATCTCCCAGACGTCGTCCAGGTCGCGCCGGTCACAGAATGACGACGTCCCGCCCTTGTGCCAACCGTACCACGCTGGCTCATATCTCCGGTGGTACTTTGACCGCCCGAGCACAAAGGCGTCTTTCGCCCAGATGATCGTCGCCGACCAGTGGAATCCCCGAGCCCGCAGCGTGGCGTCCAGGCGGGGCCACTCCGACGCGCCGAGGATACAGTAGACGTCGCCTGTGACGATGGCCGGCACGTGCCCTATCCACGCCTCGAGGAACGCCTGGTACTGCTCCGGGGATAGGTCGTCGTTCACCAGCCCCTCGCGCTGCCGATGGCGGGGGTTGTTGTCGCCGCCGATGGCCACGTTCCACGGCGGGTCCGTGAACATCATGGTCGCGGTATTGCCGTCCATCAGCCGGGTCGTGTCTTCCGCCTTCGTCGAGTCACCACACAGCAGTCGGTGCCTGGACTGGATAGCGGCCGAGTATTCCTTGCCGCACCGGCGGCACGTGCATTGTCGTTGCGGGGATGCGGTCATGCGTTCTCTCCTACCGGTATGGGCGAGTCGCCCGTCCGTTCCAGGATGGCGGCCTTGCCTGTGAAGTTCTGCCAGCGGACAACTGCGGTCTCAACGTACTGGGGCACCAGTTCCACCGCGAAGCACCGCCGGCCCAACTGCTCGGCGGCGATGATCGTGGTGCCGGTTCCGCAGAAGGGCTCGTACACGATGCCGCCAGTCCCATCCATCGCGCCCAGGATGTGCAGCGCCAGGTGGACCGGCATCGAAGCGGCGTGGATGGCCGACGCGACGTTCTCCCCGCTGGCACCGCGCCCCTCGTAGACGTTCGACACCGTGGAATGGAACCGGCCCGTGGGAATGGCGCGGGAGGGGCTCTCTTCGGGCGAGAAGATCCAGACGTCCTCGAACCGGGAGTTCATGACGTTGGCGGCCATCGCAGGCTGGCCCTGCCCCTTGAACCACACCATCCGGTCAACGAAGTGGTCGCGGAAGTGATGAATCCATTCCAGCACGATCGTCTTGTTGCCCGCCAGCGACTGCAGGTTGATGGCGACCGTCTGGCAGAACGACAGGGCGATCGTCGTGAAGTCGACCAGCAGCCGCAGGTACTCCTGGGCGGGCTTGTCGTCGCTGACGCCGATGTACTTGCTGTCTACCCGGTTCTTGTTGCCGCCGAGCGAGTTGTCGCCCGCGTTGTACGGGGGCGACGTGAAGCCCAGCGACGCCTTCTGGCCGTCCATCAGCAGGGCGACGTCCCCGGCGTTGGTGGAGTCGCCGCAGAACAGGCGGTGCCGCCCCTGGATGGGCGCCGAGTATTCCTTGCCGCACTTACGGCATGTGCATTGGCGGTTCATATCTCGTTGACCTCCTTGCAGTGCGGACAAATGGTGTGGGCGCCCAGCAGCCACAGGTCGCCCGGGCGTGTGATGGGTTCCTCCGGTGCCACCGGCACCTCGTCGGGGTCGGTCAAGCCAGCCTGAACGCCGCCGTCCAGGAGCTTGGCCAGTTCCTCGGCGTCGAAGCCCAGAAGCGAGAAGTCGATGTTGCTGCCCGCGAGTTCCCTGATCTCGATAGGCAGCAGATCCATGTCCCACTCGGCCAGTTCGGCGGTCTTGTTATCCGCGATGCGATAGGCCCGCACCTGCTCGGGCGTCAGGTCCCTGGCGACGTGAACGGGCACCTTGGCCAGGGCGAGCTTCTGGGCGGCCTTGTACCTCGTGTGCCCGCAGATGATGACGCCGTCGGCATCGACCACGAGTGGCTGGCGGAAGCCGAACTGCTTGAGGCTGGCCGCGACGGCGTCCACGGCGCCGTCATTGACGCGGGGATTCTTGTCGTAGGGGCGGACGGTGGCGATGTCACGAAGCTCGACTTTCATTCTGCACCTCCATGCGCACCTGCCGGAAAACCGGACAGGCGAAAGCAACTGTGTCTAGGTCGGTGATCGTTCCCGCCGCGGTCACCGCGACCTCGGCCCGGAAGGAACCATTGAATCTGTGAAGATGGGTAGGCTGCGCGCCCACGTCCGCGCCTTGGGCTTGGCCGTAGCCTTCGCCAACCGTGCCGGAGATGTTCGAACCTGCGCCAACGTGGCGCGACCTGCGCGGCTCGCCGGGCGTTCCGAAATGGACTTCTTTCTCTTTCACCCACCCCTCGCGCACGCACGCAAGAATACAATGTGCGAGGGGGGGCGGGTGGGATAGGGAAGGAAGAAGAGAGAGAAGATATATATATTCTATATATAGGTACTTACGCACACCGACTTCTTTCCCCCTCGCCCGGTGAAACATAGGGGAAGGAAAGTGAATGATCTGGGCCAAGAGCGTCATTCCTGCCCCTCCTCTTTCACCGACAGGGCCATTCGCAGCTGGTACTTCACTCCCGGCCTTCCGGCGGTCGGCGTGGTGATCATCTCGACATCGCCGCGTTGAACCAGCGTGTTGACCAGATCTTGAAACCTCTTGCTCTCCATCTTCATCCGTTTGAGCAGGACGCTGTGGGTCAGCGTGCCCTCCGGGGCAGCGCGCAGCTTGCGGATGACCTTGAGGCACTCGGCGTCGAACTCGCCGTCGGCGACGTGCTGGCCAGCCATGAAGAGCATCCGTCTGGTCTGGTGCCGCACGAACGTGCTGGCCCAGGCGACGGCGTCGCCGCCGATGACGGGATTGGTGTGGTGGGCGCTGACGGCGTACAGCAATGCCAGCTTGCGGACGTTCTCGCTGACGCGCCCCCAGACGGTGGTGCCCACCTCATCGGACCTGGACTCGGCCCTACGGTATTCCGCCTCGGCGGCTCTCCTGGTCTCGACCAGCAGGGCCTTGGCCTCGTCGGTATGCGAAACGACCTTCGGGACCGGGTGGACGTTATAGAGGTTGCCCACCCGTTCGCCGGGCTGGAAATCCGCCCACCAGCGGCCGGTCTCGATCAGGCGGGGCGGGAGATCGGGGATGCACGGTTCCTGGCCCTCGGGTCTGGCGCCGGCCTCCAGGACGATCATTCGGGCGAAAAACCCGTTGGTGAGCATCCGCGACGACAGCGCCTCGTAATAGTGCGTGGGCACGGCCGTGCCGAACACCGTCAGGCTGGGCTGGTCGATCGCGCCGGGGTTCTCTTTGCTGGCCTTACGCCGCATGGGATAGACGCTGGCGCTCGAGGTGTACATTGTCAGGAGCGTGCCCATCAGGTTCTCGTAGCGGGCGTCCCTGCTCTTGCTGATCGACTGGAGCATGGTGTCGATCTCGTCGGTCTGGAAGAGCATGGCCGGGTTCAGGAACAGGGCGTCCTGAAGGCCTTCTCCGCTGGCGAATTTGTCGCCGGCGCAGTGCCCCAGCCCGATGTCGTGCAGTAGCCGTGTGTTGATCCTTCTGGGCCAGTCCTTGCCCGCCGACGAATACCCCAGACCCAGGAGGTACAGATTGGTGCGGTTGTCGCCCGGATCGCGGACTTTGCGGGCGGCCAGGAAGGATTGTGCGGCCACCGCCCCGCAGAACGCCATGACCTGGCTGGGGTACGGGGCGGTCTGGAGGCAGAAGTCCATGACTTCACTGACAAACCCGGGGATGCGCAACAGTTCCATCGGGACCGGGCCGGGATCGTCGATCGCCGTTGGTGGGTCGGCTTGCGGGGTGGCTTGGGCGACAATGCCGGAGATATCGACGCCCAGGGGCGCATCCTGGCCGTAACCCAATGCCCGGAGAGCACCAGCGGAGGCCGAATAGTCGCCGTTGTGCTCCAGAAGCGTGTAGACGCCGAACGGCCCGTAGGCCTTGCCCGGCTCGAAGGGCGCGGCGTTGGAGGAAAAGACGTACAGCACCCGGTCCTTGAGGGTGGCCGACCAGCCGGAGGCCTTGCCCGGACGCCGCCAGTACTCGTTCTCGCCGGACTTCGCCAACGTCCAGCCGGCCTTGACCAGGACGGCCCGGACGTCGCCCCGTTCCGCGAAATCGTCGCCAGGTCGCGTCAGGCTTGATTGTCCCGAAGGGACTGGCTCGGGGGCCGGGACCGCCTCGTTCAGCGTCCAAGCGGCTGAGAGCAGAGTATCCCGCTCATCCGCCGACAGGACGGGCAGATCGGTGAAGGCGCCCTGCAGGAGCCGGTAGCCCGGCGACGGAGCGCACAGGAACAGGCCGCCTTCGCCGCGGGTCTCGATGAGGGTTTCGGGCCGGCCGTCAGCGCCCAGGCGCTGGGCGAGCTTCATGTTGCCGCACACCGGTTCGGCGCAGCGATAGTCGACGTGGTATCCGCCGCGCTGGGTACGTTCGATGACGAGGCGTTCCAGAAGACCGGGGGCCTCGGCTCGGACAATCTCGGCCCAGCGGTCGAACAGTGCGCCGCCGGCGTCGAAGTCGATCATCTCATTGTTGCCCGAGACCGTCCCGGTCAGGATGCACAGCGCATGGCCGTTGGCGAACCAGGCGTGAAGCTCGACGGGCGTGGGCAGGCGCCGCTGGTACTGCTTCCACGTCGGCACGGCCGGGCGCTTCTGGTCCACCCGCGCCGGCAGGACGCACAGGCCGGCATCCAGATAGGCGAGGGCGGCGTTCAGGATGTCTGTGGAATCAGCCACGCGTTACCTCAAAACGGAATCTGGTCGTCTTCCGCCCAGGCGTACTCTGGTTCCGGCCCGGCCAGGTCGCCGCCGTTCAGGGCAGGCGGCTTGGCCCCCAGGCTGTAGCCGACGATGCGGTCGAATTTCTCGCCGGCGACGTGGCGAACGACGATCGCCGAGGTCGTGCAGATCCCCCCGGCCTGGCAGATGGCAACGGCCTCCTGGGCGCTGGCTGGCGCGGGCTCGTTGGACCGCTGGCCCCACCAGGCGACGGCCTTGGCGCGGGCATAGCCGTCGTGCTCGAAGCAAATCCACTCGGACTGCCACTGATACAGCCCGATCTGGTACTGCACCCGCATGGTCCGTGGGGCGTCCTCGGGGGCGTCCCGCTTGGCGTGGACCGAGTAGATCACGTCCGTGACCTCGTGCTCGGTGTCCTCGACCTGCCCCGAGAGCACGCCGGCGGTGGAGGCCGTCGTGTCATGCTGGTTTCGTTCCGGCGGCGGGAATTCGTAGCCACACTCGGGGCACTTGGCATAGGCGGCGTGAATGAGTGCGCAGCACTCTGGGCACTCCTTGGCAGGCGCTTCGCCATTGCCGTTGCCGGGCTGTTCGATTCGCAGGTCATCCACCGGCCCGTGCCGCAGGATGTTGCCTCCGAAGTCCAGTACGAGGCAGTCTGTCTTGTTGGAATGCAGCCGGAAGCCCCGACCGACCATCTGGTAGTAGAGGCCCGGAGAGTTTGTCGGTCGCAGCAGCGCCACGCAGTCGATGTTGGGTGCGTCAAAGCCAGTGGTCAGGACGTTCACGTTGACCAGGTACTTGAGCGTGCCCTCACGAAACCGCCGGAGCGTGCCCACCCGCTCGAAGGGCAGCGTCTCGCCGCAGACGAATCCGCATTCCTGGCGCATCTCGCCCAGGACGCGCTGCACATGCCGGGCATGCTGGACGCCGGCGGCAAAGATCAGCAGCACATGCCGGGCATGCTGGACGCCGGCGGCAAAGATCAGCACCGAATGACGATCCTGCGTGCAGTCCACAATCTCTCGGCAGGCGGCGCGGACCAGGGCGTCGTCATCCATGAGCGATTCGACCTCGCCGGGGATGAACTCGCCGCCCCGGACGTGCAGGCCCGAAGTGTCAGCCTTCTGACGCCCGGCCTTCGACTTCAGCGGGCAGAGATATCCCTGGACGATCAGTTCGCGCACACCAACCTCGTAGCACACGTGGTTGAGCAGGTTCTCCGGCCCGCAGATCATCCCCGTGGTCATGCGGTAGGGCGTGGCCGTGAGGCCCACCAGCCGCACGCGCGGGTTAACCACCGTGGCGTCGGCCAGGAATGTCCGGTACATGCCCTCGCCGTCGGGCGGCAGCATGTGCGATTCGTCCAGGAGAATCAGGTCGAAGCGGTCGAGCTGCGCCGCACGCTTGTAGACGGACTGGATGCCCGCCACGATGATCGGGTGGTCGGTATCACGGCTGTTGAGGCCGGCGGAATAGACGCCGATGCGGTTCCACAGGTCCGGGGCCATGGCATGGAGCTTTTCCACGGCTTGCTCGAGCAGTTCCTTCACATGGGCCAGGATCAGAACGCGACCGTCCCACTGCTGGACCGTATCGCGACAGATCGCGGCGATCAGGGGCGTTTTGCCCGAAGCGGTTGGCATGACCACGCAGGGATTGTCGTCACGCCCCCGCAGGTGGCGGTAGACGGCGTCGACGGCCTCGCGTTGGTAGGTCCGCAGTTCCATGTCAGTAGGTCACCACGGCCGTCAGGACGCCGGCGGCCAGCCAGTAGACGACGCGCCGCCACTCGCCGGTTGGCAGGTAGGACAGTGCCGCACAGACATCCAGGAGGATCAGGATGGTCGGAAAGAACTTCTGCACGTCAGTTCATTCCCACGTTCGTCATGTCGGACCCGCACAGCGGGCAGCGCCGCAGGGGCAGGGACAGAACCTCGACAGACAGACGGCCGGCGGGGACAACCTGTCGCCTCCGTGTGAGCAAGAGGTCGACCTGGCTGTCGTCTTCGTAGACGCCCGCGTGCTGGAGCGCATCAAGGACGGATTTTTGAAGATTGTCCAGATCGCGACGCCGGTTGTCGGGCGGGAAGGCGTCCATGCATAGGGCGATCCGCCCGCCGGCCGGCGGCTTACGCGGCCCGCCCCCGGCCAGGAGGGCACAGACGTTCGTGCGGAACGTCCGGCCCTCCCGGCTGATCAGCGTGCGGAACCCGACATGCCGGTAGTAGCGGTTGGTGCTCGGCGGATATGGCAGGTCAAGCATTACCATGAGATCACCAGCCGGCCTCCTTGTTGCCCCATTCGGACATGGCCACCTTGTCGATGGCCACGACGACCAGCGCAATGATGGCCGATATCGGCCCGAAGCACAGCGACAGGATGATGGAGAACAACCGGTCATTGCGGGTCCACTTGAGGCCCATCCTCCGGTTGGACCAGCGGCAGGCGAGGTATCCCACGGGAGCGAAGAGAATCCAGATGCACAGGGTCACAATCGCGGTCATTGGGGTTTCCTTTCGTTAGCGCCGCCAGGGCGGCGTGGTGGAGTTGGCTGGGGCCTGCTGGGGCTTGCCGGTTGCAGCCGCCTTGGGCTCGAAGCCCTTGACCTCGTTGGTCAGTTCGCCGTTGTCCTCCCGCTTCTTGACCTTGACGGTGATCAGCAGCGGGATGTTGTGCAGCTCGCAGCTGTCCTTGGGTGTCATCACCCCGACGGCGCGGCAGACCGCCGACAGATCCGACTGGGCGATCTTCACCGCCGTCTGGTTCGGGTTGGCGAGGTTCAACCGCGCCCAGACGACGCGGCCCTTGTACTCGCCCTCCAGGATCGTCAGCGTCAGTTGGAGGTAGCTGCCCGAGCCGTTCTTGGTGGGCTTCATCTCGCTCTCGGTGATCGCCGCCAGGTACTTGCCGGCGGGGATCGCCTCGAACGACGCGGTCGGTTCGACTTCGTTTGCGTTGAATCCGTTCAGGTCAGCCATTGGCATTCTCCTTGGGGGTGGTGGTCATGCCGGCAGTCATTTGTTCCATTAGCGCCGGCCAGGACAGGGGCAGTTCGGGAGGGAGGTTGAAGCGATTCTTGGCCACGCAGGCCGGGCTGCCGACGCACCGCAGGATCCGCTCCCCGCCGTCCCGGGTGTTGCCCGAGGCGATGGTGCGCTTCTGGCCGAAGCCCTGCTCCTCGGTGCGGGTGACGATCTTGCGGGTGGCGAACAGCACCGCATCCACCCACTCCGTGATCAGGGCGTTGGCGTGCTTCTGGAGGCGGGGAGAGTAGCGGTCGTAGGCGGGGCTCTCGGGGTCCTCGAACTTCTCGATCTTGCAGTGCGCCAAGAGCACCACGCACATGCCGCGCTCGTTGCGGAGACAGTCGAGGGCGTCGACGATCTGTCGCCAGAAGTCCAGGGCGAAGATGTAGCCCTTCTGGTAGCCGATGTCCTCGACATTCTTGACGCCGCGATCGGCGCAGACCTTGGTCCAGATGAGCCGTTCCAACCAGTCCAGTGTGTCGATGACGACGGTCTGGTAATCCTGTTCCTCGGTCGCCAGCGCCGTCAGGGCCGAGATCACGTCCTCGAAGGACGCGGCCAGCGGAAAGGCATGACAGTCGATCTGCCCGAGACCGTCCTCGGTCGGTACGAAGATGGGCTTGGGCGCGCCGGCGGCGGTGTTGCTCTTGCCGATCCCCTCGGTGCCGTAGATCAGCAGCCGAGGCGGCAGGTGGCGAACGCCACGCAGAATCCTTTGCAGTGCGGTCATTGATGGTTTCCTTATGTTGGGGGTTTCACGTGTCCGGCTGGCCAGCCATGCCGGGCGGCGGGAGTCGAACCCGCCCGGTGGGACGGTCGGGAATATCCCATTGACCTGTCGCGCACCGCCGCCGGGGCCCGATGTGTCACATCGCATCGAAAACGCGGACCTCCTCGTAGCCGGTGGGCCACGCGCCCAGCCGCCGGCATTCCTTCAGCCGTCCGATGGCGGCGGCGTTCTCGCGGGCGCACTGCGCCAGCGTGTCCTCGGAGACGCGCCAGACGCCGCAGCGGAACGGCTCTTTCTTTTCGATGGCAATGAAATGGACCGGCACGGACTCCTGGATGACTTCCGCCAGAACGGCACGATAGAAGGCCATCTGGTAGGCGTAGCCGTAGCGCCTGGCGTCGGACTCGAAGTACGTCAGGTCGTCGCAGGTCTTCAGGTCCACGATGCCCCGGTGGGGATTGAGCCAGTCGATGCGAATCTGGCAGGGGACGCCGCCGTAGTCGGCCCGAACGACGCCTTCGGCGACGCCGTCGACGATCAGGTCGACGGCCCGGTCGCTCATCGCCACGCCGACGGCCATGTTCTCGATCAACTGCGCCTGCTCGGGGGTGAGCACCGGTCTGCCCTGGGCGGCCGCCCACTCGGCGAAGGCGTTCGTGTTGCTGCCGAACGGCTTGCCGGTCTTGGGGTTGATCGGGCCGCCGACGGCGTAGCGCCTGGAGAACGGATCGCGGCCTTCCAGGATTCGGCAGTGGCCCGCACGGCCAATCAGATACGCCGAGCGGTCGAAGTCCGGGATCAGGCCCATGCAGTCCTTGAAGTGGAGCAGCGGGCACCTGCGGAAGTCGGCCAGGCTGTGGCTGCCCAAATACTCGTCCGCCTTGGAGTGGTAAAGCTCTTCCGGCTCGTGGATCAGCACGCCAAGGTCAATGTCGATGTCGTCCATGATTCACCTCGTCTCCTTCTTCACCCTCTTACTTCCGCGAGTTGCCCGAATGTGTCCCGCTGCTTTCGAGGCGATTCCTTCTGGTTCCACGCCTGCCGCCCGGAAATGCGCCTGAATCCTCTGGATGCGCCGATAGAGGCTGCTGCGGCTGATGCCCAGCTGCTCGGCGATGGCCTTCCTGTCCTTCGTGTAGAACATCGCCTCGCAGACGGGCCGCAGATCCTCGGGGAGTTCATCGAGAACGCCCCGCACGGCCTGGGAGGTCTCCTCGCGGACCAGGTCGCGGAGGATGCCGTCGCCGACCGCCTGCCGATCCAGCGAGAAATCGTCAGCGAGGTCGGTACAGGGCACATCGAGGTGGCCACGGCGCCTCTTGCTGACCAGCCGGCGGATGAAATCCTTGCTGAAACCGTCCATCACGCGGCAGGCGAAGGTGTGCATCCCGGCCTTGGCGGGATCGAAACGTTTGCTCGCCTTGAGTAGGGCGACGATCATGTCCTGCTGGATGTCCTCGCATTGATCCGGCGGCAGGTGGGACTTTTCCGTCAGCTCGCGGGCGCGGAGGCGCGCCTGTTCGATGACGTACTCGTCGAGGATGGGGGCAACAACGGCGGGGGCGGTGGTGTGATTTGACATCTGCAATCTCCCGAAACGGAGGTTTGTCTTTGCGGCCCACGACGGACCGCACCGCCCTCCGGGCGATTTGCAGACGGCTGCGTAGAAACTTCTGTGAGTGATCTAAGCAGCTAGCAGGATGTCAGTTGTGCGCATGAAAAAAGCGATTGCAGTTGCAGCAAATCGCCGCAACTGCAATCGCTGGTGTTGAGGAAAGGAGAATCAGCGTCGACGCTTGAAGCTCAGGACGCCGTCAAGGGATTCCGCCGTCTCCCAGAGTATCTTTAGCACCTTCGCGCGCGGATCATTCAGGCAACGGGAGACGTCAGTTGTGGTCAGGCCGGTCAACGTTGCGATGTCCTTCTGCTCGGGGCGGGGACGCAGGACAGGTTCCTTTCCTCGATCCTTGAGCGAACAGGCGTGGTCGCGGGCGGCAATGAGGTGGGCCTCCATCGCCTTCTCGATCTTCTCGATATTCGCCGCCCGCGCGCCGCGTATCGGCAGCGGCCGTTTGTTGCGGTAGTTTCCGGGCGGCGACTTCACCATCTGGCAGAATGCCTGCAGGTATTCTTCCCACGCGGCGGTCTGCCGGAGTTCCGCACCTTCGGGTTCGATGATCTCGCAGACGGCCACGAGAAGCATCTTTCCGGCGCGGGCCAACGCGTCCAGCTCGTCGTCCCAGTTGCCCCGCGTGGGCGTGAGCAGAATGGCGCCCGGGCGCGCGCAGGTCTGCTGAAGATCGAGGATTTGCCGGCGCAGGGCCGCCCGGGTTGGGCATGATAGGAAGTACAGTGGGAAGCTCTCGGCCTTCTTCGGCTCCCAGTTGCCGATCTGCACACAGCCGGCGCCCTGCTCGAGGGGGCTCTTGACGATGTTCACGCCGCCCAGCGCGGCACAGAGGGCTTTCCGAACCGATCGAATATCGAGCTGATAGAGCACTACGTCGTCGGGCTGCAGCGGGATGCGGTGCTGCCAGTCGGAGCCGTCGACGGCGACGATGGCGCCGTCTGCGTGGCGAACAACCCGCATGGGCCCACCGCCGCGGGGATTCGGATAGACCGTCGCCGTCCGACCGGCGGGCATGAGCAGCCGCCCAGCGGCAGACAGGTCGTCGCCGGCAACGGACGTCCATTCGGACATCACCGCCGTATGGCTGGGGCGGGTTTCAATGAACCGCCAGAACGGTTCGATGTTTGACATGGCGTTTTCCCTCTGGACTCGGCGTGGAGATGAACCCGCGCAGGCTCATCCACTCGTGAATGATGGCGTTGTCCGACGCGCGATCGAACGATGCGATGTTGGGCGGCTCAATGCTGACGGTGCGCTCCTTGTCGTCGGCGAAGATGACATGGAACTTCGCCTTCACCAGGCGGATCGATGCCTCCTCGTTCTGGAGGGTGCGTTTCTGGTTCGCCAGCGCCCGGAACACATCCTCGCTGGCCTTGCGGACCTCGATGTCGTCCTGGTCGCTGTTGTGGGCGAGGTGCAGTTCCTGAAGGAGAACCTGCCGCAGCCCCTGGACATCCCCGCACGCCAGGGCGTCGCGCCCCAGCGCGATCAGCGGCACCAGCGTGTACTTGGAGATCGGGTCATCGAAACGGAAGAACTTGATGTGGCCGAAGAGGTGCTTGCCGAAGCGGCGGCAGTAGGCCCCGCGCTCGCCCTTGGTCTCGGTGTTGATCGCCAGTTCACCGTTGCCCGGATAGTAGATCAGCACGTCGAACTTCTCCGGGCGGTAGAAGACGCTGCCGGAGCTTTCATCGGCCTCCACCGTGCCTTCGCGCTTGATCCGCTGGCCGTGGCGAACCAGGAACCACACGCCGTCTTCCCGAGGGAAGACAAAGACCTTCGCGCCGCGGCCCTTCTGCTTGAAATGGAACCACTCGTTCAGGTCGGCCTCGAGAGCGGCCAGCACGATATCGGTGGGATAGGTCAGGTCGGGCCGATCCGAGCGGTCGGCGAAGTAGGACTCGAACCGCTGGGGCTTCGCGCGATACTGCTCGGCGTGGATACGCTCCAGGATATTGCGGTCCGCCAGCCACGCCCGGATGGCCAGGTCTTCGGGGGATAGGTCTTTGCCGCCCAGGTCGACCCCCGCCTCCTGACATTCCTGAAGAATGCGGTCGTAGCAGTCCGGATTGGACAGGTTATCCACGAAGTACAGTGCGTCCAGCAGCTCATCCGGCGTTCCCACGTCGGGGGACATCAGGATGCGGGCTAGCTCGCTGTAATCGAACCGGCTCTTCTCCCGTTCCCACGCCATCCCTCGCCCCTCCAGGAACGGCCGGAACTTGCGGTCCGATTCGAGGAACTCCAGGAGCAGCGGAAAATCGATCCGCTTGAGGATGGCGACGTTCGTGAACCGCTTGAGACGAAAGCTTACCGGCATGATCAGGCTCCTTACGTAGTATGTCAACGTCACACTAAACGCTGCTCCACAAAAAAAGTCGTTATCCAAAGAGCGACGGCGGCGGCTTCTTCGTCAGGATCAGGCCGAGATTGATCAGCCGAATCTGCATCGCCTGCCCGGAAACATGAAACGCACCGGCCATCCGCTTCGATCGCTCAACCGTCGGCTGATCGTCTTTGGCCAGGTTGAGCTGCGCGGTGAGTTGCGAGATCTCCTCCTGGGCGACATAGGGTGCGGGCGAACCATTCGTGTCCGTCCAATGGCGGCGGACCATTTCCTCCGGCATCAGGAGGTAACCGGCGAAGCGGTCGGCCTGGGATTCGATGGGCGGCTTCTTTGCGGTCGCCCGGCAGATGATGGACGGCTCGGGCGTCTTGTTCAGGAGCGGCGCGCTGCGGGCGGCCATCAACTGGTGGCGGTGCAGCACCCAGTGCCCCGCCTCGTGCGCAACCGTGAAGCGATAGCGGCCTTCCATGCGGGGGTTCTCGGTGGGGTCAAGCGACTGGTCGATCAGCACATTCTTGTCTTCGATCCAGGTCGCCCCGAGGATGCCCGGCTCGCCGAACCGCGTGGTGAGGTCATCGAAGCCCAACGACAGCTCCAGGTGGCATTCCAGAATCTCCTCGGCGGGGATCGGCGGCACGGCGACTTCGCCGTACTTCCGGCCGTAGACGGCCAACAGTTCGATGGCCGCCCTCTCGAGGTGCGCTTCGGGAATGAACTTCACGTCGATCACGGAAAGCTCTCCGGGCAGGCGTCAGTCCTTTTGCCTGCGTATCTTCTCGGTAATGGCACGCAGATCTTCCACGGTCAACCCCGCATCGCGGGCCGTCCGCAGGAAATCCGCCATGGCCTTGGGCTGGTCCTTGATGATATCCGACAGGTCTGGGTCCATTTTGTTCGCCAGGGCTAACAGCTCGTCGGCATCGACGCCCAACAGTTCAGCCATCTTCTTGATCCGTTCTGGCGCCGGCGGGGTGAATTCGCCCTTCTCGATCTTGCTCAGGAAGGTCGGACTGATGCCCACCGCCTGAGCGAACTTCCGCAGGGAAAAGGCGGGGTCTTCCTTCTTTCTCGCCTCGCGGAGCAGCCGTATCCGGTCGCCGAATCTCTTGTTCCCAGCCATCTATCGACCTCGTCTCGTCGGGGTACGTCACAGACTGTGGACTTTATACTAGACACTCAGGCAGCTGTCAAGTGTCGGCGACATGTTTTTCGCGTTTTCGTTCCGGACCCCGGCCGGCATACGGCGGGACACATCCACGTCACTTGCGGAAGTAAGAGGGTGGATGGGAGCGGGCTCGCCTGTCTTGCCGGTGAGGGCCAGATAGAGCGCCGCCATCGCCATCCTCGCGAGAATGAAATGCCAGAAGTTGCTGAAAGAACGGATGTTGCAGTGATAGGCGCCCCCGGACCGGCCGCGCTACTGACCATCAGCCAGGTAGCGGTGATCCTGAACTGTTCGCCCCGAACGGTCTACCGACTCGTCGACGCCGGGCGAGTCCCCCCGCCGCACCGGCTGGGCAGTTTGCTGCGGTGGAACCCGGTGGTCATCCAGACATGGATCGCGGAGGGATGCCCGCCATGCCGCAAGGCATCTGGATAACAGGTCTTCCGAAGGAATTCGCGAGGAATTCCCCTTGAGCTTCTTCGCCCGAGGCGGCCCTGTGTCCAAGGGAATCGGTAACCCGCACCACGAGGATAACCATGGCCACAATCTACAAGAAGAAGTACCCGATACCCATGCCCGACGGGGCGGAAATCATCATCCGCCGGGGTCAGAAACTCGCCCGTTGGGAGAGCGGTAAGGGCCAGGTCCGCATGGCCCCAGTGCTGGATGACCAGCACGTGCAGTTCGTCTCCGATTGCTGGTATGCCCGGTACCGCGACGCCAACGGAAAGATGTGGCGGGAGTCCACCGGTTGCCGCGACCGACAGGCGGCGGAGAAGGTGCTCGCGGACATCCTGTCCCGGATGGACCGGGTCAGGTCTGGCGTGATGAGCCATGACGAGATGACCGCCTCCGGCCAGCTCGAGTCGCCCATCGACGGGCACGTGAAAGCCTACCTTGCCCAACTGGCCGTCAAGACCATCCGGGGCCGGCGGGTCTCGCCCCAATACGTCGGCCACGTCCGCGATAGCCTGGACCGGCTGGTACGAGAGTGCGGGCTTCAACGGCTCAAGGACATCAATCGCCTGACCCTCCAAAGGTGGATGAACAAGCTGGGGCAGACTCCCCGGGATATCGACGACCCGGAGTCGGTGCCCGTGGCGGCGCGGACCATCAACATGCACCGTGCCGCGATCTTGGCGTTCTCCAACTGGTGCGTTTCCGAGGGGCGAATGTCCGCTAACCCTCTGGCCGGCCTGCCCAAGGCAGAGGAGTCCGAGCCGACCCGGAAACGCCGCGCACTGACCGAGGATGAAATTGCCCGCTTGCTCAAGACGGCGAAGGAGAGGCCCCTGCGCGAAGCCCTCACCATTCGCACGGGCAAGAACAAGGGCAAGCCGCTGGCCAAGGTCGGCGACGATGAGCAGCGGCGACTCGAGCGGCTCGGCGAAGACAGGGCGCTCGCGTACAAGTTCATGATGCTCACCGGGCTCCGCCGTGGCGAGGTAGCCTCGCTGGCCGTCAACGCCGTCTGCCTCGACGAGAACAGCCCGTACGTCCACGTCGAAGGCAAGCACGCCAAGAGCGGCCGGGCGGCCACGCTACCCTTGCGGGGGAACTTGGCCGAGGATCTCCGCAAGCACATCGCACGCCTGGGTGGCGGCGGCTCAACGCCGCCGGACGCGCTACTGTTCAACATCGGCCGTAACTTCCTGCGGACGTTCGATCTGGACCTTGCCGCCGCAGGCATCGTCAAGCGAGACGCCCAGGGACGCACGGTGGACGTTCACAGCATGCGACACACGTTCGCGACGCTGTTGGCGAGGGGAGGGGTTACCCCTGGTGTGGCTCAGAAGCTCTTGCGGCACAGCGACATTCGCCTGACGATGAATACGTACACCCACCTCGACCTCGCCGACACCGCCGGCGCAGTAGCGGCGCTGCCGACGTTTTGATGCACATCTGTTTTCCTGGGGGGACCATACAGGAGATAAAACAACAGAGAGGGAACGGAAGATCATCGTGACACGGTTGCACCCGAAGACAAAGCTGCGGAAGGAGCGAACAACGATGCAGTTGCTCTCGAAGGTAAGTGAGAGCGAATACGACCGGACGGCTAAGCTGACTAAGCAGTGACCGTCAGCAGGCTGGACGAGGCCTTAAGCGGAGATGGTGGAGAGGTGTCATTTCTTAATTAGAGCAAAGACAGTGAGTTTCTTCTGTCCAGTTGGCACCGAGAACGTCAGAAAACGAGAGTGTTTCCCTGAACCCTCGTCTCGACTCATGTCAACCCTAACTGGCAACAGAGTCCCATCTTCTCCGAGAACGCAAACGCTCCGTA
Organism: Planctomycetota bacterium; assembly: GCA_026693065.1. Taxonomy (GTDB): domain Bacteria; phylum Planctomycetota; class Phycisphaerae; order SM23-33; family SM23-33; genus JAPLNA01. Next base: position 27,760 of record JAPLNA010000027.1, read on the forward strand.
TTCTCCATTCATCTCCATCCTTCTCGTCAAGGAATCCCACGCTGAAGGACTTGCCTCCAGACTGTTCACTCTCCACATCTCCAATTCTCATATTCACGCCGCCAACTATAACCTGTGCCCCTTGTCGAAACGGCACTTGCGAATTATAGGCTTGCATCCCGCCGATGCGAAATGTGCTATCCATGGACAACTCTACCTTCGCCCCCTCCTTAGCCGTAGCAGGGCTCACGGATGTGTACGTATTGCCTCTCAGTTTGACGGAGGTAGCCTTTCCGCTTGCATAAACGGCCACAGCATCAGTCTTCTTGAACGTGAAGACGCACTCGCGAAGGAGAGCAGTTGCCCCCTCTGAAATCATGATCGCGCCTCCCACCATGCTACCTTCGGCTACCATGCAGTCATCAAACGTACACTGCACCATATCGACACTGGTGTGTGGGTTCGAGACAAGAATGCCATCCATATCCTTGAAGCTGGACCCTTTCACTGTCAGGACCGTTCCATCGCTCACAACCACCATCCCCCCTTTCAGAAACTCATCCCCCATGGAGGTAACCTTGCTCCCGTACGCCACCAGCAATACAGATCGGGCCTCCAAGGCATGGGAGGCGGCCGCGAATGTATTTCCTGCAAGATTACATTCGGCACCGTCTTTGGCCACAATCCCAAACTTGTTCTCGTTGAGACGGCAACCCTTGACCCGCAGTCCACTCGCCTTCCCTTCGACCATGATGGCAGCGTTTGCAGACGTCCGAAAGGTAGTTGCCGTCACATCTGCCTGGGAACCTTCCACTACTCCAAGGCACGATCGGTTTTGAGAAAACACCCCAGCAGTAATCCTGCATCTGGAACGGATCACCTTTACGGCAACCCCAGGGATCCTGGCAATGCTTAGCCCCGAGAGCGTTGCGTCGGCATCTTCAAGTTCTATTGCACGCGGGAAGTAGAGTTTGACGCCTGGGACAGAGTCTTCGGGAACAACAATTGGGCGAGCCGCAACTTTGATGGCACGCGTAGAGCTCATGTTCCCTAATTCGATCAGAACCGGCTTATCTGGAGAGTGCAACGCCGCTTCTACTAGATGCCGCCGCGATTCTCCGACAGTGCTTACTTTGTCCCCATCCAAGGCGCAAATCATGTCTCCCGCTTTGATCCCTTGCTCTACGGCAGGGGATCCATCAAGGACAGACTTGACACGGACTCCCTGACTTGACTGTTCGAGCTCCAGCCCGTGTCCAATGAAGCGCGTCATCGGCTGTCCTGGGCCATCGATTGATATATCCTTGATTGTACAATGCGAGGCCCCCAGAATGTAAATGCAAGCCGAGTACCCAGCAGCAGGCTCAAGCCTGCAGGTTTCGGCGTTCTCACCAGCAAGGGTCAGTCCGTCTTTCATGAGAACCGTTTCACGGTAGCGGCCCGGCTTTAGCACAATGACATCGCCGCTCCGGGCGGAATCAATCGCTTGTTGAATTGATGCGAAATCAAGCGGGACTGTCAGCACTATTGGTCCGTAATACCGCAGTAGTTTTTGTCGTAGCGCACGTGCCTCCGCGTTGGTGGGGTTTAGCTCTAGGAGTTTGTTCAATGCCGCGATGGCCAGTTTTCCGTTTGTTGGGTTGTCGTTCGTTTTTGCGGTCTCCAAGAGCTTTTCTATCTGGCCCTGGATCGAAGCCTTGGGGGGAGCCGTATACGCCTGAACGCTAGATGATTCATTTTGGACCACAACAACGTATTGGGGAGCCCCAGTGCGATTCTTGATCGCATCCAGGCGGGCCACCAAATCGAGGTCTTCTATTGCCCCAGCCCCAATGCGGCGATCAAGAGGAACGGAGAGTTTGGTGCCGATCTCCTGTGCCATTGTGTCCAATTCCGCACGGATGTGCTCGTCGCTCTCCTGGTGAGTGTCCATCATAGACCTATACCGTTCCAACTGCCTAGCACCGCTTTCCAGTTGGGTGAGAAGTCCTCTTACATCCTTCTCGTATTTTTCGGCAGCGAGTTCTGACCGTGCGATCTCTTTGAGTTCCTCCTCCAGTCGCGTCCTTCGCTCAGCATCGGCAGTTCGGAGGCTGTTCTTTGCAGCCTCGGCCTGTTGCCCCAATTGGTTCCGAAGGGTTGGAATATCCACATCGAGTCGCTTCTTCAACTCTCGGCGCTTCTGAATCAGATCCTGGAACTTCCGGTCCAAATCTATGTTGGGGGGGGGATCTGAACGATTCGCGAGGAAGCCGTCTGGATCTGATGCCCCTGAGGGAGACCGAGGAGCACTCGGGCTGCGGGTCAGCAACAGAATAACGATAACTACCAACAATACGATTGCCGCCCCCCCAAGACCCATGATCATAAGCAGCGTTTTTCGGCCCAGTGACCCGGTACCCCGAGAGGAAACTGGCGGAGCCTTCCTGGCACAACTGCTGCCCGGTTGATCGGATGTCAGTGGGGCAATAGGGGCGGGGACCACGAAGATATTCTGGCATTTGCCGCAGCGGGCTCGTTTCCCTGAAGCATTGTCAGGAACTGTTGCCGGTTGCCCGCAACGGGGACATGTGATTCTCATGGTAGGACTTCCAACCGCGGGGATACAATCCACGGCGGTACCCAGGCATCCTAGCGCGGGCGGGTTTGGGCGTTACTGGTTCCCATAATCTTGTCGAACGCCGAGCTGTCGGTAAAGACCGTTTCTTCACGGGCAAGTTGCTCCAATGAAATCACCCCTGTCGCCTCCGTGGCAGTACTCAGGGTTGCCTGCAAAGCGCCCTTCATCGATACCAGCCGCTCGGTAAGGTCGGCAGTCAGCTTCTGGACTTTGAGCATTTCGCGATTTGTGGTTATCTCCGCCAGCTGCTCTTGGGCCTTGGCCCTGCCTTCCTGGGCTTTCAGGGCTTGTGCGTCCAGCTGCCTGACACCCACGGCAATCTTCGATACAAGCTTCTTCTGCCCGTCGCACTGATTGTGGAGGGCGACAATTTGGCGCTTGACCCAATCCTTATCCCGTGTTTCCCCCCGCCATTCTGCAGGCCACGTCGCTTTTTCCTCTGATTGCAGATAAATGGTCTTCAGCTCACCCAAGGCTTTCTCCCCGACCCCGACTTTGTTCTCGGCATCTTCCTTCATACCGACAAGCTTGGCCCGGTTCTGCCCAATCGCGATTTCACTTGCCTTGAGGCTGGTCATCGCCTTGGTGGTCTGGTCTTCACAGAAGTTCAGGTAGTTGACCGGGTCTTTGGCGATGTTATCGGGGGTCCATTCCGAGAAGTCGCGAGCCGCGGTGTTTAACTTCGTGCGAAACACGTCGCTCCAGAAATAGAAGGCCAGAAACGCAACCAGCACGATTGCGCCCACGACAACCAGTGCCGACAGGGTTTTCCCGTAACGTCTTCGCATCGTTCGATCTCCTTACGATAATCTGGTGACTCGCTCTGCTTCTCTTATCGGGACGCACTCCGTCTCTTGCGAAGCCTACCACGGAACCAAGCCAAAGCACATAGTGCCTATCGGATAACCGATTGTCCAGATCCATCCGAGGATTGGGCTCGGCTCATTCCATTCCTCTCCAACCTTAGTCTGAGAAGTGCCAATGAAGGATCCGTTACTGCCGTAGTGTTTTGTCTCGCGGTTAACGTCAGAGTTGAAGCCACAGAAGAACATAACCGCAGGAACACCCCAGAATGCCAACCAAAACAGCCATCCAAGCCACCCAGAGCTGCTCTTCTCTTCCGCAGGTGCTGAACGCAATGTGGTGTCTTCCGTTGTCTTCCCTTCCTTGTCCGTTGCAAGAAGGGGTCTTGTATTCTCCCCAGTGGATCCGCTGCGGGGGCTATCTGAGGATTCCTCCAAGCGAACGCTGATGTAGGCAGCAAGGAGTAAGCCTCCAAACAAAACTACAAAGAATCCTGCAAGGTACAGCCAGATTATGCGGGCACGCCTACGTGCGGCTTTATCAGCGGATACTTGGTCAATTGTGGATGCCTCAGTAGCCTCGGCCGTCTTATTGGGCTGGACACCAGTGGTCGGCTCTGCAAGAGAAGGCAGATGATTCGTCGGTCCCGCACTATTGCTTGTGGTCACCGAAGCATGTGCAGCCGGAGCGACGGGTTGGCCTGGCTTGACCGTAGTGGGTGCCACAGCCTCCGATACGGACGGGTGTACTGACGCGGCTGGGATGATGAGCGCCTGTCCACATGCCGGACATTTGACTCTTGTCCCCGCATGCTGTTCGCCAAACTTGATGTGCTTTAGACACTTTGGGCATTCAAACGTAGCCATTCCCGCCGGTGCCGCCGTCCCAGGCTGTACCGACGATGAGGAGCCGACAGTCTGGACGGTCTTCGGGGCAGCTGGAATGACGAGGGTCTGTCCGCATGCGGAACATTTTCCCTTCTTCCCGGCATACTGCTCATCGACCTTGATCTGCTTTCCGCAGACTTGGCATGAGAAGGCGATCATTCTGAGACTCCTTCTGTCCGAACGACCACGACACAAACTCGTGGCATTGCCAGACCTCGACGTGAATCCAAACCAGTGCCTGGCGCTCTCTGCGCGTAATTGTACTCGAGTAAGCAGGTAAAGCCAAGGAATTCGCCAAACGAACGGCCCGCGGCCCGCTTCCGTTTGCCTCTGCTCCACTACGGCTATACTGGTGCGGCTTGAGGAGCGAGGTCACCATCAAGGCGACAATCGCCTTGGACGTGGCTGCTCGAATTTCCCTTGCAGCCGTACTTTTCACCCGCCCAATCGAGCAGCTGCCCCATCGTTCTTTCAGCGGGAATTCCCCGGCCTGTGATGGCCGAAAATGCCATGCCGCCGCATGGAATCCGCCCCGTTCCCGGTGACCAACTTGGTGCCCTCTTTACGCGAAGGTGACCAACTCGGTGCCATAAGGCAGTCCACCACTGGCAGGGAATGGCAGCGGTTGTCATCGATTGGCACAACGGGCGGCAAAAGAGGGCTCTCGCGTAAGGCTTTGACGGGTTGCGATTTCGGGAACGCTGTCGCCGTTTGTCAACGGCTGTCGCGTCCTGGCACTTCCTGACATGGAAAGCGGGCGAAGGGATTCGAACCCTCGACGTCCAGCTTGGGAAGCTGGACGATGGAAATGCTAACTATGTGTTTTCACAAGCAGATACAGATACGCCGGGGCCCGGGGTGCCGAAAATGGTGCCGTCCGGCTGTGAGAATACTAGCGAGACGCCAGCTGAGGTATTGTCAGCGATAGCCCAGGTAATCGCCCAGTTGTCGGCCAGTGACCGGGCCAGGCTGGTCGCCATGCTCGCCGGGCCGAAGAAGTGAACACACAGCAGCGACGAGCAGGGATAGACCCGGGCACGGCGTGCGCCACTATCGCCACTTCCGCCACCTGCGCCGCCGCCAGGCCAGCGCCCGCAACAGCGGCAGACTACTCGTGAAGCATCCGATCCCGTTGGATCCGGGCCTGCCGATGAATGTCCTCGACAAGGTCCGGTGGCAGCCCGTGTTTGGGATTGGCCAGTCGCCGAATCGCCTTCTCAACCACCTGCAACTCCTCCGCCGTGTAAAGGACGTCCACCCTCGCCAACGTGGCGGACAGCTTGTGGGCCATTTGCGCTCGACTAGGTTGTCCGAGCCGCAGGCCCCCCGGCCCGGAGAGTATCCTCTGGGGCCGGGGGGTCATCACTAGCGGCAACGATGGGCATTGCTGCTCATTCAGCCTCGCACGTCGGCTGGCAACGTGACACCGCGAAGTGTCTTGCCACGAATCTCGATCCCGGCCTTCAGAAGCCGGTCGGCCAGCTTCTGGACTTTGGCCTCGGAAGGTTCAGGAAGCTGGACTGACGCCGGCTTGCTGTTGAAGCCGAGCCAGACGTATTGGGGTCGAATGCTTCGAATCCAGTTCACGAACGTGGGCAAGTCAAAGTCGAGAATCGGCTCGACCGTGAGGACCTTGCGGGGGAACTTCAGAGCCTTGAACTGCTTGAAGCGGACGGATGGGAGCGGGGCTTTGGAAACCGCCTCGTAGCCTTTGTCACGGTTCGTTTCGAGCGTCGTCAGGAGAATCACATTCTCAGGCAGTTCCTTCAGGAACTGCTCAAAGTAGACCGGCCGCTTTGACTGGAGGTAGAAGGTCTTGTGTGGCTTCCGCTTGCTGTGCGCCACGATGCGAGCGATGATCCGGCGGGTGAATGCCGGTGGACAGAACGAAATGTCGGCATTCCCGCCGACGAAGACGATCTGGGTGGACGGGATTTCCGCCAGTCGCTTCTCGTGACAGTGCGGAACGTACTTGTAGCATTTCTGACACCGTTTCTTCTGCCGCTTGGCCTGCTTTTGAAAACTCGGAATGCAGTATGTGCAGTCGAATCTGCAGCCTTTGAATGGACTCCAGGTCTCGGCTTCCGCGTACATGTTCGATTTCTTTTTCATAGTACTTGTCCCTTTCAGTTATTTGCGCTGCGTGAATCGCAGCCGAGGTAAACACAGATGATCGCGTATCGCGGTGGAGTGCCCGAGATCATCGGGGGGCGGGCCCCGATCACCTGTGGCATGCTCGCCGCGAAGGCAGAGCCCCTCCATAGCCGTCATAACCGCTCTGGCGGTCTGGCCGACCGGATGGACCGGAACCTGCCTCAGCATGACCGTGCTCCGATCTTGGTCGCACGCGCCTTCAGTTCGCCGGCTTTGGCCTTGTCTCCGATCTTCTCGCACAGGGCCGCCATGCACTTAGGCGTGGTCGCCACATCAAGGTGGCCAGCGCCCAGGGTCTTCTCCCTGATTGCCAACGCCCGCTTGAGGAGCAGTTCGGCCGCTGCGTAGTCGCGTCGATCATGGTAGTGCCGGGCGAGGTTGAACAGGGCGGTCGCCACATCGGGGTACTCGGCGTCCAGGGCCTTCTCCATGATCGCCAGGGATCGCTTGAAAAGCGGTTCGGCCGCTGCGTAGTCGCGTCGCTCATGGTAGTGCCGGGCGAGGTTGAACAGGGCGGCCCCTACCTCGGGGTGGTCAGGGCCCAGGGCCTTTTCCGTGATCGCCAGGGATCGCTTGAAAAGCGGTTCGGCCGCTGCGTGCTTGCCTTGGTCGTAGTAGAGCCCGGCGAGGTTGTTCAGGGCAGTCGCCAGTTCGCAGTGCTCGGCGCCTGGGGCCTTCTCCATGATCGCCAGTGACCGCTTCAACAGCGGTTCGGCCGCGGCGTAATCGCCTCTGGCATGGTGGACGCCGGCGAGGTTGTTGAGCGAGATCGCCACGTCGGGGTGATCATGGCCCAGGGTCTTCTCCCTGATTGCCAACGCCCGCTTGAGGAGCAGTTCGGCCGCGGCGTAGTCGCCTTGGTCTTGGT
>JAPLNA010000027.1:35088-39851 GCA_026693065.1 Planctomycetota bacterium
CACATCGGGGTGGTCAGAGCCCAGTGCCTTCTCCATGATCGCCAGGGATCGCTTGAAAAGCGGTTCGGCCTCCGCGTAGTTGCCTTGGTCGTAGTAGAGCCCGGCGAGGTTGTTCAGGGCAGTCGCCACGTCAAGGTGGTCAGGGCCCAGGGCCTTCTCCGTGATCGCCAGGGATCGCTTGAGGAGCGGTTCCGCCGCGGCGTAGTCGCCTTGCACATGGTAGTACCGGGCGAGATTGTTCAGGGCGGCCGCCACATCGGGGTGCTCGGGGCCCACGGCCTTCTCCCCGATCGCCAACGCCCGCGTGAAGAGCGGCTCGGCCGCGGCGTAGTTGCCTTGGTCTTGGTAGAGACAGGCGAGGTTGTTCAGGGCGACCGCCACATCGGGGTTGTCAGGGCCCAGGGCCTTCTCCCTGATTGCCAACGCCCGCTTGAGGAGCGGCTCGGCCTCGGCGTAGTTGCCTTGATCATGGTAGAACCGGGCGAGGTTGTTCAGGGCAGCCGCCACGTCAAGGTGGTCAGGGCCCAGGGTCTCCTCCTGGATCGCCAGAGACCGCTTCAACAGCGGTTCGGCCTCGGCGTATTTGCGTTGCTGGCACAGCTCAATAGCCTGAGCGTTCAAGGCAGACGCATCGTCGTCTTGGACGCTTCCGTTTACGTTGAGAACCATTTTTTCACTCCTTTGTAAGTGTCAAAAGTTTCCGCGTACCGAATGATGGGACTGTAGCGCCACAGAGGCACGACGGCCTTGTGGTTCGGTTCTCTATGTCATGATGGATACTCCTGTGTTCGAACGGCCCTTGGGGAGCCGTCTGGGTGAATGAAGGCGTCTTGCCCAGACCGTGCTTTGGCCTGGACTCGACGGGGTGTCTGCCAAGTGCGCCGGACTTCAGAAAAGCCGTTTGGCGACGCCGGCTTTTCTCCGCTATGGGCGTGCTCGCGGAAGACACGCCCCAAAACCGCTTCTGCTATCGTTGCGGCGGCTCCTGTGTCCGCCTCTACTATCTAGGGCGAGAGGCGGACGAACCCAGGGACATGGAAAAATGGATTTTTTTCTGCCTCCTCCCTTACCGTTCCTTTCCACCGGAGGGTAGAATGCGTCTCAACGAAAGGTGGGTCCACAATGTCCGACAATTCTGATTCGGTGCCGCCGGCCGGTGAAAGTGTTCCTCCAGGGGAGACCACGATTCTCTTGGATCGCATCCGGCGTGGGGACGAGGGGGCTGTTGCCGAGTTGTTCGTCCGGGTCCACGAACGACTCAGGAAGATGGCAGAGCTGTTGCTCAGGGACTACAAGGCGGTCGGCCAGCGAGAAGAGCCGGACGATATCATCAGTCGCATGTGGAGGAACCTTGAAAAGGCTCTCCTGCCCTGCGATCCCGAGAATAGCCAAGCGTTCTTCCGCGTGGCCAACATGAAAATGCACCAACTGCTCAGGGACCTGTCCCGCAAATACAAAGGGCCTGCCGCCGGCCCGCTGAGGTTGTCCCATGATGGGGAAGTCCCGGACCCGAACTCACCGGAGGTCAGGATGTTCGGCGGACCTCTGCCGCCCGGCGCGTACACGTGGGTCAGCGACACGGAGGAGCTTCGCCTGTTGTTGGTTGCCATTGACCGACTTGAGGATGAGAAGGAAAAGGACCTGGCGGGCTACAGGTACTACCAGGCGATGACGGCGACCGCGATTGCCGAGGTCATGGGCCTCTGCGAGAAGACGATTGACAGGCGGATCAAGAAGTTGTTGGAACACTTGCGGAAGTTGATGGAAGATACCGTCGCCGAGATGGCGGAGAGCCGTGATGGACACTCTGGATGAAGATCCTGGTTTCCAGGAACTGTACGGCCGAGTCCTGGAGCGGCTTCACGCGGGCCTGGAAGTGGATGTCGACGGCATGGGCGTCGAGAACTCGGCGCACCGGGAGGCCCTCCGGCATGTGGTCACCAACTGGCGGGCCATTCATGCCTCCCCCATGGGAGATTCCCGGAATGCCCGGGCACGAAACCTCCTCCACACACACCCGGAATTCGACGGTTATCGCCTGACGGGAATCCTCGGAGAGGGCGGTTGCTCCGTGGTGTTCCGCGCCCAGGACGTCGGCGCATTGCAGGCGATGGGCGAGGATGTGGCCGATTATACCCATGCAGCGATCAAGGTCTTCACGGGCGGCATTTCGCACTCGACCCTGAAGAAAGAGTTCGCGTCCCTCAAGAGTCTGAGCAAGGCCCGGTGCGTACCCGACATCTACAAGTACGGCGAAGTCGAGGGCTTCCCGTACCTGGCCATGCAGCTGATCGAGGGCAACCCGCTGGTGAGCCTGCTGGCACTCGGCAAAGAGCTTGGCCCACCGAAACGATGCCGCGCCCTTGTTATCACCATCTGCAGGGCATTGGCGGAGGTAGCGGATCACGTCAGCGCCACCGAGTGTGGTCTGGAACTGGTTCACGGCGACATCAAGCCGCAGAACATCATCATCTTGGACGGCGACGAGGTCAAACTTCTGGATTTCAGCGTTGCCATGCTCCGGAGATCGGGGCCGAGAACACTGGGGGAGAACACCCTGAGCTCGGCGATCGGCTATACCCCCCATTTTGCCTCACCCGAGATGCTCATCGGCAACGACCCCGCTGACAGGATCACTCCCGCCAGCGATATCTTTCAGCTTGGGCTGGTGGCCTTCCGCATGATGACGGGCAGGGACTACTGGCTTGTTCCCAGCCAGGAACGACCGGCCCTGCTGTCCAGACACCCGGATTCCCACCTTGCCGGTGTCGTCGCAAGAGCCGTGAGCTGGGAACCCGCCAGGCGGTTCCCGTCAGCTTCCAAGATGCACGAGGCACTATGCCCCAAACCACCTCCTGGCCCCATGATCCGCATCTTGCGAAGCCGGATCTTCCGGGCCCTGGCGGTCACGATGGTCGTGGCGATCATGTTCGGCTTCGGCTGGCTGGTGCACTCATGGCAATCTGATGCCCGCAAGGCTGAAGTTGAAACGAAACTGCAAGAGAGCCGCGGGCAACTGGCATCTTCGCAGGCAGAGGTGGCGAATCTTCGGGAAAGGCTACGGCTTTCCATTGGCCAGTCGCCGGGGACCTACGAACAGCGTCTTACGAATATCCGTGTGCGGTACGACAACGTCAAGAAGGGAACCGCGGCCGAGGATGACTTGGCGAGATTGGAGGATGATTGCCGTGGCTTCGTGAAGGAATTTCCTGGCGATGTGATGACTCCTGGTGTCAGGGCGGTGGAGGCGTGGATCCGTGATGCAAGGACGAAGGGGGTGATCCGCGTGGAACCTATCGAGTTCAAGGAGAATGCCTACTGGGATACCGCTACCATGCACTATCGGATCGGTCTGCGAGGCGTCCCTTGGGACGACACAAAAAGGATAGTGGCGTACGTCGAAACGGTTGATCACACGGCCGATCTGACGGGCAAGCGTTTCTTCGAGACTACCTGGCGTCCCGGGAAACGGATCGATGTGCAGATAACGGCATGGGGGAAAGAAGGCGTCGACCACTTCCCTCTCGACGGTGATGGTGAGATCCTGAAGTCAGAAGAAGACGTGATCGAGAAATCCTTGAGAACATCCGGAGACGACGACTTCACGTTTCGGTTCAGGATCAAGAGGATTGGGTTTGGCCGTATGCCGGGGAGGCCGTAGCCAAACCGTGACAGAGGATTGTCCCGTTTGGATTCCCTGGAATCTCGCCCCGGATCCTGGCGTGTTTCGCCAGGGCCACCGCCGGTCGTTGTGAACCCCATAATCGCCCGGCCGTCAGTCCCCCTCCTCGAACGTCTGCACCAGCCGCCCGATCCTCTCGATAATCCGGTCGAGCTTCTTCTGGAGCCGTCGATCCTTCGTGTGGTTGATCGCAGCGGCAACAGTCTTGCTTAACAGCGAAAGTTCCGCCAAGGTAAACATCACGTTCTGGTCAGAAACGGGGGCCTTCTGGATTGTCTCGTGGAGGTCGTCACCCAGCACGCCCATTTCGAGAAGGGCCTCCCGATCCTCAACGGTGAGATGAAGACCAACAGGCTGACCAAAGCGGATTTTGATCTTGGCCGCCATGGGACCAGTTCAAGCCTTCGAGGCTTTCGCCGGCGCCGAGTTCTTCCCGGGCTTCCGCCCCGGCCTCTTGGCGACGGCATAGACGCCACGGCTGACCTTCTTGAACCCGGCCTTGGCCAGAACGGCGCCGATGGGATTGTACAGGTCCTTGCCCTTGGTCACGTACCCGGCGGCGAGGACGGCCTTTTCGATATCTCGCACGGCCATGCCCTTCGGGGCCCCGGCAAGGGCCTCCCGCACGTACGCCGCCAGCGGCTTGCCCCCTCGACCTCTGCCGGCCTTGGCCTTGGCCTTGGGTTTCGGGCCGGGCTTGCCCACAGCCTTGGGGTTCCTGCTGGGCTTGTTGTCGTCCTTAGCCGCCTTCTCCGCCACAGGCTGGCCCTTCACCGTGAAGATGCCCCGCTTGACCTTCTTGAACTCCGGCTCGTTCAGTAGCGTCTGGTTGACCAGAAGCCGAAAGTCCTTCGATTGGCTCTTGTAGCCCGAAGCGGCCACTGCTGCTACCGCTTCGGCTATGCCCAGGCCCTTCTTGCCGGCCAAGGCTTTGACCAGGTGCCACTTCAGGCTGCCTTCTCGCGGAGGTGTACTGCTGGCCTTACGGTTGGCACGGAGCCCCCGCGCCTTCTTGACGCGGGTTCCGGCAGCAACTGCCTCACCCGACGCGTCGGCGATCTGCATGTCGATGGCCTCGATC
>JAPLNA010000028.1 GCA_026693065.1 Planctomycetota bacterium
CATCTTCCCGAGGGGAGGCAGGCAAGATGCCTGCACCACAAGGCCCGGCCCACCGCGGCGCTTGTTGGAGAAGTTGGATGCCCACCTCTCAGGCCCTTGTCGCGTTGCGTGGCTGGCCCTTACCCACATTGCTCCCCACGGAAACGACGACACAATACCCGTCTCGAAGGCAGAGGAAACTCTCCTGCCCCCCGATCCGGGACGCGGAGGAACCGGTCCGCCGAAGGCGGATTCCCCCGGGCCCCCATCCCCGGCCCACACTCGCCGGAACAACCGCACGCCCGATCATCGCGCGAGTTCCCCTTCCGGTTACGCGGGGGGGCAGAGTGTGGGCCGGGCAGAGGGGTTTGGGGAGGGCGTCCGCACGCTCTCCCCATGTTCCCGGTCGGAGGGTCGCCGGCCCTTCGGGCCTGGAACGCCGTGGACAGGCCCCTGGGGGCACGGTAGGATGTGGCGCGTAAGGATTGCAGGTTTTGGCGGCGAGGACTTCAACTTTGGCAGATGCGCCCACATAGGGGAATGCGGAATGGGAAGGATACTGATTGCCATGTCATGCACTGTGATCCTGTTCGGGGGGTGCGGGAAGCCCGAGGAAAACCGACCCAATCCTTCACCAGAGGTGCACAAAATGGGCCAAGATTGGATTCTGGTCCAGCAAGGGAAGCCGGAACTCGTCGAGAAGGCAATCCAAAACTACGCGAGTAATTGCAGGAACGAAAAGCTCAAGGGTTTTCGAATTTCCGTTGTTAAGCACCCATCCGGCTTTGTCGCCGTGACGTTTCCCGACGGCCTGCCTCCCTACGATATCGTAAACCTCATTGGGTGGCTTAACCAGCCGTCCGAAGTCAAAGGTATTCGGGGCGCCGTCGGATGGCTCACGTCGCCAGAATCCGGCCTTCGCTACGGCCTGAAATCGGATTCGGGCAATCGTCTGGGAGACACCCTCATCGGAAGATCCTCGGACGGCAACTCGGTCCAGGTCTACCTGCCGGAAGCCGCCATCTGCCCAATTAGTCGTCGTGTCGATTCGCCTCTCGAGCCGGATACTTCCGCCATTCAAACTGTTCCCGGCCTGACTTTCACCGTGACACTGGACGTCGACCCTTCTTTCGGGAATCCCGGATTCAAAGTCACGCACTCAAGGGACACCAACTGGAACAAATGAGAGACCGGGTTGTCGGGAACAACGGTAGGCCGCCAAATGGATGGTAGCAGGCAAGGGGTGTCGGGCGGCAGTAGGGGATCGTAACGGGGCACTTGACAGGTGATGGGCGATCCGTTAGGCTGCTGTTCGGCATCGGGATACCTTATGGAAACTCCGGCAACTGAAGGGGGACCGACTATGGTGACCGTCACATTGGCTCAGCGAAAATCGGCGGTGTTGACGCCGTCGGGACTGGCGTGTCTGGCGGGGATTCCGACGATCAATCTGACGGCCGGGTGCCCGCATGGGTGCCTCTACTGCTACTCACAGGGGTATTCGTGCTACCCCGGTCGCGGGAGAGTGGTGCTATACGCCAACGCGCTCGAGAAACTCAAAAGCGAACTGGCTCGCAAGCGGAAACGGCCGCAGGCCGTGTATTTCAGCCCCGCCAGCGATCTGTTCCAGCCCGTGCCGGAAGTGCTCGAGATGGCGTACGGGATTCTGGAATACCTTCTGGCCCAGGGCATCGGCGTGGCGTTCCTGACGAAGGGCCGGATTCCTGAAGGGCACATGGAACTGCTGCGGCCCAAGGCAGCCATTGTCCGCGCGCAGGTCGGGTTGGTGACGCTCGATCCGGATGTCGCCGCCCGGTTCGAGCCGGGCGCCCCGCGGCCGGCGGATCGCCTGGCCCAGATCCACTCGCTTGTTGCCGGGGGAATCCGCACCCAGGTTCGGCTCGACCCGATCCTGCCCGGCGTGACGGACGACCGAGGAACTCTTAGCGACCTGCTGGCCGCCCTGGCCCAAGCGGGAGTCGATTGCGTCGCCGCCAGCACGTTGTTTCTGCGGCCGGCCCTTGCCAACGCCCTCAAGGCCGCCCTGCCCGAAGAGGAGTGTCGGAAACTCCTGGGGCACTTCAAGCCGGCCGACCGGCTGGCCATCCATGCGGAGCACTCGACGGTCACGGCCCTGCCGCTTGGCCTTCGCCGCGAAATCCTCACCCGGGTGGCGGATGTCGCGCGACGGCACGGCCTCCACGTCAACGTCTGCGCCTGCAAGAACCCCGACCTGCCCTCCCAGTGCTGCGGCATCGCGGGCGACTGGCCCGCCGACGGCCCCCAGGCCGCCCAACACCCGCTCTTCGGGACACTGAAGCAGCCGGGGCATTAGCGTTCTGCATTCGCAGGCCGCGCCACTCGGGGCCGGGGAAATCCTCCGGCGGGGACACGAGGGGTGGTGACTGGTCGAAGGGCGGCGGGAGGGCCTTCGGGGCCCGGAGGCGGCAGGAACGGAAAATGAAAACGAAATCGAGAAGATGATTTCCTTTTCATTTTGTGTCCCCGCCGGAGGTTTTCCCCTCGCCCTTTTGGCCATTCGTTCCGATCCGTGTAATCGGCGTAATCTGTGGACCAGTCTCTCCCCCCTGGCCGGCCGATTCCGCAAGAAAACCCCCGCGGACAGGCTATTGTCCCCCGGGCGGGGGGGCTGTATAATCCCGCCCCATGAGCAACGCCATGGATTTGTTGCGCTCGGTCAAGGATCAGACCGACGAAACGGAGTTCCACACCCCGCTGCCCGACGGGTATCGCATGGGTTCCACCCGTTATGTCGCCGTGTTCGGCACGGTCATGAGCGGGCTGGGCAAGGGCATTTTCTCGTCCAGCCTGGCCAAGCTCATCAAGGACAAGGGCATTTCCGTCTCGCCCATCAAGCTCGAGGGCTACCTCAACATCGACTCGGGCACGCTCAACCCGTTCCGCCACGGCGAGGTGTTCGTCCTCGACGACGGCACCGAGACCGACATGGACCTGGGCACCTACGAGCGGATGCTCGACCAGGACCTGACGGCGGCGAATTTCACCACGAGCGGGCAGATCTACTCGGCCGTGCTGTCGCGAGAGCGGGCCGGCGGGTATCTCGGACGCGACGTGCAGATGGTGCCCCACGTGACGGGCGAGGTGAAGTACCGCCTGCGGAAGCTCGCCGCCCAGAGCCAGGCCGACGTCGTCTTCGTCGAGGTCGGCGGGACGGTGGGCGACATTGAGAACGCGTTCTACATCGAGGCCCTGCAGGAGCTCAGCTACGAGGAAGGCGAGGGGTCGGTGCTGTTCGTGGCCCTGACGTACGTGCTGAGCCCGCCGGCGCTGGGGGAGCAGAAGTCCAAGGCCGCCCAGTTGGGCATCCGGCGCCTGATGAGCTACGGCATCCATCCGCAGATCATCGCCTGCCGCTGCGAGAGCCCGGTCACGGAAAAGGTCCGCCAGAAGATCGCCCTGTACTCGAACGTTCCGATGCGGCGGGTGTTCTCGATGCACGACCTGCCGAGCATCTACCTGTTGCCCCAGGAAATGCGGGAGGCCGGGCTCGACAGCGAGGTCGTCCAGCTCCTGAACCTGGGCAGCAAGGCCAATTCCGCCGTGGACTCCCGAGCGGCCATCGCCTGGAGCCGCTTCGCCTCGAAGATCGGCGCCCACAGCCGCGAGGTCACCGTCGGCATGACGGGCAAGTACACCAGCCTTCGCGACAGCTACGCGAGCATTCTCAAGGCCCTCGAACACGCCGGCGTGGCCAACGACGCCAAGGTCAACGTCAAGTGGATCGAGACGACCGACATTAACGCCGGCAACGTGGCGGCGGCCCTGGCCGACGTGGACGCGATCATCGTGCCGGGGGGGTTCGGCGCCCGCGGCACGGCCGGCAAGATCGAGTGCATCCGATACGCCCGCGAGAACAAGCTGCCGTACCTGGGCATCTGCTTCGGGTTCCAGATGGCGGTCATCGAGTACGCGAGAAACGTGTGCGGGTTGAGCGGCGCCAACACCACCGAGATCGACCCGGACTGCAAGACGCCCGTGGTGGACATTCTGCCCGAGCAGAAGAAGATCGAGGGGCTCGGCGGCAACATGCGGCTGGGCGGGCAGGACGTGGAGATCCGCCCCGGCACGGTCGCGGCGAAGCTCTACGGCGCCGCCAGCATCCGCCAGCGGTTCCGCCACCGCTTCGAGGTCGACCCCGCCCACGTGGTGACGCTGGAAAAGGCCGGGCTGATCTTCTCCGGCAAGCACCCGGTGCACCCGATCATGCAGATTCTCGAGTTGCCCCCCGCCGTTCACCCCTATTTTGTGGCCGCCCAGTTCCACCCGGAGCTGACCAGCCGGCCGCTGCGACCCCAGCCGATGTTCGTTGGCCTCATCAAGGCCGCGGTGGAGTACCATGCCGCGAAGGGATGATATCAAGACGATCCTGATCATCGGCTCCGGGCCGATCGTCATTGGACAGGGATGTGAGTTCGATTATTCGGGTACGCAGGCCTGCAAGGCCCTTCGGGAAGAGGGCTACCGCATCGTCCTGATCAACTCGAACCCGGCGACGATCATGACGGACCCGGAGTTTTCCGACCGGACGTACATCGAGCCGATCTCGCTGCAGTCGGTGACGAAGATCATCGCCGAGGAGGCCAAGGGGCCCTACCCCATCGACGCCCTCCTGCCGACCCTGGGCGGGCAGACCGGGCTCAACACCGCCGTCGCCGTCGCCGACGCGGGCGTGCTCGAAAAATACGGCGTCGAAATGATCGGCGCCACCCGCGAGGTCATCCACCGCGCCGAGGACCGCACCGAGTTCAAGAACATCTGCCTGGCCATCGGACTGAAGGTTCCGCGCAGCGGCATCGCGCACGACATGGCCCAGGCGCGTCAGATCATGGACGACGTCCGCCTGCCCTGCTGCATCCGCCCGGCCTACACGCTGGGCGGCACGGGCGGCGGGTTCGCCTTCAACGTCCAGGAATTCGAGATCATCGCCGCACGAGGCCTCGAGTACTCCCCCATCAGCGAGATCCTCATCGAGGAGTCGGTGCTGGGCTGGAAGGAGTACGAGCTCGAGGTCATGCGAGACAAGGCCGACAACGTCGTGATCGTCTGCTCGATCGAGAACTTCGATCCGATGGGGGTGCACACGGGCGACTCGATCACGGTCGCCCCGGCCCAGACGCTGACGGACAAGGAATACCAGTTGATGCGGGACGCCGCGATCCGCATTATCCGCGCCATCGGGGTCGAGACCGGCGGCAGCAACATCCAGTTCGCCATCAACCCCGACAACGGCGAGATGGTCGTCGTGGAGATGAACCCGCGAGTGAGCCGCTCGTCGGCCCTGGCCAGCAAGGCCACCGGCTTCCCCATCGCCAAGATCGCCGCCAAGCTCGCCGTCGGCTACACGCTGGACGAGATCCGCAACGACATCACGCGGGAGACCCCCGCGTGCTTCGAGCCGACCATCGACTACGTCGTGACGAAGATCCCCCGCTGGACGTTCGAGAAATTCCCCGACGCCGACGAGACCCTCACCACGCAGATGAAGAGCGTCGGCGAGGCCATGAGCATCGGGCGGACGTTCAAGGAATCGCTCCAGAAGGGCATCCGCTCGATGGAGATCAAGCGGTTCGGGCTCGGGCTGGACCGGTATGACAAGTGGCTGAAGTTCCTCCGCAAGGAGAAGTCCACCAAGCCCCCCGAGCACACCGAAGAGCAGGCGGTCTACCCGATCGACCTGACGCGGCTGAATCGCAAGCTGAGCATCCCCAGCCAGGGGCGGATGTACTACATCCGCTACGCCTTCAAGATGGGCTGGACCGTCGAGCAGGTCTACCAGCTCACGAAGATCGACCGGTGGTTCCTGACGCACATGCAGGATCTGGTCACCTTCGAGGCCGAGATCATGTCCGCCGCCCCCGCGGCCGCGCCGCTCCTGCACGCCCTCGAGGCCAAGGACGCCCTGGCGGCCAACCCGGCGTTCCTGGCCGTCCTGCGGCAGGCCAAGAGCTGGGGGTATTCCGACGTGCAGTTGGCGATGGCGTGGAACGGGACGCCCAACGCCGTCCGCGCCCTGCGGAAGGCCCTGGGCGTCGAGCCGGTGTACAAGCTCGTGGACACCTGCGCCGCGGAGTTCGAGGCCTACACGCCCTACTACTACTCGACGTACGAGACGCCGCTGGTCCGCCTGGGCGAGGGCGGGCAGGCCGCCACGTTCCAGGACGACGAGATCCGCGTCACGCCCAAGAAGAAGGTGGTCATCCTGGGCGGCGGGCCCAACCGCATCGGGCAGGGCATCGAGTTCGACTACTGCTGCGTTCACGCCGCCTTCGCCGCCCGCGAGCTGGGCTACGAAGCCGTCATGATCAACTCCAACCCCGAGACGGTCTCGACCGACTACGACACCTCCGACATGCTGTTCTTCGAGCCCCTGACGCTCGAGGACGTCGTGAACATCTGCGAGCGGCTCAACGGCGTGCCCCTGGGCGAACCCGGCGGGCTGCTCCTGGGCGCGATCGTCCACTTCGGCGGGCAGACGCCCCTGAACCTCGCCCGAGGCCTGGAGGCCGCCGGAATCCCCATCGTCGGCACGAGCCCCGAGTCCATCGACCTGGCTGAGGACCGCCGCCGCTTCGCCGACGTGCTGGAAGACCTCAAGCTGAAAAGCCCCGCCGGCGGGACGGCGTTCTCGATCGAGCAGGCCCGCAAGGTCGCCGAACGCATCGGCTATCCCGTCCTCGTCCGCCCCAGTTACGTCCTGGGCGGGCGGGCCATGGAAATCGTCTCCGACGGCCAGCAACTCGACGTCTACATGGCCAAGGCCGTCGACGCCTCCACCGTCGACCGCGACCACCCGATCCTCGTGGACAAGTTCCTCGACCGGGCCACCGAGGTGGACGTCGACTGCATCGCCGACTTCGGGCTCGCCCCCGACGGCAAGGCCTCCAAGAACCCCCGGGCCGTCGTCTGCGGCGTGATGGAGCACATCGAGGAAGCCGGCATTCACAGCGGCGACTCGGCCTGCGCCCTGCCGCCCTTCAGCCTGCCGGCCAAGGTCGTCGACGAGATCAAACGCCAAGCCAAGGCCCTGGCCGATCGGCTCAAGGTGCGCGGGCTGATGAACATCCAGTTCGCCGTTCGCGACGGCGAGGTGTACGTGCTGGAGGTCAACCCCCGCGCCAGCCGCACGGTGCCCTTCGTCTCCAAGGCCACCGGCGTCTCCTGGGCGAAACTCGCCGCCAAGGTCATGACGGGGCTTTCCCTGGACGACCTGGCCGTCAAGGAAGCCCCGCGACCCAAGCAGACCTCCGTGAAGGAGAGCGTCTTCCCGTTCACCAAGTTCCCCGGCGTGGACGTCGTGCTGGGCCCGGAGATGCGGTCCACCGGCGAGGTCATGGGCATCGACATGAGCTTCGGCCTCGCCTTCGCCAAGAGCCAGATGGCCGCCGACGGCGCCCTGCCCGTCAAGGGCACGATCTTCCTGTCCGTCCGCGACTCCGACAAGCCCGAGGCCATTCCCCTCGCCCGCCGCCTGGCCGCCCTGGGCTTCGAGCTCTTCGCCACCGCCGGCACGTGCAAGTGCCTCACCGACGCGGGCATCCCCGTCCGCCAGATCGCCAAACTCACCGAAGGCCGCCCGCACATCGGCGACATGATCACCAACCGCCAGATCAGCATTCTGATCGACACGCCGACCAAGCATGGCCCCAAGACCGACGAAGGCCAGGTCCGCTCGATGGCGACGCTTCACAAGGTGCCCCTCATCACGACGATGACCGGCGCCCGCGCCGCCGCCGAAGCCATCGCCGCCCTCCAAGCCGGGGCCACGCCCGCCATCCCCGCCTCCGACGCCTGGAGCGTAAGGCCTCTCCAGGCCTACTTCGATGGCAAGAGCTGAACAGCCCGACGTGGTCGTACTGGCCGGCCCGAACGGTTCCGGTAAGAGCACGACCGCCCCGGCCCTGCTCCGCGACCGCCTCGGCCTCACCGAATTCGTCAACGCCGACGTCCTGGCCCAGGGCCTGTCCGCCTTCGACCCGCTCGGGGCGGCCCTTGAAGCCGGGCGCGTCATGCTCGAACGCCTCCACCACCTCGCCGCCCAACGCCTCAGTTTCGCCTTCGAAACCACCCTCGCCAGCCGATCCTTCGCCCCCTGGCTGGCCCAACTGATCCAGACCGGCTATCGCTTCCATCTTCTCTTCTTGTGGCTCCCCAGCGCCGACCTGGCCGTCGAGCGAGTGAAGGCCCGCGTCCGCATGGGCGGCCACGACGTCCCCGAACCAATCGTTCGCCGGCGTTACATGGCCGGCCTTCGGAACTTTTTCGAACTCTACCAACCGATTGCCACCGCCTGGCAGGTGTATGATAATGAAAGAGGCTTCGCCCCGGTCCGGATTGCCGACGGCGAGAAAGAACGTGTTTTGAATGTAATCGACCAGCAAGAGTGGAACGATTTCAAGCGAGCGGCGGAACATGAAGTCTGACAAGGCCCGGAACAAATCGATCAGCCAGTTGTTCGCCGAGATTACCCCCATCGAAGAAGCCGTCAAGGCCGGCGCGAGAGAAGCCCTCCTCCGCCACAAACTCCTTCGACAGCCTGCGGCCGTATGGCGCGATGGAAAAGTCGTGTGGGTTTCTCCCGATGAACTGGAGGCCACTGAGTAGTTCATCATGGCACCGGAAAGTATCTCCACCAAGAAGTTGCTGATCGCGTTCGACCCCTCTGATGGGTCTCTTGGGCGCAGCGATTTCCTCGTACCCATCAGTGACAGCACCGGGCTCTTCCTTTACGGCACGAGAAGCATGAAACCGAGCGAACAAGGCGTGATGGTCTACCTTGGCAAGGATGTCACCATCAACGACCTGTTCGCAAGACTTGTGGATTCCGGACGAAAGATCGAGAAAGTAAGTCAGACTCTTGAGGTCTTGGCCGCCTACCTTCACATGCTTCAGCAACACAGGATCGGGAACGTCCTGGCTGTCGAGTCGTGCGGTGAATCGCCCAGCGGATTTCGGTTGATCAAGATAGCCAATTCCCCGCCGGCCGAACGCCTCCCTCTGCCCTGAGAAGTCTACAGTTTCAATCAGACACGAAGGCCCCAAGCGGGTTCCCCCCTGCAATAAGCCTCTCCTACTTCTTCACTTCGATGCCGGTCTTGGCCAGCTTTTCCTGGGCGGCGTGCATCTGCTCGCCCGTGGGAGCTTTGCCGGTTTCCATCATCATGCGGAAGCAGTCGAAGAGGTAGGTCGCGTCGTGCGGGCCGGGGGAGGCCTCCGGGTGGTACTGGACGCTGAAGAGGGCTTTGTCGGGGTGGGTGAAACCTTCGATCGTCTGGTCGTTCAGGTTGATGTGCGTGACCTTCGCGCCGGTGGCCTCGAGGCTGGCGGCCTCGACGGCGAAGCCGTGGTTCTGACTGGTGATCTCCACCTTGCCGGTGGCCTGGTTGCGGACGGGCTGGTTGCAGCCGCGGTGGCCGAATTTCAGCTTGTACGTCTTGGCCCCCATCGCCAGGGCGAGCAGTTGATGGCCCAGGCAGATGCCGAAGACCGGCACCTTGCCGAGCAGGCCCTGGAGCGTCGCGATGGTGTAGGTCACCGGGTCCGGGTCGCCCGGGCCGTTCGATACGAACACGCCGTCGGGTTTGCCCGCGAGGATATCCTTGGCGGACGCCCCGGCCGGGACGACGCGGACCTGGCAGCCGCACTCGACGAGGTTGCGGAGGATGTTGGTTTTCGCCCCGCAGTCGATGGCCGTCACGCGGAAGACCTTCTTGCCGTGGTCGCGATGCTCCTGGGAGAACGGGCTGTTGTAGCCTTCGGGCCAGTCGTAGGCCTGGGCGGGGGTGACGACCTTGACGAGGTCCAGGCCGAGCATGGCGGGCATGGCCTTGGCGCGGTCGACGAGTTCGGCGTCGTCAAGAATCTCGGTGCTCATCACGCCGTTCTTGGAGCCGTACGTCCGCAGGTGGCGGGTCAGGGCGCGGGTGTCGATATCGGCGATGCCCCCGATGCCCGAGGCGGCCAGGTAGTCTTCCAGCGACTGGTTCGACCGGAAGTTGCTCACCACGGGGGAGAGTTCCTTGACGATGAACCCGCGGACCTGCACCTTGTGGTCGAAACTCTCGACGTCTTCGAGGTTCACGCCGTAGTTGCCGATCAGCGGATACGTCATCGTGACGATCTGCCCGGTGTAGGAGGGGTCGGTCAGCACTTCCTGGTAGCCGCTCATGCCGGTGTTGAACACGACCTCGCCCTCGGAGGTCCCGGGCGCGCCGAAGCCCGTCCCGGTGAACACCGTTCCATCCTGCAGCGCCAGTTTGCACGGCCGTTTCGCCCGCATCGCTCTTCCTCGTCGAACGTTTATATCACTCGGGGTTCTTCCAACACCCCCCGCGGTCGCAAGAGTCTACCAAGTCCGCCGCCCAAACCCAAGCGTCTTCTCTGGCAGGGCCCCGCCGGTTTCCACGTGAAATTCGGGGGCGGAAACGGTAAGTAAAGAGGCATGAAACTCGCGTTGGCCCAGTTCAACCCGACGGTCGGCGACATTGCCGGCAACGTGGCGAAGATGGCCGCCCTGATCGCCCGGGCCGCCCGCGAAGGGGCAGACCTGACGGTGTTCGGTGAACTGTCCGTCGTCGGCTATCCGCCGCGTGACCTGCTGCGCAAGGAGCGGTTCATTCGGGACAGCGAGGCGGCCGTGGAAACGCTGGCGCGGGCGTGCACGGGGACGGCGGCGTTGGTGGGGTTCGTTCGCCCGACGCCGGGTCAGGCGGGCCGGCCGCTCCAGAACTGTGCGGCCCTGCTGGCCGAGGGGAAAATCCGCCACGTTCACGCCAAGACCCTCCTGCCCACCTACGACGTCTTCGACGAGAGCCGCTACTTCGAGCCCGGGCAGGAGAGCGGCTGCGTGCCCTTCGGGGCGGTGAAGCTGGGGCTGAGCGTCTGCGAGGATCTCTGGGACGCGGTGGCCCTGGGGCGAAAGCTCTACGGCCAAGACCCCATCGCCGCCCTGATCGGCCAGGGGGCGGACCTTATCATTAACATGTCGGCCAGCCCGTACGAGATGGGCAAGGCCAGGCGGCGCGAGGAGCTTTTCGCCCGCCAGGTGGCCCGGACGGGGGCGACGCTGGTGTACGTCAATCAGGTGGGCGGGAACGACGAGTTGATTTTTGATGGGGCCAGTTGCGTCGTCGCCCCCGACGGGCGGGTCATCGCCCGCGCGGGCAGCTTCGCCGAAGACCTGCTCCTGGTCGACTCACCCGGCGGCGGGCGGATCGAACCGCTGGGCGAGCCGATCGAGCGGCTCTCGGCGGGCCTCAAACTGGGCCTGCGGGACTACGTCCGCAAGTGCGGGTTCTCCAAGGTCGTGCTGGGACTTTCCGGCGGGATCGACTCGGCCGTCGTGGCAACCCTGGCCGCCGACGCCCTGGGCGGCGAGAACGTCATCGCCCTGGCCATGCCCAGCCGTTACAGCAGCGACCACAGCCTCTCCGACGCCGAGGGCCTGGCGAGAAACGTCGGCCTGCAATACCGCGTCGTGCCGATCGAGCCGATGCACGCGGCCTACGAGAAGAGCCTCGCCGACGTGCTGGCCGACGGGCGGGCGGAGCTGGCGGCGGAAAACGTCCAGGCCCGCATTCGCGGGGCGATCGTGATGGCCGTCAGCAACGCCACGGGCGCCCTGCCTCTGGCGACGGGCAACAAGAGCGAGCTGGCGACGGGGTACTGCACGCTGTACGGCGACATGTGCGGCGGGCTGGCGCCCATCGGGGACGTGTACAAGACGATCGTGTATGACCTGGCCCGCCAGCTCAACGCCGAGGGCGCGGGCGGGCGGATTCCCGTGGGCAGCCTGACCAAGCCCCCCAGCGCCGAGCTCAAGCCCAACCAGGTCGACCAGGACAAGCTCCCCCCCTACGACGTGCTGGACGCGATCCTCGCTCGCTACATCGAGGAAGACAAGACCGCCGAGCAGATCGTCGCCGAGGGTTTTGACCCGGGCGTCGTTCGCGACACGATCCGGATGGTGGACCTCTCCGAGTACAAGCGTAAGCAGGCCGCCCCCGTGCTCAAAGCCACCAGCCGCGCCTTCGGCGCCGGTCGCCGCATGCCCATCGCCCAGCGTTACCGCCCGCCGGTGTGATTCTTCCCTCCCCCCTCTTGCAGTTTCCCCCCCGCTTGCGGTTTCGCAGTCGTTAACCACCGATCGACGCCCGCCGCCATCTCCCTCCCCGCATTAATCGCCCGGACAATCAGCGACGCCCCGCTGGCGGCGTCGCCGGCGGCGAACACGCCCGGCTCGGAGGTCTGGTAGTCGGCGTCCACCACAAGGTTGCCCGCCGGATCGAGTTTCAGGGCCAGCGTCTCGACCAGCCCGCCGTGCACCACGTGCACGAACCCCATCGCCAGCAGGACCAGGTCCACGGGCATCTCGAACTCCGTGCCGGGAGTTTCCTTCATTTTCCACTGCGTCCCGGCCCGTTCCCAGGCGACCTCGCAGCCGTGCAGGGCGGCCACACGGTCGCCCGCGCCGGAGAACTTCTTCGTCAGGATGCACCACCGCCGCGTGCACCCTTCCTCCTGCGAGGTGGAGGTGCGGAGGATCTTCGGCCAGGCCGGCCAGGGGTTCACCGGGTCGGTCCGCTCGGGCGGGCGGGGGAGAATCTCGAACTGGTGGACTTGCTTGGCGCCCTGGCGGATGGCCGTCCCGACGCAGTCGCTGCCGGTGTCGCCCCCGCCGATGACGACGACGACCTTGCCCGCGGCGTCGATCCGCCTGGACCCGACGATGTCCTCCCCGGCGTTCACGCGGTTCTGCTGCACCAGGTACTCCAGGGCGAAGTAGACGTTCTCCAGGTTCCGCCCGGGGGTCGCCAGGTCTCGGGGCTGGCCGGCGCCGAGGCACAGGCAGACCGCGTCGAACCGCTGGCGGAGGTAGGCCA
>JAPLNA010000029.1:0-5325 GCA_026693065.1 Planctomycetota bacterium
AGCCGGTGCAGCCCAGGAGGTTGAACCGCTGGGGGATGTAGCTGAACTTGTGCATGACGCGTTGGCGCCACCGGGCCTGGGCGGCGGACCGCGGGTTGTGCCCGCTGGTGTGCTTTGTGAACAGGGCGATGCAGCAGGCGTCCCAGTTGCGGTACCGGACGGCCCCGCCGGCGGCGGACTCGTCCTGGATGTCGAAGCAGTGGCAGGACCCGCAGGCGTAGGCGCACGCGCCGCAACTGAGGCAGCCGGCGCTCAGCTCGGCCCAGGCGGGGGAGTCGAACCCGTCGGCCAGCCAGGCGGTGACGGCCTGGACGTTGAAACGGACGGGCACGTCGGCGACCTTGTCGGGAGCGGCCTGGGCGACCGCGCCGGCGGAGGCGGCGAGGGCACGGCCTTTGTCGGTGACGGGGGCGAGGATGAGCTTCTTGCCGCCCTCGGCGAACATCAGCATCGCGTCGGCGTTACGGGCGGAGTCGGGCGAGAGCCCCACGCTCGTGCAGAAGCACGATTCATCCGCCCGCGTGCAGGCCAGCGGCACGACCGTGCACCCCTGGCGGCGGGTGTTGTAGAAGACGTCCTCGAAGTCCCAGTTGAAGACCGTGTCCATCAGCGTCAGCGAGGCCGCGTCGCAGGGGCGGATGCCCAGCAGGACCGTCTTCGTGCCCTCGGGGGCGACCTCGACGGGGGTGAAGTCGTTGCCGTCGATGTCGTATCGCTGGATGGTTTCGGTGGGCGGGAGGAGAAACTCCTTGGCGGAGTTGACGGTGAAGTGCTCCAGGTCGATGGCCTGCCCGGCCTGCCATACGGCCAGGCGGGTGAGTTCGCCCTGGCGGATGGGGGCGACGACGCGATACCCGGCCGCGGCGAAGGCGGCGGCGACGGCGTCGAGCGAGCCGGCGGCGAAGACGCGGGTGTCAGCGGATGAATTTGTCATCGTCGTTGGGGCTCCAGGATCCGATGAAGGGCGGCTCGTTCAGCCCGCTGCCGCTGACGAAGGCGAACTCCTCCCGCACCTGACGCTCGATCCACGCGTTCAGGAGCATGAGGGGCAGGTTCTGGGGGCAGGCGGCCTGGCAGGCGCCGCAGAGGGTGCACCGCCCGGCCTGGTGGAAGGCGCGGACGATGTTCCAGGCGAAGTTGCCGTGCGGGGCCGCCGTCGTCGAGACGATCTGCGGCGTGTTCCGCTCCACCACACAGTTCTGGCAGTAGCAGACGGGGCAGGAGGCCCGGCAGGCGTAGCAGCGGGTGCAGGGGGCCAGGGCGTCCCGCCAGAATGCCGCCCGGTCATTGGCGGGCATGGCGGCCAGCTCGTCGAGCTTGGCGGCCACGTCGGGGGCCACGGGGGCGGGGGGGAGATCTTTGATCAACGCCGCCGCCGCGGCCAGGTCCAGCACGCCGCGGTACTCGTTGCCCACTATCGCCAGCACGCGGACGGCGTCGGCGGCGATCTGGGCCTCGCTGGCCAACACGAGCAGGCTGCGGATGCCCTCGGGGCGGCAGACGATCGCCACCGGCATGGCCGAGCGGACCTCGCCCTTGCGGAGGTACGTGGGCAGATTCTGCCAGCAGTCGTCATCGTACACGAGGGCGGAGACCTGGTCGGCCTGGGTGATCAGCAGGGGCAACCGGCGGTCGTAGCGGCTGCGATAGCCCAGGACCATCTTCACCTCGCCCTCTTGCAGCAGTTTCGCCCCGTCGGCGCGGATGGCTTCGATCAGGCTCATGAACGCCTCCTGGCCGGGTTGACGGCGTCGAACGGGCCGGCCTGCCGGACCTTGGCGACCACGTCGTTGACCAGGTCGGCGAACTTCTGGCCCTCGGCGGCCGAGACCCAACTGAAGTGCAGCCGCGAGGAGTCGATGCCGGTCAGCTCGAGCAGGCGATGGAAGATCGCCCAGCGTCGGCGGGCGTGGAAGTTGCCGCTGGTGTAGTGGCAGTCGCCGGGGTGACAGCCGCTGACGAGGACGCCGTCGGCGCCGCTCTCGAAGGCCTTCAGGACCAGCAGCGGGTCGATCCGCCCGGTGCAGGGCAATTTGATGATGCGGATGTTGGCGGCGTACTTGAGCCGGCTCGTGCCGGCCAGGTCCGCCCCCGCGTACGTGCACCAGTTGCACACGAACGCCACGAGGGTGGGCTCGAATGGGCCCTGAGTTCCTTGACTGCTGGCAGGCTTGGTATGCGTGTCGGTCATTTCGTTTGGGATTCCAAAGCGGCCAGCTCGGCGAAGACCTGCTCGTCGGTGAAGCCGTCCAGGTCGATGCTCCGCGAGCGGCAGACGGCGACGCACGTGCCGCAGCCCTGGCAGAGGCCTTCGTTGACGTCGGCGACGACGCGGACGACCTTGCCGTTGCGGTCCTTGATCTCCAGGTCGGAGATGGCCTTGTAGGGGCAGGTGTTGATGCAGGCGCGGCAGTGGTCGCAGTTATTCCGGTTGACGCGGGCGATGATCGGCTCGCGGTCGAGCTTGGGCTTGCTGAACAGCGCCAGCACCTTCGAGGCCGACGCCGAGGCCTGCGAGACCGCGTCGGGGATGTCCTTGGGGGCCTGGCAGGCGCCGGCGAGGTACACGCCCGCGACGGCCGTCTCCACCGGGCGGAGCTTCGGGTGGGCCTCGCTGAAGAACCCGTACGCGTCGTACGAAACGCCCAGCTTCTGCGCCAGGGCGCGGGAGTCTTTCCGGGCGACGACGGCGTCGGCGAGGACGACCATGTCGGCCTCGATGGTGACGGGCGTACCGGCGAGCGTGTCGGCCCCGCGGACGATCAGCTTGCCGTCGGCGCGGCGGTAGACGCGGCTGATCCGCCCGCGGACGTACCGGGCGCCGTCGGCCTCGATGGCGCGGCGGACGAACTCGTCATAGCCCTTGCCCGCGGCCCGGATGTCCATGTAGAACACCACCGCCTGCCCGTCGTGCACCTTGTGGGCGTAGAGCATGGCGTGCTTGGCGGTGTACATGCAGCAGATCTTGGAGCAGTAGGGCATGCCCATCTTGGTGTCGCGGCTGCCGCAGCACTGGATGAACACGACGGTCTTGGGTTCGGTGTGGTCGCTGGGGCGGAGGATCTGCCCGGAGGTGGGCCCGCTGGCCGACGCCAGACGCTCGAAGGCGAAGCCGTCGATGACGTCCTTGAGCCTGCCCGCCCCGTATTCGCCGTAGGCGGAGTGGTCCCAGAGCTCGAACCCCGTGGCCAGCACGATCGCCCCGACCTTGACGGTCTCGAACTTGTCGACGTCCTTGAAGTCGATCGCCTGGCGCGGGCAGACCTTCGCGCACGCCCCGCACTTGCCCTTGGTGAGCATGATGCAGTTCTTGGCGTCGATGCCGGGCTTGTTGGGCACGGCCTGGGGGCTGGGCACGTAGATGGCGGTGCGGTTGCCGATGCCCGCGTCGAACTCGCTGGGGATCTTCTTGGCCGGACACTTATTCCAGCACTCCCCGCACCCGGTGCACTTGGCCAGGTCCACGTAGCGGGCCTTGCGGCGGATCGTCACGTCGAAGTTGCCCAGGAAGCCGGAGACCGACTCGACCTCGCTCCAGGTCATCAGCGTGATGTTCGGGTGCGAGGCGACCTCGACCATCCGCGGGGTCATGATGCACTGGCTGCAGTCGAGGGTGGGGAAGGTCTCGCTCAGCCGGGCCATGTGCCCGCCGATGGAGAGCTCTCGCTCGACGAGGATGACTTTCTTTCCGCCGTTGGCGATATCGAGGGCGGCCTGGATGCCGGCGATCCCGCCGCCGACCACCAGGGCCGTCGGCTCGACGGAAATCGAGATCGGCTTGAGGGCGCGGTTGCGGCGGACTTTTTCCACCATCACGCGGACGAGGTCGACGGCCTTTTCGGTCGCCAGGGCCTTGTCCTCGTGAACCCACGAGCAGTGCTCGCGGACGTTGGACATTTCGAGCAGGTAGGGGTTGAGCCCGGCTTCGGCGGCGGCGCGGCGGAAGGTGCTCTCGTGCATTCGCGGGCTGCACGCGGCCACCACAACCCCCGTGAGCTTGTGCTCGGCGATGGCGTTCTTGACGAGCTGCTGGCCCGGGTCGGAGCACATGTACTTGTACTCGACGCTGTGGACGACGCCGGGCATCCTAGCGGCCGCCGCGGCGACCGCCACCACGTCCACCGTGCGGGCGATGTTCTCGCCGCAGTGGCAGATGAATACGCCTACACGACTCACGGCTGGCTCCTTGCGGCGAGGGGCATGGCGTCGATGAAGTGGGCGTCGAGCCCGATGGCCTTGGGGTCGGCCCCGGCGGCCAGGCAGAGCAGCTCGCTCAGGTACAGCACGGGAAGGTCGCCGGCGCTGCGACCGGCGTCGCGGATGGCCAGCTGACGCATGTCGAGGTTGCTATGGCACATGGGGCAGCCGGTGACGATCGCCTCGGCCCCGGCGGCGCGGGCTTCGTCCAGGATCGCCGCCGAGAGGTCCACGACGGCGTCCTTGAGCGACATGCTGAACCCGCCGCCGCAGCATTCGTTGGCGAGGTTCCAGGGGACGATCTGGCACCCGGCGGCCTGGATGGCCGGCTCCATGGCGACGGGGTTTTCGGCGTCGTCGGTGACGATGTCCTGGCCGCGGGAGAGCAGGCAGCCGTAGTAGGGGGCGACCTTCAGGTCCTTGAGCGGGGCGGTGAACTTGCCCGCCAGCCCCTCGGCCAGCAGGAGGTTGGCCAGTTCGACGCAGCTGATGACCTCGACCCCGCCGGCGTAGTCGTGCCCGGTGATGTCTTTCATCTTCGTCGCCAGGGCCGGGTCGTTGGCGAGGCGGACGTTGGTGCCCTTGAGCCGGCTGAAGCAGGCGGCGCAGGGGGCGAGCACTCGCGTGAGCCCCTGTTCCTTCGCCAGCGCCAGCACGCGGAAGGGAAGGGCGACGGCCAGGTCGTGGTTCATGCAGTGGGCGCTGGTGGCCCCGCAGCAGTTCCAGTCGGCGATCTCCCGCAGCTGGGCCCCGGCGAGGCGCACCAGCTCGCGGACGGACAGGTCCAGTTCCCGCCCGCCGCCGTGCAGGCTGCAGCCGGGGTAGTAGCCCAGTACGGTCATGGCTTGCCCGCCTTCCGGCAGCGTTCGAAGATGCGGGCGACTTCATGCCGGCCCTTGATCTTGCGGCTGAACATTTTGAGTTTGCCCTTGAGCATCATTTTGGGGGCGAGGGTGACGTCGGAGAAGAGATCCCCGGTCGCGAGCTTGTACTGGCGGACGAGGGGCATTTCGTTCATCACGCCGTTCTTGGCCACGCCGTCGAGGAACGCCTGGTGGAAGGCGAGGACCTTCTTGCGTTCGGGGCTGATCGTACCGGCCTGGTGGGCGGTTTCGCGGAGGGCGTCGA
>JAPLNA010000029.1:5356-9821 GCA_026693065.1 Planctomycetota bacterium
CGGGCAGCGCTGGGTGCAGGTGAGGCAGCCGGCACAGGTCCAGATGGCGTTCGAGTTCAGCACCAGGTCGGCCGCGGGAGTGTCGCCCACCTGCACGAGGTACATCATGCGGTTGGGGGCGATGTCCATGTACGGGGCCATGGGGCACCCGGCGGTGCACTTGCCGCACTGGTAACACTTGCTTATGTCGACTCCGGCCAGGTGCTGGACGGTCTGGGCCAGGGGCGATAATTTCTTCTCCATCAGGTCTGCTCTCCGTCTCCGAGGCCAGTATAGCAAACGAGAAGGGGCAAATTCGACGGGATTTTCGTGGAGGACTTCACGGCGCCCCCAGGACCCTCGAGAACTTTTCGGCCAGGTACGTGAGGGGCTGCCAGACGACCGCGAGCACGGTGACGGGGACGGCCAGGATCACGACCCAGACCAATCCGACGGCGGGCACGCGGAGGGGGGGGGCGTCGGAACGTTCGAGGTACATGGCCTTGACGATCCGCATGTAGTAGAACAGCGAGAAGAGGGTGTTGACCAGCCCGACCGCGACAAGCCACTGGAGCTTGTGGACGAAGAGGGCGTAGAACAGCTGGTACTTGGCGAAGAAGCCGGCCATGGGGGGGATGCCGATCAGGGAGACCAGGAAGAGCGTCATGCAGGCGGCCAGCAGGGGGTTTCGCCGCCCCAGGCCGGAGAGGCCGGCGAGGTCCTCACGCCCGGTGGCGTTGAAGACCAGGGCGACGACGGAGAAGGCGCCCAGGTTCATGAAGAGGTAGACCAGCAGGTAGAGGAGGATGGCGGCGACGCCCGTGCGACCGGAGAGAATGGCCACGCCCATCAGCATGTAGCCGGCGTGGGCGATGTAGCAGTAGGCCAGCAGGCGTTTGAGGTTATTCTGGGCCATGGCGGCGAGGTTGCCCACGGTCGCCGTCAGGGCGGCGACGGCGGCGATCACCGCCCCGACGGCCACCGCGGCGGCGGGGGTGGGTGCGGTGGCCGTGGCGGCGGCGTTCTCGGCGAAGCCGGCGATCGTGAGGGCCAGGCGGAGCAGGAGGGTGAGGGCGGCGGCCTTGGAGGCCACCGAGAGGAACGTCGTGACTTCCACGTTGGCGCCCTCGAAGACGTCAGGGCACCAGAAGTGCATCGGGAAGGCGGAGATCTTGAAGGCCAGCCCCAGCCCCAGGGCGATCAGCCCGATCACGCCGGCCAGGGGGATCGTCCCGCCGGCGTCGCGGATCCCGCTGGCGATGGCGCCGGCATCCAGCGTGGAGTACACGCCGTAGAGGAGGCTGATGCCGTAAACCATGACGGCGGCGGCGGCGGCCCCGAAGACGACGTACTTGAGGGCGGCCTCGGCGCCGGGGCGTTTATCCTTCTGGAACCCCGCCAACGCGTAGCTGGGCAGCGAGGCCAGTTCCAGGGCGATGAGCACCATCAGGAGGTTACCGGTGGAGGCCATCAGGCCCATGCCGACGGCGGCCGACAGGAGCAGCGTGAAAAACTCCGGGGCGTTGGCGGCGGATTTTTCGCCGGGGCGATAGCGGGCGGTGATCATCCACATCACGCCCAGGAGCCCGGTGAAGGAGTAGATGAGCATGCGGACGAAGCAGGCGAGGCGGTCGGGGACGATCAGCTTGGAGAAGGCCGTGCTCTGGACGGCCAGCCCGGCGCTCATGGCGGCGGCGAGGCCCGCGGCGGCGAAACACGCGACGATGGCCAGCAGCGGGATCAGGACGGTCCGCTTGCCCCGCACGGCGGCCCCGAGCAGGATGGCCGTCACCGCCCCGACGAGCATCAGCTCGGGGGACAGAACGGCCAGGTCCGACGGGCCCGGCAGCGTCACGTTGGCGATTGCACTGGTCATTCAAGGCCTCGAAACGGTTACTTGACCGGCCACACTTTGGCGATGTTCGTCAACGTGCCGTCGTAGAACATGGTGGCGAGTTTCGGGTACACGCCCAGGACGATCGTGAACACGCCCAGGCTCGCCAGGACGATTACCTCCCGCGCGGTGACGGGCGAGAGGTGGTGGGTGTCTTCGGGCTTGGGGCCCAGGTAGACTCGCTGCATGGTCCAGAGGATGTACCCGGCCGTCAGGATCATGCCCACCGCGGCGATGGCGGCCCAGGTCTGGTTGTAGGCGAAGGTGGCGATCAGGACGTAGATTTCGCCGACGAACCCGCTCAGGCCCGGAAGCCCCATGCCCGCGAAGAAGCCCAGCATCGCCAGCCCGAAGTACACCGGCATGACCAGGGCGATCCCGCCGAAGCGGTTGATGTCGCGGTGGTGCGCCCGCTCGTAGAGCACGCCGACGAGGAAGAACATCATCGCGCTGGCCAGTCCGTGGCTGATCATCTGGAACATCGCGCCGGAGAAGCCGGCGATGTTCTGGTCCTTGGCGAAGATCGCCGGCGTGACGGCCAGGCCCAGGAGCACCCAGCCCATGTGCGAGACGGAGGAGTAGGCCACCAGCTTCTTGAAGTCGGTCTGCGCCATGGCCACCGCGGCGCCGTAGACGATGCTGACCAACCCGATGATCGCCAGGACGGCGATGGCGGTGGTGGTGGCGGCGGTTTCGGGCAGGATGGGGTAGCTGATTCGCATCAGCCCGTACCCGCCCATCTTCAGCAGCACGCCGGCCAGGATCATCGAGATCGGCGTGGGGGCCTCGACGTGGGCGTCGGGCAGCCACGTGTGGAACGGCACCGCCGGCAGCTTGATCGCGAACCCGATGAACAGGAACGTGAACGCCAGCGGGGCGAACTTGAAGCCCAGGACCATGGCCTGGTTGAACTTGGTGTGGATCTTGGCGTTGGTGGCCAGCTCGATCAGGTCGAACGTGCCCACGCCCGTGGCGTTCTTGGACAGGAAGTAGAACCCCAACAGGGCGATCAGCATGAGGACCGACCCGGCCAGGGTGTACAGGAAGAACTTGATGGCGGCGTATTCCTTGCGGGGCCCGCCCCAGATGCCGATCAGGAAGTACATCGGAAGCAGCATCAGCTCCCAGAAAATATAGAACAGGAACAGGTCCAGCGAGAGGAACACCCCCAGCATGCCGGTCTCGAGCAGGAGGAACAGGGCGAAGAAGCCCTTGACGGCCTTGGTGATGCTGAAGGCCGCCAGGGCGGAGACGGCCGAGATGAACGTCGTCAGGATCACCAGCGGGAAGCTCAACCCGTCCACGCCGACGTAGTAGTTGGCGTTGAAGGCGGGGATCCATTCATGGTGCTCGACGAAGTGGATGCCCTCGCCGTACCTGGTTCCGAAGGCGTCGGCGCCCTGGAAGGCCGGGAACAGCCACAGGCTCAGGACGAACGTCGCGACGGCGAAGAGAAAGCCCGTCCAGCGGACCGACCGGTCCGAGGGCATCAGCAGCGTCAGCACGCCGCCGATGGCAGGCAAGACGATGATCCATGTCAGCAGCATCTTGAGTATCCTATCTTTCTAAGCGTTGCCGAACGATCGCACCAGCAGCAGGATTCCCACGGCCAGCACGAACCCGGCTACCATGTAGAGCACGTAGTTTCTCACGCGTCCGGTCTGCGGGGCGCGGGCGAGGGTTCCGGCGTAGAGGGTGGCGGCGGCCAGGCCGTTGGCGGCCCCGTCGATGCCGCGGTTGTCGAACCACCCGCTGATGATCGCGACGGCCTTCGTCAGGGCCCCCAGCAGGTTGACCAGGGCGTCGATGACGTACTTGTCCCAGAGGTTGCACGCCCGGCACAGGGCCAGCGTGCCCTTGACGAACGTGGCGTCGTAGAGCTCGTCGAAGAGGAACTTGCGGTGGACGAGCTGGTAGATCGGCTCGATGGGGCGGCGGATCGCGGCGGCCACGTTGAAGCCCTTGCGGTAAATCACGAACGCCAGGCCGAAGCCGACCACGGCGGCCAGCATGGCCGGGTAGCGGATGGCCTCGTGGGCCTCGCCGACGGGTTCCAGCCCGATCCAGGCGCGGGCCGGGCGGGTGGATTCGATCCAGCCGGCGAAGTGCATGAACTCGTACCCGCACAGCAGGGCCCCGGCGGCCAGCACGATCAGGGCGGTGTTCATCACCCAGGGCATGTGCCCGTGCTCGGCGTGATGGTGCACGTGTTCATCCCGCGGCGTTCCGAAGAACGTCAGCCACCACAGGCGGAACATGTAGAAGCTCGTGACGTACGCGATGCCCAGGGGCAGGTAGTAGAACAGTTTGGCGAAGGGCTTGCCCGCCCCGCCGGTCAGAATCGCGACGGCCTGGGAGGCCGCGGTGGGCGCGGGGGTTTCGGTCGCCTCGTGCGAGGCCCCTTCGCTTGCGGTTTCGCCGTGGCCAGCGTGGCCTTCATGCGGGGTGGAGGCCCGGCCCTGGGTGTAGTCGTAGGCGTTGGCGAGGATCAAGTGCTTGGAGTAGTAGCCGCTCGTGTAGGACACGCCCGCGATGGCCAGCACGCCGACGAGGAACGTCACGCAGGTGACGGGGATGGCCTTCCACAGCCCG
>JAPLNA010000030.1 GCA_026693065.1 Planctomycetota bacterium
CTGTTCGAGAGTTTGGTCTTGACGTGTCCGCACATAGCAGGGGCAACGGGCTGTCCGCCGAAGGCGGACGGGTGGAGTCCGCCAAAGGCGGACGCAACCCGTAGGAAGGCGCGACGACCACACTCCCCTTCCTTTTCCCAACCCGCCCCGGCAGGGGCGGAGGAGGCCTGCCCCCACCGGGTCTCGTACAGATACCCGCCACATGCACCCCGCGCCACGTCTCCTTCGCCCCGCCGGGGCGAGAAATGAAGAAGAAGAAGAAGAAGAAGGAACAGGATGGGGTGCGACTCCTTTCTACGGGTTGCGTCCGCCTTTGGCGGACTCCACCCGTAGCTACAACCCGCGGCCCCGCCGGGGCCGAAGAGGGCTGAACGACGGGACCGGTGGGGCCGGATGAATGGAACTGTAAGGACGGGTCGGAGGGACCGAAGAGGACCGGACCACCGGACCGAAGAGAACCCAAGGACGGGGTCCGGGGGTGTTCCCGCATCTACTCTTCCCGCAGCGGCTCCAGGTCCGAGAGGGGCACTTCCAACTCGAAGATGCCCGACAGGACCACGGCGGTGTCCTTCTCGAGGTTCAGCCGCACGATCGTCGCCCGTTTGTTGAAGGGCACGACGTAGACCTTCTGCCCCGGCTTGGACTTGCGGAGGATCTCCATGGCGGCCTGGGCGTCCTTCGAGTCGGCCGCACGGCGGTGCATGGGCTGGCTCTTGTCTTCCTTCTTCTCGTGCCGACGCTGTCCCTCATGCGTCCCGTGTTTCTCGTGTCCCCCGTGCCGCTCGCGGCTTCGCGTCGCCTCCGTCTTCTCCCCCTCCGGCGTCCCCTGTGGTCGCCCCTGCCCCTCTCGCCGCCCGTGGCGTTCGCGATGCTCTCGCCGCCCCTCGCCCTCGGTGCGTTCCTGGTGCCGGGGCGCGAAGGGCCCGGCCTGCGGGAACAGGTCCGACAGCGGAATGGACACTTCCTTCTCCTCGATCAGCACGAACGCCCTCAACCCGGGCAGGTCGGCCCGGACCAGCAGGGCCTTGCCCGGCTTGCGGGCGATGGGCACTTCCGTCCCCACCCGCATCCGCCCGATCGATCCGATCCACCGGTCGAACTGGGCGGCCTTGGCCTTCTGGTACTCCAGCAGCTTCTGCTGCTCCGCGAGGGCGTCCTTGGCGCGCCGGGCGGCGTCCTCGGCCTCTTTGGCCTGCTGGGCCATCTGACCCTTCATCGCCGCCATCTGCTCCCGCGCGCCGGTCTGGCCCAGGTCGGGCATCAGCTCCCGCAGCGGAACCTCGATCTGCAAGTTGTCGCAGTCCACCACCGCGATCTGGCGGTGGAACTCCATCCGCGCCAGCGTCCCGGTCCGCTGCGCCGACGGCACGAACACCTCGTCCCCCGGCTTCATCTCCGCCAGCGCCGCCAGCCACCCGGTGAACTGCTCCTGAAGCTCCTTCAGGTCCGAGAGCTTGCCCTCGTACACCTCCTGCTGCTGCTCGGCCGAGAGCTTCGCCCGGTGGGCCTCGACCTTCGCTTCCTCCGCCGATCGCCGCACCTCGCCGGTGATCCGCATCGCGCGGACGAACTGCTTGTGCTGCTCGCCCAGGTACCCGCGCGCCCCGTCGATGATCCGCCGGGGCAGCCCGAGCTTCTCGGCGACGGTGATCGCGTGGCTTTGCCCGGCCGTCCCGATGTGCAGGCGGTACATCGGCGAGAGCGTCGCCGTGTTGAACTCCACCGAGGCGTTGTCCACGCGGTCGTGGTTGAGGGCGTAGGCCTTCAGCACGCTCAGGTGGGTGCTCACCATGGCCAGGCAGCCGATGCGCCCCAGCTCGTCCAGAACGGCCTGCCCGATCGCGCCGCCCTCGTCGGGGTCGGTGCCGCTGCCCAGTTCGTCCAGCAGGACGAGGCTGTGGTCGTCGGCCCGCTTGAGGATCATCCGCAGCCGCTCGACGTGACCGCCGAACGTGCTGAGGGACTGCTGGAGCGACTGCTCGTCGCCGACGTCGATGAACACATCGCGGAAGAGGCAGAGCTTGGCCCCCCGCTGGGCGGGGATGTGAATGCCCGCCTGCGCCATCGCCGCCAGCAGGGCCACCGTCTTGAGCGTGACCGTCTTGCCGCCCGTGTTCGAGCCGGTGATGACGAGGATGTCGAATTCCTTGCCCAGGCGGATGTCGATGGGGACGACCTTGTGGGCGGTGGCGGCAGCGCCGCCCTTGGCCTGCTGGTAGGCCTGCTCGATCAGCAGCGGGTGCCGCGCGTCGAACAACTGCAACCCCCCGCGGTCGGTCAGGTCCGGGCAGGTGAGGTCGAACTCGTAGGCGTACTGCGCCTTGGCGGCCAGGGCGTCCACCTCGGCCAGGGCGCCCAGGGTGTCGACGATCTCCGCCGCCCGCGGGGCGATCTTGAGCGCCAGCTCGGTCAGCAGGCGGTGGACTTCTTTCCGCTCGTCGACGATCAGGTCGCTGAGTTTGTTGTTGAGTTCGACGCACTCGGCCGGCTCTACGAAGACGGTCGCCCCGGTGTTGCTGGCGCGATGGACCACGCCGGGCAGCCGTCCGCGGTTCTCGCTCTTGACGGGCAGGACGTAGCGGTCGCCGTGCAGGGTCACGTTGACGTCCTGGAGCAGCTTGGCGACCTCGCGGTTGCGCAGGTAGCCGTAGATCAGGTCGTGGATGCCCTTGGTGACGGTCTCGATCTCGTGGCGGAGGCGGTGGAGGGCGTGCGATGCGTCGTCGCGAACGCGGGCGTCGCTTTCGAGCACCGCCCGGACGGCGGCCACTTCGGCATCGAACGTGGCGATCTGCTCGCCCATCGCCCGCAGCAGGTGGAGGTTTTCGTCCAGCCCGCCCAGGAACTTCCGGACGGCGCCGGCGGCCTCCAGGACGGCGGCGACGGCGGCGAAGTCTTCCGGGTCGGCCCCGCCTCCGGGCTTGATCCGCATGAGGGCGTCGCGAATGTCCGTCACCCCGGCCATCGGCGGCAGGGCCACGTCGCGAATCGCCGCCACCATCTGGCTGGTTTCCTTCAGGCTCCTCACGGCCGCGTCGAGGTCCCGCGCCGGTACGATCCGCGCCACGCGGTCCTTGCCCAGCATGCACGCGCAATACCGCTGAATCACCCGCAGCACCGCCGGGAACTCGATCTTCTCTAGCGTTACAGAATCCACAGGGCGACCTTTCCAAGAGAGCCGCCATTATAACACGGCTGTGGCGGGGCGACAGGAGCCCGTTGGAAAGAAGAACACGAATGTCATTCGTGTTCTTTCTTCCCCGGGCACCTTCCTTTCGGAGAGTTGAATTTCGTTCTCCCACAGCGTATCCTAGAATCCAACGGAAACGGCGGTGGAGTTTCCCGGGCCTTGAAACGAAAGGAATGAGTCATGATTCCTGTCCTGGTGGTGCTCGGCGTTATCGTTCTGCTGCTGATCGTCGTCGTGAGCCTGTACAACGGGCTGGTCCAGAAGCGAATGCGGTGCCAGGAGGCCTGGAGCCAGATCGACGTTCAGCTCAAACGCCGGTACGATCTGATCCCCAACCTGGTCGAGACCGTCAAGGGCTACGCCAGCCACGAGAAAGGCACGCTCGAGGCGGTCATCAACGCCCGCAGCCGCGCCATGGGCGCCACGGGCGTGAAGGAACAGGCCGAGGCGGAGAACATGCTTTCGGGCGCCCTCCGCCAGCTCTTCGCCCTCCAGGAGAGCTACCCGAACCTGAAGGCCAACGAGAACTTTTCGTCGCTTCAGGAAGAGCTGACGGGCACGGAGAACAAGATCGCCTTCTCCCGCCAGCACTACAACGACACGGTCTCGATCTTCAACGCCTCCTGCCAGACGTTCCCCAGCAACATGATCGCGGGGATGTTCGGCTTCAAGGAGCGTGAGTTCTTCCAGGGCGAGGAAGTCGCCAAGCAGGCGCCCAAGGTCAGTTTCTGAACAGACAGTAACCAGTAGCCGGTAGCCCGTAGCCCGTCCCTCCCTCTGACC
>JAPLNA010000031.1 GCA_026693065.1 Planctomycetota bacterium
AAGGAACGTTCGTATACAGGCGGTTCCAACTGCCAGACGCGGGGGGCCCGCCCCCCGTGCCCCCCGGGATTCTCCGCCTCCTCGCCTGCCGGCAGGCCCGAAAGCGGTAAATCCCGGGGGGTTGCGGGGGGTCGGCCCCCCGCGGGGCCGGACACTACGGGAAGACGATAGAAAAAGGGCGAGAAGCCTATAGGACCGGGCCGTCCTTAGGGATTCGCCAGTATGCTTTTCATGATGTCGTTGCGGAACGGGGGATGAGGCAGTCCCCGCCGATTGACGCCGCCCGGGCGGGCGGCTACAGTGTGCCCCCAAGGAGTTCACGATGGAACGAACATTGGTTGTCGTAAAGCCCGACGGCGTGCAGCGACGGCTGGTCGGCGAGGTTCTCGCCCGGCTGGAACGCAAGGGGCTGCGCCTGGCCGGTCTCAAGCTGACGCGAGTCACCCCCGCCCTGGCCGAGAAAATGTACGCCGAGCACAAGGGCAAGGATTTTTACCCGCCGCTGGTGGACTTCATCACCGCCAGCCCGGTGGTGGCGATCGTGGCCGAGGGCCGCAGAGCGGTCGCGATCGTCCGTACCCTCCTGGGCCCGACGAACGGCCCGGAAGCCCCCGGCGGCACGATCCGCGGCGACTTCGGCATGAGCCGACGGCACAACCTGGTGCACGGCTCGGACTCCCCGGCCTCGGCCGAACGCGAAATCGCCATCCTCTTCGCCAAGGACGAACTGCACGACTACCAGATCGCCGACGAAACGTGGGTGTACGAACGCTGAGCGAACCCCCTTCGCGGCCCGGCCCGTCACTCCGATAGGGGGAAGTTGGCGGGGTCTTCGGCCGAGACCGCCTGGAGGATTCTCCGCGCCGCCTCGATCCCCTCGGCGGCCAAAGCGGCCGTTACTTCCAGTTCCGTGCCGTAGTCGCCCCGGATTCGGAGCGAGGCGAGGTCTGAGTAATCCTTGCCGAGATGGGCGGGCCATAGGCCGGTGTTGACCAGGTCGCGGTGCACGGCGGCCTTCACGGCCGTGTGCTTGACGAACTCCCAGTCGTCCCGGGCGAAGCGGGCCGAGACGGCGTAGAAAGCCGCGTAGTAGGCTCGCGACGCGGCGGTGTTGGGATCGAGGGAAAGCGTCTTCTCGGCCACGAAGAGAGCTTTGCGAGCCCGCGCCCAGAGGGAAGCCGGTTCGGGGTTCATAGGGCGATGCCCTCCCGTTTGGCGAAGCGATACAGCCGCCACTCCTGGGCTTCGTAGACATGGCGGTCGGTGGGTGTGGCATGGATGGGCCGGCCCAGTTCCAGCTCCAGCGGATACAGGACGTCGGTGCAGGTACGGATATCCGGCCAGGAATCCACCGGGCCGTTCAGGAGGACGAGGAGGTCGATGTCGCTGTCGGGGCCGGCCTCGCCTCGGGCCTCGGAACCATAGAGGATCACCCCCGCCAGGCGCTCTTTGAAGGCGTCCTGCAGAATCGATTTGATCCGGGCGAGTATGGTCTGCGATACCACGGCGCACCTCATGGGCCCGGGCCGACCGGACGGCCCGCCCATTAACTATATCGGCGGCAGCGACCTGCGGCAAGAGTCCCGCCCAGAACGCCTTGCCCGCCGGCGCGGGAGGGAATATCATTGTCACTCGCCATGAACGACCTCCAACGCATCGAGCAGCTTCGCCAGGAACTCCGGCGGCACGACCGGCTGTATTACGTCGAGGCCGCCCCGGAGATCTCCGACCGCGAGTACGATCGGCTGATGGCCGAACTGCGCGACCTGGAGGCCCGGCACCCGGAGCTGGCCAGCGAGGATTCCCCCACCCAGCGAGTGGGGGGCGAGCCCCTCGAGAGCTTCCGCTCCGTCGAGCACGCGGTGGCCATGCTGAGCATCGACAACACCTACGACGCCCAGCAGGTCCGGGAGTTCGACGCCCGCGTCCGCAAGGCCCTGGGCGCGACGCCCTTCCACTACCTCGTCGACCCGAAGATCGACGGCGTGGCCATGTCGCTGCGGTACGAGATGGGCTCGCTCGCCCTGGCGGCCACCCGCGGCGACGGGCGACGCGGCGACGACGTCACCAACAACGTCCGCACGATCCGCTCGGTGCCGCTGCGACTGACGGGGGAGGGCATCCCCGACGTCGTCGAGGTCCGCGGCGAGGTCTACTGGCCCCGCAGCGCCTTCAGCCTGGTCAACGCTCGCCGCGTGGAGGCCGGCGAAGAGCCCTTCGCCAACCCCCGCAACGGGGCCGCCGGAACGCTCAAAAGCCTCGACCCCCGCGTCGTCGCGGCGAGGGGCCTGGCGTTCGTGGCCCACGGGTTCGGCGACTTTTCCCCCCGTCCGGCCGCCCGGGCCAGTGAGTTGATGAAGATCCTGGCCGGCTGGGGCATCCCCGCCAACCCGCACGCCCGCGTCTGCGACGACGCCGAGGCCGTGCTGGCGTTCATCCGCGAATGGCTGGACCTCCGCGGCGACGTCGACTGCGAGACCGACGGCATGGTCGTCAAGGTCGACGAGCTGGCCCTCCGCGAGGAACTCGGGGCCACCAGCAAGTACCCCCGCTGGTGCATCGCGTACAAGTACGAGGCCGAGCAGGCCCGCACGCTCCTCCGCGAGGTGGACTTCCAGGTCGGGCGGCTGGGCACGATCACGCCGGTGGCGCACTTCGACCCGGTGCCCCTGGGCGGCACGACGGTCAGCAGCGCCTCGCTGCACAACTTCGACCAGGTGGCCCGGCTGGACGTCCGCGTGGGCGACACGGTCGTCGTGGAAAAAGCCGGCGAGATCATCCCGCAGGTGGTGCAGGTGGCGTACGAGAAGCGTCCGGCGGGCACGGCCCCGCTGGCGCCGCCGGCGAACTGTCCCGCGTGCGGCGGGGCGGCGGCGAGGGATGAGGGGGGGGTGTACCTGCGGTGCGCCAACCCCGAGTGCCCCGCCCAACTTCGCGAACGGCTGCGGTTCTTCGCCGGGCGCGACCGGATGGACATCGAGAACCTCGGGCCCGCCGTCATCGACCAGCTTGTGGACAAGGGGCTGGTCAAGCACTTCGCGGACCTGTACGCGCTGACGATGGACGCCCTCGTGCCGCTGGAGCGAATGGGGGAAAAGTCCGCGTCGAACCTGCTGGCGGGCATCGAGGCCAGCAAGGGCCCGGGACTCGCCCGCGTGCTGGGCGCCCTGGGCATCCGCCACGTGGGCGACCGCGTGGCCGAGGTGCTCGCCGGGCGGTTCGCGACGATCGACGACCTGGCCGCCGCCGACGCCGAAACGCTCACGGAGGTCGAGGAGATCGGGCCCGTGATCGCCCAGTCGGTAGCGGAGTTCTTCGCCGCCCCCGCCGGGCGAGAGACGATCGCGCGGCTCAAGGCCGCCGGTGTGGACATGCAGGCGAAGAAACGTCAGGTCGCCGGGGCGCCGGCGGCGCTGGCGGGCAAGACGGCCGTGGTGACCGGGACGCTTGCGGGGTTCTC
>JAPLNA010000032.1 GCA_026693065.1 Planctomycetota bacterium
GTTCGGATGCGGGTTCTATAATGCGCGGTCGATGATCACGTTGCGGATGGTGTCGTGGGGGCCCGGCGCGGTGGACGAAAAGACGTTCATCGACACGCGGATCGCCCGCGCCGTCGCACTTCGGCGCGACGTCCTGCGGCTCGACGACGTCACGGACGCCTGCCGGCTCGTCCACGCCGAGGGCGACCAGATGCCCGGGCTCATCGCCGACCGGTACGGCCCCTTCGTCGTGCTGGAGTTCTTCAGCAAGGCGATGTACCTGCGGGTGGAGGCGATCCGCTCGG
This sequence comes from Planctomycetota bacterium, assembly GCA_026693065.1. Classification (GTDB taxonomy): domain Bacteria; phylum Planctomycetota; class Phycisphaerae; order SM23-33; family SM23-33; genus JAPLNA01. The sequence continues at coordinate 285 of JAPLNA010000032.1, forward strand.
CCTTCGCGGCCGCGGGAGTGGCGCCGGGCGAGTTCATCCTCCGGGCCGACGAGGACATCTGCCGCCAGGAAGGCTTCTGGATCAAGCAGACGGCCGAGACCGACCGCCGCGTGATCGTCACCGAGAACGGCGTGAAGTTCGAAGTGGACCTGACGCGGGGGCACAAGACGGGGTTCTTCTGCGACCAGCGCGACAACCGCCTGGCGCTGACGGCATTCACGCCCGGCAAGAGCGTGCTGGACCTGTGCTGCTACAGCGGCGGATTCTCCTGCTACGCCGCCACGCGAGGCAAGGCCGCCGACGTGACGGCGGTGGACATCGACGAGGTGGCCCTGGAGACGGCCGGCCGCAACCGCAAGCTCAACCGCGTGCCCATGCAGATCAAGCAGTCGGACGTCTTCGAGTTCCTCCGCAACGCCAAGCGGGACGGCAAGAGCTGGGACGTGGTGATCGCCGACCCGTCGAAGTTCGTGCCCAACCGCGAGGAGATGGAGCGCGGGATGAAGAAATACCGCGACCTGAACGCCCTGGCCGCGGGGGTGTTGCGCCCCGGGGGCATCCTGCTGACCTGCTCGTGCAGCGGCCTGGTCAGCCAGGAGCAGTTCGTGGACATCGTCGCCCGGGCCGGGCGCTTCGCCGGGCGAAGCGTGCAGGTCTTCCGCGTCAGCGGCCCCGGGGGCGACCACCCGGTGATGGCCGACGCCCCGCAGAGCGGATACCTCAAGGCCGTCTGGGCGCGAGTGGAGTAGGCCGCGGGGGCTTGTACGAACCGGCACGCACGCGGATGCGGATTCTCCGGTCGTGCGAGGCGGGCACCAGGCCGGCGATGTCGGCGGTCGATGGGCGAGCCACGGCCTGGAGGGTGAACAAGGTGATCTCGGGGCGATGCTCGCGGGCGGCGCGGCGCTTGTTGCCGATGCCGCGATTGACGTAGAGGTCCCGCCCGCGACCCAGCCCATACCGCCCGCCGACGAACTGCTTGTGGCGGGTCGGGTAGACGATGTCCCAGAACCGGGTATCCGGGGTGGGGTTGCCGTGGGTATGGCCCGAGAGAATCCACTCGGCGCCCAGGGCGGCCAATTGGGGAGCCCCGTCCGGATTGTGCGACAAGCCGATCACGGGCGCGTCGTAGTCCACCAGATCGAACGCCGCCTCCGGGTCGTACAGCCTGGACCAATAGTCGTCCACGCCGACGAACTGAAGCACCGACTCCCCGGCGAAGAACGCGCGGGAGGCGTTTCGCAGCACGACCACGCCGGCGTTGCCCAGTTCGTCCGAAAGGAAGTCGGCCATGCCGTCGCGGCCGCCAACGCCATTGGGATGCCACAGTCCGTAGTCGTGGTTGCCCGGGTGACAAAAACCGGCCGGCCCGTCCATGAGAACGGGCCGGCCGGCGGGACAGCGGCGGGTGGCGCGAAGTTAGAACTTCCACACCAGGTCGACCATGAGCGTGGTTGTCAGGTCTTCATACTTCGACGATCCGCTGGTCGTGCTCGGGGAGAAGATCGGCTGGGTCAGGTAGCAGTTCACGCCCAGGGACAGGTTGTCGAGAATGCTGTACTCGGCCCCGATGACGTGGCCTTTGCGGTTGGCGAAGCCGAAGTCGCTGTCGCAGAACGTGCCCGGCATGGCGTTGGCCTCGACGTGGGCGTAGCGGTACTTGAGGGACCAATCCCCCTTCTTCTTGTTCTGCCCGTATTTGACCCCCGTGGCGAAGGCGCTGTTCTGCCCTTCGTACCGCTCGCCGGCGTCATCTCCCGGGCCGGAATTATGCGCGTAGTCGGCGAACACGTTCAACGGACGCCCGCCCAGGTTGGCGATATCGACGTTGTTGGTCAGGTTGACGATGCGGAACCCCGGCACGCGGGTCAGCGGGGTGTCGTTGCCGCGGGCGGAGGCGCCGCTCACGTCGTAGTTCGTCCATTCCTGGAAATTGGCCGCGAACGTGTACTTCACGTCCTTGCACAGCTCGGCCCGAACGCCCGCCTGGTAGATGCCCACCGCGCTGTCGTGCAGGGTGGCGGACTCGTTGACGATGAAGTAGCCCGCCCCGACGAACGGCTCGAGACACCCGAGTTTCGGGGCCTTGTACTCGGCCCAGAAGCCCTCGGGGTTCACGTCGGAGTCCCAGAAGAGCTCATTCTCCGCCCAGGGCTTGACCATCTTGCCGCCGATGAAGCTGAGCCCCTTGATCTCCTTCGGGCTGTACTTGGCGTAGGCCAGGTCGATCCAGACCTGCTTCTTGGAGAAGTCCTGGGTGAAGGTTTGATTGGTGGAGTTGGCGTCGTTGTCGCTGCCGCTGGCCAGGCGGAAGCCGACCTCGAGCTGGTCGTCCAGCCAGGTCTTGACCAGCCCGAACCGCAGGCGGTATCGCGCACGGTTGCGGTCGAGGTTCTCGGTGTTCTTCTTCGAGCCCCAGTTGTAGTGGTTCAACTCGTACCGCAGGCGGAAGTCGCCGGCGAGTTTCAGGTTCTCCATCCAGGCCGGCTGGGTGGGCTTGCTCTCCATCAGGGCCTGCGTCACGACTTGCCTGATGATCTCCCGTTGGGCGGCCTCGTTGGCCGGGGACCCGGGGATCGTTCCCCCCAGGGTCGTCGCGGCCTTCTTGGATTGCTCCAGTTCGGCCAGACGCTCCTCCTGCTCCTTGAGGCGGCGGTCCTGTTCCTTCAGCCGCTGGCTCATGGCCTCCAACGTGGCTCTCACGTCCGGCGGGATGTCATTGGACTGCGCCTCCAACGGTCCCGTGAAACACGCTGCCAGCAACATCGCCGCTCCGATTGCCATCCCTTTTCGCATGATCGCTTCCTTTCCTGTGGGGAAGGCCCTGTCCACCGTCGGGCGGGCGTCGCCTTCCTGCGAGGGATTCTGCGGCCTGAACGAAAAGGCGGCATGAAGGGAAGGCAAAGAAC
>JAPLNA010000033.1:0-330 GCA_026693065.1 Planctomycetota bacterium
TGCCGCCTCGAAGGTTCCTCGCGGTAACCGGGCGCCGTGGTTCGCGGCGCCGCCGCAACCACGATTCCCCGCCCGGGGCAGACCCCAGGACGTGGTTGCGGCTGCGCCGCGAACCACGGCACCCATGCAGAACCACGGAGACACCCCCCCCGATCCGCGGAGGCGGCGGAACGTGCGTGTTGACCGCCGGAGCCCTGCCCCCCTATCATCCAGGCATGACTATCTCCATCCACTCGTTAGACGCCGCCGTCGAGCACGCCCGCCTCCTGATGGGCCGCGGAAGAAGAATCCTCGGCCTGGTGGGCAAGCCCGGAAGCGGCAAGAGCACCC
>JAPLNA010000033.1:347-22027 GCA_026693065.1 Planctomycetota bacterium
CTGGCCGAGCGGCTGGGCGAGAAGGCCCGCGTCGTGCCCATGGACGGCTACCACTTCAGCAACCTCGTGCTGCGAGACCTGGGCCGGGCCATGCGAAAGGGCGCCGTCGACACCTTCGACGCCCTGGGCTACACCATGCTCCTGAAACGCATCCGGGCCGAAACCCACTCGGTCATCTACTACCCGGTGTTCCACCGCGAGATCGAGGAATCCATCGCCGCCGAGGGCGTCGTCTCGCCCGACGTCGAGTTGATCATCACCGAGGGCAACTACCTTCTGCACCCGGCGGACAACTGGGGCGGCGTGCGGGAACTGCTGGACGAGAGTTGGTACGTGGACGTCGACGACGGCGTGCGGATCGAACGGCTGATCCAGCGGCGGCGGCGGCACGGCAACACGCACGAGGAGGCCGTCGCCTGGTCCACCGGCAGCGACGAGGTCAACGCCCGGGTCATCGGCCAGACCCGCCCGTTCGCCGACGTGGTCGTCACGATGGAAGAACTGGCCCCGGAAGCGCGATAAAGCGACAGGAGCGAACATGAGCGACGCAGACAAGACGGCCCCGGAGATCGAACACGTAGGTAAGCTGATTCTGGCCGCGCGGGAGCTGCTGGAGAAATACCGGCAGGATCCCCACCGCGCGCGGTTCCACCTCATGGGGCCGGAGGACTACAACCAGGCGTTCGACCCGCACGGGTGCATCTTCTGGAAGGGTCGATACCACATCTTCTATCCGTTCTTCCCGGGCGGGGTGAACTACTGGGGGCACCTGTCCAGCACGGACCTGGTGTACTGGACCTGCCACCCGACGGCCATCACGATCGCACCCGGCGACCCCGACCGCCACGCCTTCGCCGGCGGGTCGATGGTCAACCGCGAGGGCGTGCCGACGCTGATCTACAACGGTCTGGAGGCCGGGGCGTGCGTCGCCACCTGCACCGACGACGGGCTGATCCACTGGAAAAAGCACCCGGCCAATCCGGTGATCCCGATCCCCAAGGAGGGCTCGCCCGAGTTCGGCAAGTACAACATGTGGGACGTCTGCGGCTGGGTGGACGGCGAGTACCACTACTGCCTGAGCGGCGGCAACCGGAAGGAAGCCGGCGACATCGCGTGGCTGTTCCGCTCGCGAGATTTGGTCCACTGGGAATACCTGCACCCCTTCTACACCTCCGACCGCCGCTGGACGGGCGAGGAGGAAGACTGCTCCTGCCCGGACTTCTTCCCCCTGGGCGACAAGCACGTGCTCATGTTCATCAGCCATTCGCGGGGAACGCAGTATTACATCGGGCGCTACGAAAATGAGACGTTCTACCCCGAGAGTCACGGCCGCATGAACTGGCCCGGCGGGGCGTGCTTCGCGCAGGAAAGCCTCGTCGACGACAAAGGCCGGCGGATCTTCTGGGCCTGGGCGCCCGACCAACGCACCCGCCAGCGCGCCCTGGCCAGCGGCTGGGCGGGCGTGCTGACCATGCCGCGAGTGCTCAGTTTGGCCGCCGACGGCAGCATGCTGATCAACCCGCCCGATGAACTGGCGGTGCTCCGCTACGACGCACGCCATCGCGAGAACGTCAAGCTCGCCGCCGAGGCCGAGATGCCCCTCAAGGACGTCACCGGCGATTGCCTGGAACTGGCCCTCGAGGTGGACATGGGCAAGGCGAAGGAGTTCGTCGTGAAGGTCTGCTGCTCGCCCGACGGCGAGGAACAGACCGCCATCGTGTGCAATCCGGCGGCGAGAACGCTCTCGATCGATGCCACGCGTGCGACGATCAGCAAGGAAGTCGTCACGCCCTACCCGCACAACTTCATGGCCTTCTACGCCGACAACCCCCTCGTCGACGGCCGGCAGGACGTGCGGGTTCAGACAGCCCCGTTCGAACTGGCGAAGGGCGAGCGGCTGGAATTACGCATCTTCCTGGACCGGTCGATCCTCGAGGTCTTCGCCAACGGGCGTCAGTGCCTCACCCAGCGGATCTACCCCGACCGCCGCGACAGCGTGGGGGTGGCCCTCGCCGCCCGCGGCGGAGCCCTCACCGTCCGACGGCTGGACGCGTCGAGGATGAACGCCTCCAACCCCTGGTGATGTCCCATGGATGACGCCCAGAAGACCGCCCGCCAGATCGAGCACGTGGCCGAGTTGATCCGGGATGCGCGGGAGTTGCGAGAGAAGCTGCAGCTCGACCCGCAGCGCCCGCGGTATCACCTCATGGGGCCCGAAGACTACAACTGCCCCTTCGACCCCCAGGGCTGCATCTACTGGAAGGGCCGATACCACATCTTCTACCCGTACTTCCCCGGCGGGGTGAACTACTGGGGCCACATCTCCAGCACCGACCTGGTGCACTGGACCTGCCACCCGCCGGCCCTGACGATGTCGCCGGAGGACCCCGAGAAGCACGCCTACGCCGGGGGCTCGCTGGTGAATCGCGAGGGCGTTCCCACCCTGATCTACCGGGGCGGCGAGGCCGGGGCGTGCATCGCCACCTGCACCGACGACGGGCTGATCCACTGGAAAAAACACCCGGCCAACCCGGTCATCCCCCTCGTCAAGGAGACCGACCCGCACTACCTGGCGTATCAGATGTTCGACGTGTGCGGCTGGACGGAGGGCGACTACCACTACTGCCTCAGCGGCAACATCATCGACTCGCTGCCGAAGGTCGAGGGCGACGTGGCCTGGCTGTTCCGGTCGCGCGACCTTGTCCACTGGGAATACCGCGGCCCGTTCTATCAATCCGACCGCCGCTGGACGGGCCCGGAGGAAGACTGCTCCTGCCCGGACTTCTTCCCCCTGGGCGACAAGCACGTGCTGATGTTCATCAGCCATTACCGCGGCACGCAGTATTACATCGGGCGGTACGAGAACGAACGGTTCTACCCCGAGCGGCACGGGCGGATGAACTGGGCGGGCGGGCCCTGCTTCGCCCAGGAAACCCTCCTCGACGCCAGGGGCCGGCGGATCTTCTGGGCCTGGGCGGCCGACCACCGCACCCGCCAGGCCGCCCTCCGCAGCGGCTGGGCCGGCGTGCTGACGCTGCCCCGCGTGCTCAGCCTGGCCCCCGACGGCAACCTGGCGATCGAGCCGCCCGAGGAACTCAACGTCCTCCGCTACGACCACCGCCGCCACGAGAACGTGAAACTCACCGGCGATGCCCCCTGGGCCCCGCCCGACCTGGCCGGCGATTGCCTCGAACTGGCCCTCGAAGCCGACCCGGCCGGCCGCGAATTCGTCGTGACCGTCCGCCAATCGCCGGATGGACAAGAACAGACCGCCATCATATACAACCCCGCCGCCGGGACGCTCTCGATTGACACCACGCGTTCGACGCTCAGCCCGGACGTCGTCCAGACCTGGCCCCTGCCCATCATGAACTTCTTCTTCGACAACCCGCTGGCCGACGGACGAAAAGACGTCCGCGTGCAGACCGCCCCGTTCGAGCTGGCCGACGGAGAGAGCCTGAAACTGCGAATCTTCCTGGACCGCTCGATGCTCGAGGTCTTCGCCAACGGCCGCCAGTGCCTCACCCAGCGAATCTACCCCACCCGGCCCGACAGCCTGGGCATTTCCCTCTGGGCCCGCGGGGGCCCCGTCACCGTCCGCCGGCTGGACGCGTGGCAGATGAACGCGTCCAATCCCTGGTAAGCCGACAACCGGAGCCATCGATGCCATCCAAACCGCCCGCCGCCAACGCCGTCATCAGCATCGAGTCGCTTCTGGAAGAGATGCTGGATTACGACTCCGTGGCCCGCTGGCCCGAGCCGGCGTTTACGTGCGTGCAGGCCAGCAGCTACGACCGCCGCCGCAAGGCGCCCGACCAGGCCGACTGGTTCATCAAGAGCAGCGAGAACTTCGTCCGCGTGGATGAAGTCGGCGGGCGCAAGTGCCACGTGATGATGGACGCCGCCGGGCCCGGGGCGATCGTCCGCCTCTACCTGACCAGCCATTGCCCCAAGCCCGGCAAGCTGCGGATCTACCTGGACGGAGCGCCCACCCCCGTGCTGGAATACGACGGGCTCGACCTGATGCTGGGCGAGTTCCACCCGGGCGAGCCGTTGCAGGCCAATCAGCCCAGCTACGGCCTGTTCGATCACCTGGGCAACACGACGTACCTGCCGATCCCCTACGCTCGCCGCTGCCTGGTGACGTGGGAAGAGCCCGACGGAGGCCCGGCCACGCCGACGGTCTGCTACCAGATCAACTACCGCACGTAGACGCTCACGAGGAACCTGCTGGCCCGGGCGGGCGAGACGATCCGCCGGGTCAACCGCACCCTCTCCGCCCCGCCTGCCCCGGTGGGGGCTCAGGTGCACGCCCTGGAACAAACCATCGCCCCCGGCGGCTCGGTCACGATGGCCCTGCCGCCCGGGGCCGCCGCCGTCCGGCAGATCGGCATCCACCTGCGACGCGGCGAGGAACACCAGCCCAACGCCGCCCTCCACTCCACCGTCATCTCCGCGGAATTCGACGGGGAACAAACCGTCTGGTGTCCGATGGGCGATTTCTTCGGGGCCGGGCCCGGGCTCAGCTTCGTCCATTCCTGGTATCGCACCGTCTCGGTCTACCGCCAGATGGTCTGCCGATGGGTCATGCCCTACGCCAAATCGGCGACGCTCACGTTCCACAATTTCTCCGACCAGCCGCTGACCGTGCAGGCCGAGGTCATGACGAGTGAGTGGGCGTGGGACGACCGCTCGATGCACTTCCACGCGAACTGGAAGTTCGAGGCCGGCATCCCGTGCCCGCCGCTGCGGGACTGGAACTTTATCGAGACCCGCGGCCGGGGGGTGTACGTGGGCGACACGCTGGCAATCTTCAACCCCATCGCCTCCTGGTACGGCGAGGGCACGGAGAAGATCTGGGTGGACGCGGAGGGCTTCCCCACGCACATGGGCACGGGCAACGAGGACTACTACAACTTCTCGTGGGCGCCCCGCGCGACGTTCAACCTGCCCTTCGCCAGTCACGTCCGGTCGGATGAGATCCGCACCCAGGGCCACAACGTGCTGACGCGGACGCGGAACCTGGACGGCATTCCGTTCCGCCAGCGGCTGCGGATGGACGTCGAGGTCAACACGTGGAAGCCCTCGGAGTTGGACTACGCGGCGACGACGTACTGGTACGCGCTGCCTGGGGCGACGTCGAACGTCTCCCCGGTCCCGGCGGCGGCCGCCCGGGCCGTGCCGTGCATTCCGTTGGGACAAGCTTGATCGAATCGAGGTGCGACAATGGCTCGTTCTTTGCGTGCGGTAGAGGCGTTCGACAAGGGCTGGCGGTTCTTCCTGGGCGAGGCGCCCGGGGCGGGGCAACCTGCGTTCGATGACTCCCCTTGGCGGGCGGTCGAGCTGCCCCACGACTGGCGGATCGAAGACCTGCCGCCCGCGCCGCTGGGGCCGGAACGGCTCTCGCCCACCGAAGGCCGGTGGCGGTTCCAACCCGGGGATGACGGGGCCTGGAAAGAGCCCGCCTTCGACGACGGGGCCTGGCAGGAAGTGGCCCTGCCGGCCACGTGGGAATCGCACTCGAATTACGCGCAAGACAACGTGTCCGGCTGGTTCCGCCGGCGGATCGAAGTGCCCGCGAACCTGCTGGGCAAGGACGTGCAACTGGCCCTGGGTAAGATCGACGACGTCGACGAGACGTTCGTCAACGGCGTTCGCGTGGGCTCGATGGGCGCCTTCCCCCCCGCCTTCGCCACCGCGTACGACCAGCCGCGGATCTACACCGTGCCGGCCGGGCTGCTCAAGGGCGACGGCTCGGACCTGGTCGCCGTCCGCGTCTTCGACGCCCAGGGGGCCGGCGGGATGTACGAGGCGGCCGCCCCGGCCGTCCGCAGCGGGCCCTTCGACTCCTACGCCCTGGGCGGCGGAAGCGTCGGCTTCACCGTCGGCAGCGTGGGCTGGTATCGCAAGGCCTTCGCCCTGCCCGAGCGATGGCGTGGCCGACACGTGCGGGTAACCTTCGACGGCGTCTACATGAACTGTCAGATCTGGTGCAACGGCCAGCGCGTGGCCGAGCACGCGTACGGCTACACGAGCTTCCACGTGGACCTGACGGACCACGTGACCTTCGGCAAGGGCGCCAACGTGATCGCCGTCCGCGTCGACGCCAGAGGCCTCACCAGCCGGTGGTACCCCGGCGCGGGAATCTACCGCCACGCCTGGCTGACGGCGACCGACCCGATCCACGTCGAGCCCTGGGGGGTGTGCGTCTCAACGCAGAGCCTGGGCGACAAGGAAGCGACCCTCGCCGTCCGCACGGCCGTACGCAACGACAGCGGGCGGAGGCGCAAGCTCACGATCCGCTCGCGGCTGGTGGACCCCTCCGGCAAGACGGCGGCCAGCGGCGTGGCCGAGCAATCGGTGGAGGCCGGCGAGACGCACGAGTTCAGCCAGATCCTGCTGGTAAAAACTCCCTCGCTCTGGTCGCCGGATTCGCCGGCCCTGTATCGCCTGGAGAGCACGCTGTCGGTGGCCGGCCAGGCCGTCGACGCGACGGCGACGACGTGCGGCATCCGCACGGTGCAGGTGGACGCCGAGAACGGGCTTCGCGTCAACGGTCAGCCGACGAAGCTGCTGGGCGCGTGCGTTCACCACGATAACGGGGCGCTGGGCTCCTGCACGTACGACCGGGCGGAGGAGCGGCGGGTGGAGCGGCTCAAGGCCGCCGGGTTCAACGCCATCCGCACCGCGCACAACCCGCCCTCGCCGGCGTTCCTGGACGCCTGCGACCGCCTGGGCATGCTGGTGATGGACGAGGCCTTCGACACGTGGCACCTGTGCAAAGGCCCGCAGGATTACGGGCTGTACTTCAAGACATGGTGGAAGCGGGATATTCAGTCGATGGTCTTCCGCGACCGCAACCACCCGAGCGTGATTTTCTGGAGCATCGGCAACGAGGTGGCCGCCCAGGAAAAGCCCGAGGCTCTCAAGCTCACCAAGACCCTCGCCGATTTCGTCCGCAAGCTGGACGCTACCCGCCCGGTGGCGCAGGCGTTCATGCCGTTCGTTCCGTGGGACGACCTGTTCGTGGGCTTCGACGCCCTGGACGTGTGCGGGTACAACTACAAGGTGGAACGCTACCTCCCCGACCACGAGAAACGCCCGCGGCAGGTCATCGCCGGCACGGAGTCTTACCCCAAGGACGTCTTCACCTGCCTGACCTCCGTCAAGGATCTGCCGTACGTGATCGGCGACTTCGTCTGGACGGGCTACGACTACCTCGGCGAGGCCGCCCTCGGGCGGACGAGGTGGGACGGCGAGGGCGTGCAGAACAACGTCTGGCCGTGGACGGCGGCGTATTGCGGCGACCTGGACCTGTGCGGGTGGCGCCGCCCGCAGTCGTACTACCGCGAGGCCGTCTGGGGCCGGCGGCCGCTGGTGGCCTGCTTCGTCCAGCAGGCTGGGCCCCTGCAGGTCTCCGGCGAGGGCATCATGACCTGGGGCTGGGCGGACGAACAGGCCTCGTGGACCTGGCCCGGACTCGATGGCCGATCAATGCACGTCCGCGCGTATTCCTCCTGCCCGAGCGTGCGACTGACCCTCAACGGCCGCGATCTGGGCGTGAAGGAAACCAGCCGCGACACGAAGTTCACCGCCGTGTGGGAGCTGCCCTACGAGCCGGGCGAGCTGGTCGCCGTCGGGCTGGACGCCGCCGGGCGCGAGGCCGACCGCTGGACCCTCCGCACGGCCGGGCCCTCCGCCGCCCTGCGATTGACACCCGATCGCAAGGCCATCGCCGCCGACGGGCAGGACCTGTGCTTCGTGACCGTCGAGGTAACTGACAACGCGGGGGTGATGAACCCCCGGGCCGGGGATCTCGTGCAGTTTGCCCTCAAGGGCCCGGGCACGATCGTGGGGGTGTCCAACGGCGACCCGCGGAGCATCGAGAGTTTCCAGCAGCCGTACCGCAAGGCCTTCCGCGGGCGGTGCCAGTTGATCATCAAGGCCGGCGAAACGCCCGGGCGCATCCGCCTGGAGGCCCGGGCCGAGGGGCTCGAGCCAGCCACAGCCAATATCACAACCAAAGGCAGGTAACCCACCGTGGACCTATTCAGCCTCGATCCGCCCGTTGCCAAGCCCGGCGGCGGAGAGTTCAAGTTCTGGCGGCCCCAGGCGGTCTTTTCCACGACGTTGCACGTGGACACCCAATCGCCCCGAGCCTCGGACGCCAACCCGGGCACAGAGTCGCTCCCATTCAAGACGATCGGCCGGGCGGCGGAGGTCCTTCGCCCGGGCCAGCGGGTGTTGGTGCACGCGGGAGTCTACCGCGAGTGCATCCGCCCGGTCGCCGGCGGCGAGAGCCCCTCTCAGATGATCGGCTACCACGCGGCCCCCGGCGGGCAGGTGATCGTCAAGGGCTCCGAGCCGGCCGCGAACTGGACACCCGACGACCCCGCCCGCGGCCTGTGGGTGCTGCTCCTGGCGAGCGTGGACTTCGGCGACTACAACCCCTTCGCCATCGACAACCTCACCGACGCCTCGTTCGACATCATGGAATGGGCGCAGCCCCACCGGGGCAAACGCCCCTACACCCTCCCGCGCGGGATGGTTTTTCAGGACGGCCGCCGGCTGGAATGCGTCGGCAGCCGCGAGGAACTCCTGGCCACGGATGGTTCGCACTGGACCGACCGCCAGGCCGGGCGGCTGTTCGTTCGCACGTTCGGCCAGGTCGACCCCAACGCCGTGCGGATGGAGATCACGACCCGGCGCGGGTGTTTTCGGCCGCGGGTGCGCGGGCTGGGGTTCATCCAGGTTTGCGGCTTCGTGTTCGAGCAGGTGGGCAACGGGTTTCCCAGGCCCCAGGAGGGTGCGGTGTCGGTGTGCGCGGGGCACCACTGGTTGATCGAGGGCAACACGGTGCGGGACGTCAACGCCGTGGGGATCGACATCGGCAACGGCTGGTACGGCGGGGCTGCCCAGCCGGGCGAGCCCGGCGAGGGCGAGCCCGAGTGGACTATCGTCCGCCGCAACCGCGTGCAACGCACCGGCGTGTGCGGCATCGCCGGGCTGCCGGCCAGGAACGCCCTCATCGAAGAGAACTCACTCGAGATCAACTCGCGGTTCCCGATCGCCGAGGTGTCCGAGTCGGCCGGCATCAAAACACACGGCAACCAGGGCACGCTGATCCGGCGGAACCTCATCCGCGACAACCCGATCAACGGAATCTGGATGGACTGGGACAACCGCGACTCGCGCTGCACGCAGAACGTGATGATCGGCTGCGGGACGGGGATCTTCATCGAGGCCTCCGTCGTCGAGCCCTTCTGCCTGCTCGACCGCAACATCATCTGGGGCGCCAAGCAGGGCATCTACGAGCACGACTGTTGCGGCCAGACGTTCGTGCACAACTTCATCGGGCAATCGGACGAGGGGATGAACATCCGCGGCAAGGTGACGGACCGGGTGATCGCGGGAAACCATCCCGCGGCCGGGGGGAGTCACACGATCGCGAATAACGCTTTCTTCAACGTCCCGGCGGAGATCAACGACACGACGAGCGGGGACTTCCCGCCCAACAAGGTTTCGGGCAACGCGCTGGGGGCGGCGGGGATGGGGGCGACGCTGGACCAGGACAGAGGAATCCTCACCTTGACACCCGCCGAGCCGCAAGCGGCGCGGGGGGGCGGGGCTGGAGTCAGCCACGATTTTCTGGACCGCCCCTGGCCCGAGGGCGACCAGACTCCCGGGCCCGTGCCGATTCCCGGCAAGAACCCGGTCGCCGTTCCGTTGGTCTGGTGGCGAGAAGGCCGCAAGTGAGCAGGCCCGCCATGGACCTCAGGTGCAACAGGAGAACCCAATGCGTGCAATCAGGACGTTGATCGTGATCGCGGCGGCCCAGGCCGTGGCGACGGTGTGTTTCGCCCAGGCGGTCTATCCCGTGACGGAGAAGATGAAGGCCGTCATCAAGAAAACCGAGTCGTTCGGGCTCAAGAAGTACCCCATCAGCATCTGGAACTACCTGGACATGAAGACCTACCGGGACCACATGACCGAGGCCGACATGCAGTCCCTCGCCGACGCGGGCATCACCGTCCCGCAGGGGCCTGACTTCGACCCCTCCGACCCGGTCCAGAAGGCCCACATGGTCAAGATGCTCGACTGGGCGGCCGCCCGGGACATGAAGATGATCCCGCGGGACCCCCGCTGCATGGGCCAGGCGGGGAAGGACGGAAAGCCACCCGTCGACTACGCCACGGGCGTCAAGGCAGCCGTCGCTGATTTCGGGAAACATCCGGGCCTGTTGGGGTTCTTTGTCGGCGACGAAGGGGGAGGTGACGCAGTCGCCCAATGCCAGCGGATCCAGAAAGAGATCGCGCCCCACCTGTTCCCCTTCTACAACCATCTGCCGGCCATCGCCCCCAACTGGGACAAGTACCTGGACAAGTACATGCAGTTGAGCGGGGCCGACATCCTGGGCTACGACTGCTACATGCAGATGCACATGGAGGGGCATGGGATCGACCCGTACTACGATAACCTCCGGATCTACCGCGAGGCCTCGCTGCGGCACGGCGTGCCGTTCTGGAACACCGCGCTGAGCCTGGGCCACATGATGTACCGCACCCCGAGCCTGACCGACTTCCGCTGGCAGGTGAACACGTCGGTGGCCGCCGGCGCCAACGGGCTGGTGTGGTTCTTCTGGTACCTGCCCGCCCCCGGGCCCGACACCGGCGTGGCGCCCATCAACGAGTTCTGGGAGAAGACCCAGACGTACCGCGACCTCCGCACCGTGCAGAACCGTTTCCACAAGACCTACGGCGACCTGTTCAATCACCTGGTGTCCACGCGGGTGAGTTTCTACCCCAAGGCCATGGGCGGCGGGCAGGCCTGGAAGGCCAATGAACTGGTCTCGGCGATCTGGCCGGCGTACGACGGCGACCTGCCCGTCCTGGTCGGCGAGTTCACGAACGCCGAAGGCAAGCGGTACGTCATGTTCGTCAACAACAGCCAGACCAAGACCGACCGCATCCTCGTCAAGTTCCCCCTGAAAACGAAGCTCTACTCCTTCGGCTACGGCAGCGAGGGCAAGGAAGGCCTCGCCAACGACGGCACGGAGAACAGCGAAGGCTTCGTAACGGCCTGGCTGTGGCTGGGGCCCGGCGCCGAGACGGTCTTCCGCGTCGAACTGGCCAAGTGAGTCAGAAGAGAACCCTGACTCATCCCCAGTTTCGAGGGAGGCAAAAAGGAACGATGGCCCTTTCGTGACAGCCCTGGCACGAAGGCCGCACCTTGGCCCCTCCATGACCTCAGGCGCGGGGGGCCCGCCCCCCGTGCCCCCCGGGATTTATCGCTTCACCGCCTGCCGGCAGGCCCAAAAGCGAAAAACCCCGGGGGGTGCGGGGGGTAGGCCCCCCGCGCGTCCACCGATGGCCACCAGATAACCCAGGGGTATCGTCCAACCAGGAGGACGGAACTCCCGCCTGGCCGTTATCCACCACCACGTTCTGGTAGAGTTCGTGAAACCGGTGATGCGTCCAGGGAAAACCTGCTTGCCCGCGCAGGGGGGGGCGGATACCTTGTCGGCTCCTGAGACGAAGGAGTGTCCATGGCCGGCCCACAGACCCAACCAGCCCGAGACCGGGCGCTGCGCGGAGTGATTTTCGACCTCGACGGCGTATTGGTCACCACCGATGAGTTCCACTTCCGCGCGTGGAAGGAACTGGCCGACGAGCTCGGTCTGGCCTTCGACCGCGAGGTCAACCACACCCTGCGCGGGGTGTCGCGCCAGCAGAGCCTGCGGAACATCTACGCCCACAACCGCCGCGCCCTCCCGCCCGACGAGGCCTTCGCCGCCCAGTGCGACCGCAAGAACGCCCGGTACGTCGAACTGGTCGGCGGCATGACGCCCGCCGACGTGCTGGCCGGGTCGATCCGCCTGCTGGAGGCCCTGCGGGCCGCGGGTATCCGCTGCGCCGTCGCGTCGGCGAGCAAGAACACCCCGCTGGTGCTCGAACGCACCGGCCTGCGGAAATACTTCGACGCCGTCGCCGACGGCAACGACACCACGCGGTCCAAGCCCGACCCGGAGGTGTTCCTGGCCGCCGCGGCGAGGCTTGGGCTCACGCCCGCCCAGTGCCTGGGCGTCGAGGACGCCGCCGTCGGAATCGAGGCCATCCACAACGCCGGCATGCCCGCCGCCGGCATCGGCGAGCAGGCGCGGGCGGCCGAGCGGGTCTTCGCCTCCGTCGGCGAACTGACCCTCGGGGCCCTGAACGAGATCTTTGCCTCCTGGGCAAAGCGGAGCTGAGACATGGCAAAACGCGATCTGACGAAGCACCTGCGCGGGTGGAATATCGTGGCCGAGAACCCGGGCCCCGAGCTCGAGGCGTACTTCGAGAGCGTGATGACGCTGGGCAACGGGCTCTGGGGCGTCCGCGGGTCGCGGGAGGAATCTCGCCCCGCCGAGGTGTCGCGCCCGCTGACGCTGATGGCGGAGGTGTACGACCGCCCGAAGTGCCCGCCCGGGCTGCCGGCGAAGTACCGCGACCCGGCCCGGCTGGTGGCGATGCCCAACGCGATGTTCATCGACTTTGACGACGGGGCCGGGCCCATGTCGGCCAATCCGCGGGGCATCGTGTCCGAGACGCGGACGCTGGACATGAAGCACGGCCTGCTGGAGCGGGTGGTGCGGTACAAGAGCAAGGGCGGGCGGGTGACGCGGATCGTGTCGCGGCGCCTCGCCAGCCAGGCCCGACCGCACCTGGCGGCGATCCAGTGGTCGTTCACGCCCGAGAACTACTCCGGGCCCGTGACGATCACCTCGCTGATCGACGGAACCGCCACCCACGTCGACGGGCTCGAGCAGATGAAGGAACTCGAGAAGGGCCGGGACGGCGAGACGGTCTGGATGCTTGTTCAGACGGCCCAGTTCCGCACGCAGGTGGCGGTGGCGGCACGACACAGTCTCTCGCGCAAGGGCGAGGACGTGGCGGCGAAGACGCGGGCCGTCAAGGCCCGGCGGAAGACCGGGCTGGTGATGCGGCTCGATGCCGTCCGCGGGCAGACGACGGCCCTGGAGAAGGTCGTCGTCATGCACAATTCCCTGCGCCAGGCCGGGCCGCTCGAACGCGCCCGGGTCGAGGCACAGAAAGCCCCCGCGTTCGAGGCACTCCGACGCGAGCACGTCGCCGTCTGGGCTGACTATTGGCGCGACTGCGACGTCGTGATCGAGGGCGACCGGTTCATCCAGACGATGGTGAGGTTCTGGGTGTTCCATCTGCTTCAGTCGGCCTCGAAGAACAACGTGACCGTGCCGCTGAGCGCGAGCATCCCGGCCAAGACGCTCTCGGGCTGGGGGTACGGCGGGCGGATCTTCTGGGACACCGAGATCTACATGCTGCCGTTCTTCTCGCAACAGTACCCCGAGATCGCCGAGAGCCTGCTGCGGTATCGCCACGACCGCCTGGCGGGCGGCCAGATCGTCGCACGCCGGGCCGGGTGCCAGGGCGCCAAGTTCCCCTGGGAAAGCGCCGGCACGGGGCTGGAGGAATGCCCCAAGTGGATCCATCGCAAGGACGGCTCGTGGTGGCGGTGGCGCGGGGGCGAGCAGCAGATCCACGTGACCAGCGACGTGGCGTTCGGGCTCTGGCAGCATTACCTGGCGACGGGCGACCGCGGGTTCCTGAACGGGCCCGGGCTGGACATCCTGGTCGCCACGGCCCGCTACTGGGCCAGCCGCGTCCGCCAGGACAAGAGCGGCGCCCACGTGCTGAAACAGGTGATCGGCCCGGACGAGCACCACCAGTGCGTCAACAACAGCGTGTACACCAACTCGTTCGCCCGCTGGAACCTCACGAAGGCCGCCGACCTGATCGGCCCGCCGGGCAAGAACCCCAAGGCCCTCGCGCGGTTCGGCCTGACGGCGAAGGAACTCACTCGCTGGCGCCAGATCGCCGCGACGCTGAAGATCAACTTCGACCCGGCCACCGGGCTCTACGAGCAGTTCGACGGCTACTTCCAGCACCCGGTACAGACCATCAAGCAGGCCGACGTGCTGCTGCTGCTCTACCTGCTGCCCGAGATGCGGACGAGCGAGGTCTTCCGGCTGAATTTCGACCGGTATCACCCGATCACGAAGCACACCTCGTCGCTTTCGCCGGCGGTGCACGTGATGTTCGCCCTGGACGTCGGGTACAAGGACAAGGCCTACGAGTACGAGTTCCAGGCCGGGGCGATCGACGGCCTGGCCCAGCCGGGCCTGTGCGACGACGGGCTGCACGCGGCGTCCATGGGCGGCGGGTGGAGCTCGATCGTCGCCGGGTTCGGCGGCGTGCGGGTGAAGGCCGACTGCCTCGCGGTCGCCCCCGAGCTGCCGGCCAAGTGGAAGCGTCTGGCGTTCAGCACGGTGTACCAGGGCCTGCGGCTGCGGTTTGAGATCACGCCGAAGCGGCTGGTCATCGAGGCCCAGCGTGGCGGAGCCCCCGTCGCCCTGGAGGTGCTGGGGCGGCGTGTCCGGATCAAGCCCGGCCAGCGGATCGACCGCGCCCTGTCGGGCCCAAACCACTGAGGAAAGAGAGGCTCGCCATGCTGACCGCCCAAGTCCGCCCGCACCGCGGGGCCCCGGCCCTGTTCGTGAACGACCGCCCGCACCGGCGTGCATCTGCTGTCGGTCTGCTCGGAACTGACCGACGGCATCGTCGGCCCGGGGGTGTACGACTTCCGCGCCTTCGACGAGCAGATGCGGAAGATCATCGACATCAACCCCCACGCCCTCGTCATGCCCCGCGTCGGGCTGATCCCCACCCAGGAATGGCTCGACGCAAACCCCCGCGAGCGGATGGTGCACTTTGACCTCGAGACGAACAAGATGATCGCCCGAGGCGGGGCGCACGTCTCGTTCAACTCGCCCAAGTGGCACGCCATGATGGAGCCGGCCCTGCGGGAGTTCATCCTGCACGTCGAGCGGCATTTCGGCGAGAACGTCGCCGGCTATCACGTCGCCGGCGGCGACTGCGGCGAGTGGAGTTACATCTGGGCCGAACGGCTCAGCGACTTCAGCGAGCCCCAGCAGGAAGCCTATCGCTGGTGGCTCGCCGAGCGGTACAAGACCAACGCGGCCCTGCAGGAAGCCTGGGGCGATCCGCAGGCGACGCTGGCGGGCGCTCAAGTCCCCCGCGACCGGCTCCGCCCGCCCGGGGCCGGATCGATCCTCGACCCCGTGAAGGACCGCCGCATCAGCGACTATCTCGAATTCCACTCCGACACGGTGGCCCGGCGGATCGAGCGGTTCGCCGAGGTCGCCAAGGACGCCCTGCGGGAGGCCGGGCGGACGAAGATCGTCGCGGCCTTCTACGGCTACCACTTCTGGTTCAGCCGTTTCACCACCGGCTACCACGACAGCGGGCATCACGCCCTCGCCCGCGTGCTGGCGTGCCCGCACGTCGACCCCATCTGCGCGCCGGGAGCGTGCGGCTGCACGGAAAGCTTTTCTACAACGAGGACGACACGCGAACGTTCCTGTCGGCCCCGGACTCGGCCTGGGGACGCTGCCCGGACTTGCCCGGCACCGTCGGCGTCCTCGAGCGGAACGTCTGCGGCGCGTTGACCGCCGGTGGGACCAACTGGTGGATGGACCAGGGCGGCGGGTGGTATCACGACCCCGAGCTGATGGCCGCCATCGGCCGAATGCAAAGGCTCGCCCTGGACCTGCTCGAGGAAGACCGCTCCTCGCGGGCGCAGGTCGCCGTCGTCGTCAGCCAGGAGACATCGCGGTTCATGTGGTACGACACGGCCCTGACCGAGTCGGCCCTGATCATGCAACTGGCCGAGTTGGGGGCGATGGGCGCCCCGTTCGAGGTCTACGACGCGACCGACCTGGAACGGCTGTTCACGGGCACCGACGCCGGGCGCATCAAGCTCGTGGTTTTCCTGAACTGCCTGTACCTCTCGCCCGAGCAGCGGCAGGCGATTGCCTCCCACGTCGCCCGTGACGGGCGAACGCTGCTCTGGGTCCACGCCGCCGGGCTCGTCAGCGAGCGGGGCGTTTCCCCCGAGGCCATGGCGGAGTTGACCGGCATTCGAACGGGCGCCTACCCCATGCCCTGGCAGGCGGAGGTCGTGACGTACCTGACGGGCGACCGCATCACGTACGGCACGCACGAGACCCTCGGCCCGGTGCTCTACGGCGACGACGCCGACGCTCGCCTCCACGGGTGGGTGCGGCTGCACGTGCGGCGAGACCCGGACATGCCCGGGCTGCTCGAGAAGCCCATGCCCGGCTGGCGGTCGTTCTGGAGCGCCGCCCCGAACCTTCCGGCGGCCTTGCTGCGGACCATCGCCCGGTCGTCGGGCGTGCACGTGTATTCCGACGCGGGCGACCAGGTGTTCGCGGGCGCGGGAGTGTTGGCCCTTCACGCGGCCTTCGACGGCGAGCGGACGATTCACCTGCCGGCCCCGCGGCCGATGAGAGACGCCTTCACCGGCGAGATCTTCGCCCCCGCGGCCGAGGTCGCCCTCACGATGCGACGCGGCGAGACACGCGTCTGGCGGCTGTGAGTTTTGCACTGAGCAAGGAGCACGACATGGAAGACAAGACGATCGGGTCCGTCACCCTGCCGGCTGAGTCCGGGCATGAGAAGATCGTGGTGGCCCTGGCCAGACTCTGGGGGGCCGACGCCATCCGCGACAGCGACGGCACGAGCCTCTCCGACGACCTGCTGGCCCTGGGGCTGGAGACCTACTCGACCCTCTGCATCGTCCGGGCCGACCAGGTGTACGCGCGGGGGCATTGGAACCAACTGGCCCGCAAGTTCATCATGTCCGACCCGGTGACGGCGGCCGGGCCGACCGTGACGATCAAGCTCATGACGGGCTACTGCGCCGAGAAGTACCAGATCGACGCCGACAGCGACCCGAAGAAGTACTGGGAGGTCATCGACCGCACGAGCGGCGAGCTCCTGCCCGCGGGCGCGTGGGACTTCGACCCCGCGGCCGGCACGGTCACAATCGCCCCGGCCCGGGAGTTTCACGCGTACACGGTGAGCTTCCTGGCCCTTCAGACGTGGGACACAACGTCGATGTACAATCACATCACCCACAACTGGCAGTGCGCCCCGATCGTGAGCGGGGACCCGTATTTCCCCGAGGCCCGCGAGCACCTGATGGGCTTCTTCGACCGCTGGCTGGCCGCTCACCCGCAGACCGACGTCGTGCGGTTCACGACGTTCGCCTATCACTTCGTGATCGACAGCGGCGAGGACCGCACCGACCGCTACCGCGACTGGCTGGGCTACGGCGAGACGGTCAGCCCGCGGGCGCTCGACGACTTCGAGAAGAAAATGGGTTACCGCATGCGGGCGGAGGATTTCGTCGACGAGGGCTACTACAACTCCACCAACCGCGTGCCCTCCGAGCGATACCGCGCCTGGATGCGGTTCATTCACGAGTTCGTGGTGGACTTCGGCCGGCAACTGACCGACAAGGCCCACCGGGCGGGCAAGAGAACCGCGGCGTTCCAGGGCGACCACTGGATCGGCACCGAGCCCTTCAGCGAGAGCTACCAGGGGCTGGGGCTGGACGTGAACATCGGGGCCGTCGAGGACGGCGTGGCGCTGCGGCGATTGTCGGACTCTCCCGGGCCGCAGTTGCGGGAGGCGAGGCTCTACCCCTACTTCTTCCCCGACGTCTTCCGCCCGGGCGGGACGCCGTTGCGGGAGTCGATCGCCAACTGGGTGAAGATCCGCCGCGCCCTGCTCCGCCAGCCCATCGACCGGATCGGGTACGGCGGGTACCTGTCGCTGGTGGCGAAGTTCCCGGACTTCGTCGACCACGTCGCCTCGCTGTGCCGGGAGTTCCGCACCTTCCAGGCCCACGCGAAGCGGACGGCCTCGTACAAGGCCCCCATCAAGGTCGCCGTGCTGAACGCGTGGGGGCCGTGGCGGGCGTGGCTGCAAAACCCGAGCATGGACCAGAAATTCCACGTGCCCAGCCGCCCGGACGTGATGGAGTTCGTGGGCTCCAACCCGCTGGAATGCCTGGCGGGCCTGCCGGTGGAGGTGTGCTTCATCGACTTCGACGACATCCGCACGGGCGGCGTGCCCGAGGGCGTCAACGTCATCCTGAACACCGGCGACGCGGGCACGAGCTGGAGCGGCGGGCGGCACTGGTCGGACCCGGCCGTGACGGCCGCCCTCCGCGGCTTCGTGGCCCGCGGCGGCGGGTTCATCGGCATCGGAGGCCCCTCCGCCTGCCAGCACCAGGGGCGGTACTTCCAGCTCTCCGACGTGCTGGGCGTCGAACGCGAGACGGGCAACACGCTGGGCGTGGTGGCCAAGCCGCTGGCCCTGGCCGGGCCTCACTTCATCACCGACGAAGCCCCGGCCGCCCTCGACCTGGCGACCGAACGCAGCTACGTCTACCTCCGCGAACGAACGGCCAAGGCCCTCCGGGCGGCGGGCGCCCACGTATTGATGGCCGTCAACACGTTCGGGCGCGGGCGGAGCCTGTACCTGGCGGGCCTGCCCTTCAGCCTGGACAACGCCCGCCTGCTGCTCCGCGCCCTGCACTGGGTCTCGGGCACGGAAGACGCCCTGGCCCGCTGGTACTGCACGAACCTGTACACCGACTGCGCCGCCTACCCCGAGACGGGGCACTTCGCCGTCGTCAACAACCTCGAGACCCGGCAGACCACGACGGTCTGCGACGGCCGCGGCGGGCGGCGGGAATTCACGCTCGAACCCTACGAGTGGCGGTGGGCGAAGATCTGACCCTGTTGAAGAGCCAACCTGGAGAACGTCATGGCTACCATACGCAATCGAATCGCACATAACAGCGGCATTCCCCTGGGCGGGCTGGGCACGGGCTCGGTCGAGATCCGCCCGGACGGCTACTTCCACGAGTGGCACATCTTCAATATGGGGCTCTGGTCGCCCAACCAGCCCCCCGCGTGCTGCGCGAAGGACCCGAACCTCTCGCCCGGGGCGCTGACGTTCCACCTGCGGACGCAGCAGCCGGGCCGGCGCCCGATCATGCGGCGCCTCGGCATGCGGACCGACCAGAACGCCCTGTACTCCTTCGCCTGGCTCAAGAGCGTCGAGGGCATCGAGTTCGACGGGCGTTACCCCGTCGCGCGCCTCCGCTACCTCGACGAGACGCTCCCCGTCGCCGTCGAGGCCCAGATGTTCTCGCCCATGATCCCGCACGAGTCCCGCACCAGCGGCACGCCGGGGTTCCACGCGGTCTTCAGCGTCCGCAACCTCTCTGCCCGGCCGGTGGAGGTCTCGCTGTTGAGCGTGCTGCAAAACCCCCTGGCCGCGGGGGTCTGCGATCGCAAGCTCGTCAACACCGTCACGCGCGAGGGCGACACGACGTACCTCTCGATGCGGACGGGCGTGAAGGAGCCGCTCCAGACCGCCGGCAGCCTGTGCCTGGGCGTTTCGGGCGGGCAGGCCAGTTGGATCGCCGGCGAGAGCGAGGCGTTCTTCAACGGCTATGCCGTCATGCACTGGGGCGGCAACGACGTCTCGTACGGCATGCCGTTCGAGTCGGTGTACACGCACTTCCGGGCGGCGGGGCGGCTGCCCTCGATGAAGGCAACCCACTCGCCCGCGGCCCTGCTGAGGCACACCGACGCGCAGCTGGCGGCGCACCTCCGCGGGCGGAACGGGCTGATCCTGTTCCTCCAGCAGATCCGCATGCGGATGAACATGTGCTTCGGCGACGACCGCACCCGCCAGAGCTGGGGCACGGGCGCCCTGTGCTCGAGCCTGACCCTCCAGCCCTTCGAGCAGCGGGAGATCCGCTTCGTGCTCGGGTGGCATTTCGGGCACCACTTCTCCAGCCGCGGGCCCGAGATCGGGCATATGTACGAGAACTGGTTCTCCGACGCCCATGACGTCGCTCGCTTTCTGTCGGGCGGGTTCGCCCGGCACCGTAAACTCGTGGAGAACTTCCGCGACACGCTCTTCGACACCACCTTGCCGGCCGAGCTGCCCGAGGCCTGGTCGGGCCAGTTGACCACCCTGCCCAAGTGCACCTGGTGGGACCGGGCCGGGCGGTTCGGCGTGTGGGAGGGCCTGGGCTGCTGCGGGTTCCACACCACCGACATCACCTACCAGGGCTCGTTCGGCATCCTGGCCCTGTACCCGGACCTGCAGCAGGGCCAGATGCTCATGGGCGCCAAGTTCCAGCGGGCCGACGGGCGGGTGCACCACTTCTTCACGCCCGACATGACGGCCGTCGACACGGGCTTCGACCGCGTCGACATGAACCAGCAGTTCGTCCTGCTCGCCTGCCGCGACTGGCTTTGGACGGGCGACAAGGCGCACCTCCGCAAGCTCTGGCCCCACGTGGAGCGGGCGATGGACTGCACGGCGGCGTTGGACGGCGACGGCGACGGGCTGCCGGACCACGACACCCGGCGGAACACGTACGACGCGTGGGATTTCCGCGGCACGCCCTCGTACATCGCCAGCCTGTGGATCTCCGCCCTCCGGGCCGCCGCTCGCATCGCCGACGACCTGGGCCACGCCCGCCGGGCCGGCCAGTGGCGAAGGCAGATGGAAAAAGCCGCACGGAACTTCGACCACAAGCTCTGGAACGGCGAGTACTACAGCCTGTGGGTCGACGGCAAGAACCGCGATGAATGCTGCATGACCGACCAGATCGACGGCGAGTGGTTCACCAGCCTGATCGGGCTGGGGCTTTCCCTGCCCCGCCAGCGCGTCATCGACGCCCTGCGGGCGATCATGCGGTACAACTTCAACGCCGAGGACGGGCTCGTCAACGCCACCTACCCGCCCCGACGCAAGCGCCGCCTCCTCACCCACGCCAACGTCCAGGCCACCGCCCCGTGGACGGGCATCGAGTACGCCCTGGCCTCGATGATGATCGACCTGGGCCTGACGGCCGAGGGCGACGCCGTCGTCGGCAACATCGCCGACCGCCACTTCCGCGCGGGAAAGTACTGGAACCACGGCGAGTGCGGCGACCACTACTACCGCGCGATGTCCAGCTGGGCGCTCCTGCTGGCGGCCACCGGGTTCAAGCCCGACGCCCCCGGCAAAACCCTCTCCTTCGCTCCGACCGTCCCGAGCGACCATTTCGCCGCCCCGTGGTTCTCCGCCACCGCGTGGGGCCGATTCACCCAGACCCCCGCGGCCCTCAGCCTCTCCTGCCTCGCCGGCCGCCAGAGCTTCCGCACCCTCTCCCTCCGCCTTGAACACTCCCCGGCCGGAGTCGCCCTCAATGGCAAGAAACTCAAAGCCGCCCTCCGCACCCGCGACGGCCAGACCACGGTAACCCTCGCCCGCGACCTGACCCTCACGGAGGGCGACCGCCTGATCGTCGAATAACTCCCGCGTGTGAACTCGCCATCGCATCGCATTCCCCCGCGATCGGCCTAACCGCCGCGTCGCCAGTGCATTCGGCCTCGCCATCATGGTCGCCCGCTCCGTTTCCGTTCACTCCCGGTTCACCGGCGGTACACAGAAAGTTCACACTCGGTTCACTCGCGGTTCACAGCGAGTTCACTCCGGGTGCACACCCGGTTCACCGGTCCCGTAAATGGGTACTCCGCAGCGAGGAGGAATCCCTCCCCACCTCGTTTATTGACCTCTAGATAGAAAAAGCGCGCGGTTCGGCGCATGTTCGGGTTGCGCCATCGCGCGGGGGCATGTATGGTAGGGGGTATGCGCACGGAAGCGTTTATCGAAGGGCTCGAGATGCGGCGCCGCATTGCGGTG
>JAPLNA010000034.1 GCA_026693065.1 Planctomycetota bacterium
CCTGTCGGCGATCTCCGGGCTGGCGCTGATCACGATCTTCATCTTCCGCGAGGGCCTGCCCCTGATGGCCCGGATCGGCGTGTGGGATTTCATTACCTCCCCCTCCTGGTATCCCAGCGAGGGCAAGTTCGGCATCGCCCCCATGATCGTCGGCTCGGTGATGGTGACGGGCGGGGCGATCTGCATGGGGCTGATCTTCGGGCTGGGCTCGGCCGTCCTGCTGACCCAGTTCTGCCCCCCCCGCCTGGTGGGCGTCATCAAGCCGTGCATCGAGCTGCTGGCGGCGATCCCGTCGGTGGTGTACGGGTTCATCGGGGTGATCATCCTCGTGCCGTTCATCCGCAACCACCTGGGCGGCCCGGGGGTGTCCGTGCTGGCCAGTTCGATCGTGTTGGGCATCATGGTGCTGCCGACCGTCACGAGCATTTCCATCGACGCCCTCCAGGCCGTCCCGCGGGCGTACCGCGAGGGCTCCATCGCCCTGGGCGCCACCGGCTGGCAGACGACGCACATGGTGATGCTGAAGGCCGCCCGGTCGGGCATCGTGGCGGCGGTCATCCTGGGCATGGGACGGGCGGTCGGGGAGACGATGGCCGTCATCATGGTCGCGGGCAACCCGATCGATTTCCCGCACGGGCCCCTGGACGCCGTGCGGACGCTGACCAGCAACATCGCCCTGGAGATGGGCTACGCCGCCGGCGACCACCGCAAGGCCCTGTTCGCCACGGGCGTGGTCCTGTTCGTGATCATCATGATCCTCAACACGACGGCCCTGGCGTTGTCGCGTCGGCGGGTCAGAAAGGGAACGGCCCGATGAGGTTCGCACCGGCCACCACGCACCGAACCGCGGTGACGCTCATGTGGGCCCTGGCCCTGACGGCCATCGGGCTGCTCTTGTTCATCCTGGGGTTCATCCTCTGGCACGGGCTGCCCCACGTGACCTGGACGTTCCTGTCGCAGTCCCCCCGCCTGATGGGCGAGGAAGGCGGCGTGCTGCCGATGATCGTCGGCACGCTGTGCGTGACGGTGCTGGCGTTGCTGATCGCGGCCCCGCTGGGCGTGGCGGCCGCCATCTACCTCACCGAATACACCCGCGAGAGCCGCCTGACCTCCGTCATCCGTTTCGGGGCCGACTGCCTCGCGGGAATCCCCTCGATCATCTTCGGACTCTTCGGGTTCGTCTTCTTCGTCATCACGCTGGGGCTGGGGCTGTGCATCGTCTCGGGCGCCCTGACGCTGACGCTCATGGTCTTGCCCACGATCATCCGCACGAGCGAGGAGGCCATCCGGGCCGTCCCCAGGAGCTACCGCGAGGTCAGCTACGGGCTGGGCTCATCCCGATGGCAGATGGTCACCCGCGTCGTCCTCAAGAGCGCCATGCCCGGCATCGGCACGGGGATCGTGCTGGCCATGGGGCGGTGCATCGCCGAGACGGCGGCGACCATGCTCACGGTCGGCTCGGCCCTGCAGTTTCCCACGTCGGCGTTCGATTCCACACGAACGTTGGCCCTGCACTTCTACATCCTGTCCCGCGAGGGCCTGTCCATGGCCAACGCCTACGCCACCGCCAGCGTCTTGATCGTCGCCATGCTGGCCATCAACATGGTCTCCCGATGGCTGATGTCGCGGTACACCGCCAGGGTCCGATAGCATGACGCCAGAACCCACACCACCGGCCCAATCCGCCGCCGCCCGACCGGCTCCCAAGATGGTCATCCGCGACTTCACCGTCTCGCTGGGCGGAAAGAGCGTGTTGCGGGACATCAATCTGGACTTGATGCCGCACGAGCGGCTGGCGATTATCGGTCCGGCCGGCAGCGGGAAGACCTCGCTCCTGCGAAGCCTCAACCGCCTCAACGACCTGGAGCCGGGCTTTTCCCACGACGGGCGGATCACCCTCGACGGGCTCGACATTTACGCCCCCGGCACGGACGTGCCCGCCCTGCGGCGGCGGATCGGCATGGTGTACGCCGTGCCGGTGCCGTTGCCCTGGAGTATTTACGACAACCTGGCGTACGGCCCGCGGCTGACGGGCGTGCGGGACCGGGCGAGGCTCGATGAGATCGTCGAGACCTGCCTGAGGAGCGCCTTTCTCTGGGACGAGGTCAAGGACCGCCTCGCGATGCAGGCCCCCGACCTCTCCGGCGGGCAGCAGCAGCGGCTGTGCGTGGCGCGAGTGCTGGCCCTGGAGCCCGAGGTCCTCCTGCTCGACGAGCCCTGCAGCGGGCTGGACCCTATCTCCACAGGCAAGATCGAGGACGCCCTCGCCGAGCTCAAGAGCCGCTACTCGATCGTCCTGGTCACCAACAACACCAAGCAGGCCGCCCGGGCCTCCGACCGCACCGCGTTCATCCTGATGGGCGAGTTGGTGGAGTGCGGCCCGACGGAACAGTTGTTCACCAATCCCGTTCACCATCGCACCAGCGACTACATTACAGGGCATTTTGGCTAGAATGGCGACATGAGCGACGTGAAGATACAAGCGGCGGCCCTGAATCTCTGGTACGGAGACTTTCACGCGCTCAAGAGCGTCAACGTCTCGATCCGCCCGCGGACGATCACGGCGATCATCGGCCCATCCGGCTGCGGCAAGAGCACCCTGCTGCGGTGCCTCAACCGGCTCAACGAACTCATCGGCACGGTGCGCACGAGCGGCGAGATCTTCCTCGACGGCAAGGACATCTACGCCCCCGGCACGGACATGACCGAGCTGCGCCGCCGGGTGGGCATGGTGTTCCAGAGGCCCAACCCCTTCCCGCTGTCGGTGTACGACAACGTCGCGTACGGCCCGAAGGTGCACGGGGTCCCGGCGCGGGAGATCGAGCAGATCGTCGAGGCCAGCCTGCGGGCCACGCTGCTGTGGGATGCCCTCAAGGACCGCCTCGGGCGGGGCGCCCTGGAGCTCTCGGCCGAGCAGCAGCAGAGGCTGTGCATCTCGCGACTGCTGGCCGTCAAGCCCGAGGTGCTGCTGATGGACGAGCCCTGCAGCGCCCTGGACCCCATCGCCACCGAGCACATCGAAGACCTGATGCGCCAGTTGCAGGCGCAGTACACCATCGTCATCGTCACGCACAACATGCAGCAGGCGGCGAGAGTCTCCCAGGAGACGGGCTTCATGCTGCTGGGCGAGATGATCGAGTTCGGCCAGACCCAGCAGATCTTCACCAGCCCCCTCAATCGCCTGACGGACGAGTACGTCACCGGGCGATACGGATGACCGCGAGGTTTTCTTTTGTCCCTCGCGGCGGAAGTGGCCGATGGTTTACTACCGCGGCCGATCGGTAAGGAGTGCGACCATGGACAGTCATCAGCGTGCGTTTGACAAAGAACTCGACGACCTCAAGGGCAAGCTGGTCCACATGGCCGGACTGGCCGAAAAGATGATCGACCAGGCCATCGGCGAGCTGGTCAACCGGGACGAGCAGTTCGCCACCGGCATCCCCGAATACGAGCGCCAGGTCAACGCCCTTCAGATCGAGATCGACGAGAAGGCCGTCACCCTCCTGGCCACCCACCAGCCCGTCGCGGGCGACCTGAGGCTGATCCTGATGGCCAGCCGCATCAGCGGCGACCTGGAACGCATC
>JAPLNA010000035.1 GCA_026693065.1 Planctomycetota bacterium
GGTGTCGAACTATGCCCGACACGGCGGCTATTTGCCCCCGGCGCCCCTGTAACGTAAGGTTCAGGGACGTAACGACACAAGCTGGCGGAAAAAGGCAAACCATTCGAGAGGATGGGGCGCAAAGCGTACGGCCCGACGTCGGGCGGCGGCGCTGCCCGCAAGCGGTGACTGGTATATCCGGTGCCGGTTTCGCGCCTCGCCGTGGATGGTCGGCTATCTCGGCGGCCCTTGGCCAGCGGGAGAGGTTGTCATGGCGATGAAACTGGTTCGGGGTAGAACCCTTCCCATTGGCGTGGATCTGGGCTCGCGCTCGGTCAAGATGGCCCAGTTGCGCTGCATGGAGGAGACGTACGAGCTTCTGGCGGCGGCGGCCGTCGAGGTGCCCGACGTCCCCGGCGCCGCCACGGGCCCGCGCCCGGGCATGGCGGATCACGTTCGGGAGGCGCTGCGGTCGGCCCCGTTCAAGGGCGCCCAGTGTATCCTGGCGCTGCCGGCGGAGGCCACCTTCGTCCACCCCGTCCGCCTGCCCAAACTGCCCCCCGCCCAGATCGACGCGGCCATCCGCGCCGAGCTGGCCGCCAAGTTGCCTTTCCCGGCCGCCCAGGCCGTCATTCGCCACGTCATCGCCGGCGACGTCTACGGCGAGGGCGACCCGAGGCAGGAAGTGATCGCGGTGGCGGCCTCGCGGACGACGGTGGAGTCGTACCTGGCCGCCGCCCGGAAGGCGCGCCTGGACGTCATCGGCGTCAATATCGAGCCCTGCGCCATCGTCGAGTGCTTCAGCCGCCTCTTCCGGCGAGCCAGCGACCAGAGCCGGGCCATTCTCTTCCTCGACGTGGGGTACACCACCACCCAGGTCGTGCTCGCCCACGGATCCCGGATCGTCTTCGCCAAGAACCTGATCTTCGGCGACAAGGACATGGACCGCGCCGTCGCCGAGGGCATGAGCATTCCGCCCGAGCAGGCTCACGGGTTGCGGAAGGACCTGCGGGCCGAAACCACCGCCGGGTCCGCCGTCGACGAGGTCTACCGCCTGCTGGCCGGGTCGGTCGACGTACTGGCGGCCGAACTGATGAGCTGCCTGCGGTACTACGAGGCGGTGTTCACCAACAAACCGGTCGAAACCGCGATCTTCCTGGGCGGGGGCGCCGGCGACAAGCGATTCTGTCAGAGCGTGGCCCAACGGCTGAACCTGCCGGCGCAGATCGGCGACCCGCTACTCCGGATCGAACGCGCCGAGGGCGCCGGGCTGAGTATCGGACTGGACCGCCGGGACGCCCAGCCGGCCTGGGCGGTGGCGATCGGACTGAGGCTGGGGGCGGCCACGGCCGCCTGAGGAACCTCTATGAGCACCATCAATCTTCTTCCCGAGGACTACCTGGAGAACCGCGCTCGCCGGCGGATCGTCGCGATGTGCGCGGTCCTGTTCGTGGTCGAGGTCGTCTGCGTGGTGGGGGCGTGGTTTGTCACGGAACGCAAGCAGGCCCGGGCCGTTGAGATCAGCCGCCACGTCGATGAATCCTACGCCGACGCCGCCCAGCAGATCGCCCGCCTCCAGCAACTGGAGGTGCAGAAGAAGACCATGCTCCGCAAGGCCGAGGTCGCCGACGCCCTCGTCGAACGAGTGCCCCGCAGCGCCCTGCTGGCCGTGCTGACCAACGCCCTGCCGGCGGGGGCGAGCCTGACGCAGATCAAGCTGGAGACCCAGCGGTCGCTGGTGTTGCCCCGAGCCGTCAAGGACGACAAATCCGCCGCCAAGACGGAAGAGAAGAAAACCCGCCTGACCAGCGAGCCCCGGCAGGAAGCCCCCGTTGTGCCCTCGACGGTGAGCCTGGAGGTCAAGGGCCTGGCCGCCACCGACATGGAAGTGGCCCGGTTCATCGCCGAGCTGGCGCGGTGCCCGCTGATCCGCTCGGTCGACCTGGGATACAGCCAGCAACGGACTCTCGCCGGCGACTCCCTCCGCGAGTTCCAGGTGCGGATCGAACTGAAGGAAAACGCCGACGCGATCGCCCTGGTCGCCGGCGAGGGCGCGACCAAGCGGGACAAGAAAGCAGGTGACCGCTGATGCAAGCGAAGGTCTACAAGGCGATGTTCCTGGCCCTGCTGGTGGGCCTGCCTCTGGCGGCGTGGCGGATGGCGTTCGTGCCGCGCAACGTGATGGCGGGCAAGATCGAGACGCAGGTCGCCGACAAACGCGAGCGGCTCAAGGCCGTCAATAAGGCCACCGCCACCATCGGCGATCTGGAGAAGGAGATCGAGGCCCTCAACAAGGCCATCAATTACCTGCGGGCCAAGCTGCCCAGTGAAAAGGAAATCGACAAGGTTCTCCAGGAAGTCTGGGGCCTGGCCGAACGGAATCACCTGGTCACCAAGAGCATTCGGACGATGGACCGGAAGAAGCTTCCGGCGGACGTGGCGGCCTCGATGGGGCAGGGCGAGCAGCCGATCACCATCCAATTGGAAGGCAGTTTCCTGGGGTTCTACGCGTTCATGCAGGAACTGGAGAAACAGCCCCGAATCATGCTCGTCCGCGAGATGACCATGCTCAAGCCCGAGAAAGCCCCCGAAGGGTACGTCTCGGTGGAATTCATCGTGACGATCTTCTTCGAGAACAGCGAGAACAAGCCATGGCAGAAGACATACGCTCCTTGATGTCGCCGGGCGGCGAGAGAGACTTCTACGCCGGCGCCTCCGCGGACCCGGGCGAGACCGTGCGGGCCTCCGGCGGGATCCCCCCGGGGAAGAAACACGCGATCGTCATCGGCGGCATGGTGGTGACGGCCCTGGCGTGCGTCTTCGCCCTCAGCCGCGGGGCCAAGGGGCCCGGCGTCGCCGACGCCAGGCAGGCCCAGATCGAGTTGCAGGTCGAGACGGCCGTCAAGGCCCTCGATACCGTGGGCAAGGATGACGGCAAGCCTCCGGTGCGCGGGGCAGACGTGGCCAAGTCGTTCTACTACCAGGCCACCGAACGCCAGGTGCCCATTTCCCAGCTCACGGGCAACCCGTTCGTGTACAAGCCCCCGGCGGCCAAGCCGGTCGTCGCGGACCCCGTGCGACCGGTCAAGCCCGAGCCGGCGCCCGAGGACGAGCCCGGGCAGGTCACGAAGCTCTCCCTCCAGTCCGTGCTGGTGGGCTCCCAGGCGCCCGCGGCCATGATCTCCAATAACCTCCTCACCCGCGGCCAGCAGATCAACGGCTGGACCCTGGTCGAGATCAACCCGCGCAGCGTCGTGCTCGAGCGAAAGGGCACGACCTACGTTTTGACCATGGCGGAGTAGCCCTGGTCCGGGCCTGACGGGCCCGCCGATGGAGATGAACAGAGCATGACGATGGAATCGGACGAAACCGGCAGCACGTCGTCTACCGCGCAGGCCACGGCGGTGGGGGAGGCTGTCTTCGCCGAATTGTGGCGACCCGAGACCACCGTCACGCGCCACGGGCCCGAACGCCTCCTGATCGAGGAAGGCGTCGTGACCGCCGACCAGGTGGAAAAGGCCCTCCGTCGCCAGCAGGAAAACCCCCGCCTGTCCGTGCTCGAGGCCCTGGTGGTCATCAAGGCCATCGGCGCCGTCCAGGCCCTCGAAACCCGCGCCCGCTACCACGGCATGCCGTTCCAGCGAGTCGCCCCCGCCGACGTCGACCCGGCCGTGCTCAATCTCCTGCCCGTCGACTACGTCAAGAACAAGCTCGTCATGCCCATCTGCTGGCAGAACGAGAAGATCCTCATCGGCGTCAGCGACCCGGCCGACATCTTCCTCATCGACGACGTCAAGCTTCGCGTCCGTAAGCCCGTCGCGATGGTCGTCATCCCCCGCGAGGACATCCTTCGCGTCATGTCCGAGGCCGGCGCAGGGCCCGGCAGCCACGTCGAGGATATCATCAAGGACATCGCCGAGGACGCCGTCGAGGTCGTCGAGAGCAAGGCCGAGGAAGTCACCGACCTGGAGAAGATCGCCGGCGAAAGCCCGGTGATCCGGTACGTCAACTATCTGATCGCCTCGGCCGTCGCCGAGGGCGCCAGCGACATCCACATCGAGCCGGGCGAGAAGCGGCTGCGAATCCGCTGCCGCATCGACGGCGTGTTGAGCGAGCAGCAGGCCCCGCCGGCGACGATGCACGCGGCGATCGTGTCGCGGCTGAAGATCATGGCCGACCTCAACATCGCCGAGCGCCGCCTGCCCCAGGACGGGCGAATCCGCGCGGTCATCCGCGGGCGAAGCGTCGACCTCCGCGTCAGCACCCTGCCCACCGTCCACGGCGAGAAGTGCGTCATCCGAATCCTCGACAACCGCTCGATCACCGTCGGGCTCGAGAGCCTCGGCATGAACGAGCAGATGCTCGCCAACTTCCGCAAGGAGATCTTCAAGCCGCACGGCATCGTGCTGGTGACGGGCCCGACGGGCAGCGGCAAGAGCACGACGCTGTACTCGGCCCTGCAGGTGATGGACGCCGAGACGCAGAACATCGCCACCGTGGAAAACCCCGTCGAGTACGAGCTGGCCACGATCTGCCAGGTGAACGTGCACGAGTCGATCGGCATGACGTTTTCCGCCGCCCTGCGAAGCTTGCTGCGGCAGGACCCGGACATCATCATGATCGGCGAGATTCGTGACGAGGAGACCGCCCGCATCGCCGTGCAGGCCTCGCTGACGGGCCACCTGGTGCTCTCTACCCTGCACACCAACGACGCCCCGTCGAGCATCACACGGCTGATCAATATCGGGGTCGAGCCGTATCTGATCAGCGCCGCCGTGAACGCCGCCCTGGCCCAGCGGCTGGCGCGGCGCATCTGCCCCAATTGCCGCCAGGCCGAGACCTCGCTGCGGGAGTCCGAGCGGGTGTATCTCGAAAAGCACAAGGCCGACCTGAAGCAGACCTTCCGCGGCGCCGGCTGCGACCGCTGCCGCCACACCGGCTACAAGGGGCGGGTGGGGCTCTTCGAGCTTTTGCAGTTGGACGACGAGATCCGGGACATCATTTCCCGAAACGCCTCCCTCAACGAACTGCGCCAGTCCGCCAACGCCCACGGCATGTGGACGCTGCTGCAGGACGGGCTGAGCAAGATCGCTTCCGGACAGACCACCGTCGAGGAAGTGATGCGGATCACCGAGACCTGAGTCCAGGAGAGCCACTGTGGACATTTTGAGCGCCCTGTTGACCAATGCCGTACAGAACAAGGCCACACCCACCTGGGCCCGGCGGACCCGACGGCCCCGGCGCTGACGGGCGAACAGACCCTGCAGTTTACCCGCCAGCTGGTGGGCGACGCCCGGCTGGCGAAGCTGGAAGCCAACCGCGACCTGGACTTCTCCACCGAGGTGCCCGGCGTGGGGCGGTTCCGCGTCAACGCCCACTACCAGCGCGACACCGTCGCCCTGGCGTTCCGCGCCATCTCCGCCTACGTGCCCACCCTCCGCGAACTGAACCTGCCGCCCATCGTCGACCGCTTCACCGACCTGCCCCGCGGGCTGGTCCTGGTCACCGGGCAGACCGGCAGCGGAAAGAGCACCACTCTGGCGGCCATGATCCAGTCGATGAACATGCGGTACAACTACCACGTGATCACGTTGGAAGACCCGGTGGAGTACCAGTTCATCAACAACAAGTGCGTGATCGAGCAGCGGGAAGTGGGCTCGGACGTGCCCGAGTTCGCCAGCGGGCTCCGCCACGCCCTCCGACAGGACCCGGACATCCTCCTGGTCGGCGAAATGCGAGACCTGGAGACGACCAGTTCGGCCATCACCGCCGCCGAAACGGGCCACCTGGTGCTCTCGACCCTGCACACCCAGAACGCCTCGCAGACCATCGAGCGTGTCATCGACATTTACCCGGCCAGCCAGCAGAACCAGATCCGCGCGATGCTCTCGAACACGCTTCAGGCGGTGATCTCGATGATGCTGCTGCCGCGGTGCGACCGGCCCGGGATGGCGCCCGCGTGCGAGGTGATGATCTGCACCCCCGCCGTGCGGAACTGCATCCGCGAGAACCGCATTCACGAAATCCCCAATATCATCGCCACCAACCGCGGCATCGGCATGTGCACGCTGGACGATTCGCTGCGGTCGCTGTACCTGAACGGCCTGATCAGTCGCGAGGAAGCCCTCGGGGCGTCGGCCAGGCCTGAATCGCTCGACCGCGAACTCGTCGCGTGACCGGAGAGACGGTATGCAGACATTCGAATACGAAGTCCAGGGCGAAAACGGGATGCCCCGCACGGGCGTCCTCGAGGCCGATTCCCCCGCCCAGGCCACCCAGGTCCTTCGCGGGCAGGGGCTGGTCCTCCTGAGCCTCCGCGCCGCCGGCGGGTCGGCGGGGTGGCTGGACAAACTCCGCCAGCTCAACGTTTCGAGCGGCCCGGGGCTCAAGGACGTACAGAACTTCACCAACCAGTTGGCCGTCATGATCAAGGCGGGCATCAATATCCGCAACGCCATCGAGGGGGCGGTCGAGCAGGCGCAGAACCCGAAGTTCAAGAGGGTTCTCGAGCAGATCAAGGGCGACGTCGAGAGCGGACGCCCCTTCTCCGACGCCCTCACCCGCCACCCGAAGATCTTCAGCCCGCTGTACGTCAACATGGTCCGCGCGTCCGAGCTCTCAGGCGACTTCGGCCGCATGCTCGAACGCATCGCCGCCTACCAGGCCCGCCAGATCGAAACCCGCAACATGGTCCGGGGGGCGATGATCTACCCCGCCATCATCGCCGTGATGGCCGTCGTTACCACGGTGTTCCTGCTGACGTTCGTCCTGCCTCGGTTCACCGCCCTGTTCGCCGGCAAGGAAGACCTGCTGCCCGCCCCGACAAAGCTGCTGATGGCCATCAGTTCGTTTCTGTTGACGTACTGGTATGGCGTGATCGCTGCCATCGGGGCCGCCATCGCGGGCATCGTCTACGCCCTCAAAACCCCGGCCGGCTCGGAGGTCTGGGACCGCCTCAAGCTCCGCCTGCCCCTCATCAAGCGAATGTTCCGCGCCCTCTACATCACCCGCGGGGTGCACACGATGGGCGAACTGGTCTCCGCCGGCGTGCCGATGCTCGACACCCTCGGCATCACGGCGGCCGTCTCGGGCAATTGCGTGTACCGCCGCCTCTGGCAGTCCGTCGAGCAGGCCGTCCGGCAGGGCGAGAAGATCGCCACCACCCTCCAGAAACGCGACGAACTGCCCCGCAACGTCGTCCAGATGATCTCCGCGGGCGAGGAGTCAGGTCAGCTCGGCCGCGTGCTCGGCGACATTTCCGAGTACTACGCCAAGGAACTTCGCGACACCATCAAGGCCGTCACCGGCATGATCGAGCCCATCATGATCCTCATCATGGGCGTGCTCGTGGGGTTCATCGCCATGAGCATCATCCTGCCGATCTTCAAGATGTCCAGCCTGGTAAAGCACTGAGAACCCCCGCGTTCCTACTTTTTCATGTGGAGTTTCAGGAACTGCCCCGTGTAGCTGGCCTCGTTGGCGACGACGTCCTCGGGCGTGCCCTCGGCGATGATCTGCCCGCCGGCCTGCCCGCCCTCGGGACCCAGGTCGATGATCCAGTCGGCGCACTTGACCACGTCCAGATTGTGCTCGATCACGATGATCGTGTTGCCGGATGTCCGCGAAGTGCAGCCCGGTGGTCGGCTCGTCCAGCACGTACAGCGTGTGCCCGGTGGCGCTCTTGCCCAGTTCGGTCGCCAGCTTCACCCGCTGGGCCTCGCCGCCCGAGAGCGTCGTCGAACTCTGTCCGAGCTCCACGTAGCTGAGCCCCACGTCGTTGAGGGCCTTGAGAAGCTGCTTGACCTTCGGAAAACTCTCGAAAAACGCCAGCGACTCCTCCACCCGCATCGCCAGCACGTCGGCGATGTTCTTACCCTTGTACCGCACGTCGAGGGTCTCGCGGTTGTACCGCGTGCCGCCGCATTCCTGGCACGTCACGTACACGTCGGGCAGGAAGTGCATCTCGATTCGCTTGGTGCCCTGGCCCTGACAGGCCTCGCACCGCCCGCCCTTGACGTTGAAACTGAACCGCCCGGGCTTGTACCCGCGGATCTTCGCCTCGCGCGTCTTGGCGAACAACTGGCGGATCAGGTCGAACACCCCCGTGTACGTCGCCGGGTTGCTCCGCGGCGTCCGCCCGATGGGCGACTGGTCGATCTCGATCACCTTGTCGACCTTCCCGATGCCCAGGATCTTCTCGTACGCCCCCGGGCGGTCGTGCGAGGAGTAAATCCGCCGCCGCAGCGCCCGCAACAGCGTCAGGTTCACCAGCGTGCTCTTGCCCGACCCGCTCACCCCCGTCACGCACACGATCCCGCCCAGCGGGAACCGCGCGGTCAGGTTCTTCAGGTTGTTCTCGCGGCACCCGCGAAGCTCGATGCACTGCTTCATCGTCATCGCCCTGCGACGCGCCGGGGCCTCGATCGCCAACTCCCCCGAGAGGTACTTGCCCGTCAACGACTCGCTCGCCTGGCAGACGTCGGCCACCGAACCCTGGGCGATCAACCGCCCCCCGTGCCGCCCCGCGCCCGGGCCGATGTCGATCACCATGTCCGCCGACCGCATCGTCTCTTCGTCGTGCTCGACGACGATCACCGTGTTGCCCATGTCCCGCAGGTGTTCCAGCGTGCGAATAAGTCTCTGGTTGTCGCGCTGGTGCAGGCCGATCGTCGGTTCGTCCAAGACGTAGCAGACGCCCACCAGCCCGCTGCCGACCTGCGTGGCCAGGCGGATCCGCTGGGCCTCGCCGCCCGAGAGCGTCGCCGCCGTCCGGCCGAGTGAGATATAGTCCAGCCCGACGTCGGCGAGGAACTTCAGGCGGTGGCGGATCTCGCGCAGGATTGTCTCGGCGATCTGCGTCTTCTCGCCGCCCAGCCCGAGCTTGTCCAGCCACGCCAACGCCTCGCCGATGCTCATCCGCGATACGTCGTTGATATTCTTGTCCGCGACGGTGACGGCCAGGCTGGCTGGCTTGAGGCGGGCGCCCTCGCATGTCCGGCAGGGGCGTTCGGACAGGAACCCGTGGAGGCGGGCCTTCACGAACTCGCTGTCGGTGTTCTTCCATCGCCGCTGGAGGTTGGGCAGCACGCCCTCGAACCCGCCCTCGTCGTCGCCGTAGAGGAGCACCTTTCGCACGTCGGGGTCCAGTTCGTTCCACGGGGCGGTGGGGCTCGCGCCGTAGTGCTTGCAGAACCGGCGGATCAGGCGGTTGTAGAAGATGTTCATCCGCTTGCCCCCGTGCCGCCAGGCGTCCACCGCGCCCTCCGTCAGCGAGAGCGACTCATCCGGCACGACCAGCTCGGGGTCGAACTCCAGAATCGTCCCCAGCCCGTCGCAGCTCTCGCACGCGCCGTAGGGCGAATTGAAGCTGAACATCCGCGGCGCCAGCTCGGGCAGGTTCGCCTCCGGGTGGTTGGGACAGGCGTACGTCGCGCTGAAGACCCAGTCCTTCCACGTGGAGAAATCCACCGCGTTGTCCCGCGGTTTCTCTCCCTCTCCGTTCCCGTTTCCTTCCCCATTTCCGTTCCCTCCCCCGCCTGCGGTTTCGCCGTGTCCTTCCCTCGGCGGTTCATAACTCACCGTCACCAACCCGCTCGCCAACCCCAGCGCGGTCTCGATGCTGTCCGACAACCGTATCCGCGCCGTGGGTTTCAACACCAATCTGTCGACCACCACGTCGATGGTGTGTTTCTTGTTCTTCTCCAGCTCGGGTGCGTCCTTCAGATCGTGCACCGCCCCGTCGATCCGCACGCGGACGAACCCCTCGCGTTTGACGTGCTGGAGCACCTCGGCGTGCTGGCCCTTCTGGCCCCGCACGACCGGGGCCATCACCATGAACCGCGTGCCTTCCGGCAGCGTGAAGATCGCGTCCACCATCTGGGCGACCGTCTGGGACGTGATCGACTGCCCGCACACCCAGCAGTGCGGCGTGCCCACCCGCGCGAACAACAGCCGCAGGTAGTCGTAAATCTCCGTGATCGTCGCCACGGTCGACCTTGGGTTCGCGCTGCCGGCCCGCTGCTCGATCGCCACCGTCGGGGGCAGGCCCTCGATGTGCTCGACGTCCGGCTTGGCCAGTTGCTCCAGGAACTGCCTGGCGTACGCGGACAGGCTCTCGACGTACTTCCGCTGGCCCTCGGCGTAGATCGTGTCGAACGCCAGGCTGCTCTTGCCCGACCCGCTCAGCCCGGTGATCACCACGAGCTTGTCGCGGGGAATCCGCACGTCCAGGTTGCGGAGGTTGTGCTCCCTGGCCCCCAGCACGACGATCTCCCGGGCCGACTCGCCCCTGGCCGCCGTCGTCTGCTGCTCCGAGGATGTCTTAGCAATTCTTGTCATGTCCGCGAAACCAGACAGTATACCGCACTGCCCCGGGGAATTCAACGTGGACCGGAACGGGGAACGGGGAACCGCGTGAGGATCGAATCGGTCGGACTGCTCGCTTCAGCGAGGCAGTTCCCTCCCAGTTGTTGTCCCCCCGGCTACTAACGCACCGCCCCTTCGGGGCGAAGATTCAGCAACAATCCGGGGGGTTTGTCAGCCGGCTACCCGATCTTCTTGCGGAAGCGGGCCAGGGAGA
Organism: Planctomycetota bacterium; assembly: GCA_026693065.1. Classification (GTDB taxonomy): domain Bacteria; phylum Planctomycetota; class Phycisphaerae; order SM23-33; family SM23-33; genus JAPLNA01. Next base: position 10,559 of record JAPLNA010000035.1, read on the forward strand.
TTCCGAGAACCGCCACGGTGCAGGCCGTGAGGCACGCGATATGCGGCAACAAATCTTGCAGGTCCGCGCCGCGGAGGACGATGCCGCGGAGGATTTCGAGGAAGTAGGTGACCGGGATGAGGAAGGTGAGGAGGTAGATGGGAAGGGGCATCTCGGCGCGGGGGAACATGAAGCCGGAGAGGAGGACCGAAGGGAGCATGACGAGGAAGGCGGTTTGCATGGCGGCCAGTTGGGTGCGGGCGAGGGTGGAGATCAGCAGGCCCAGGCCCAGGGCGCAGACGAGGAACAAGAGAGACAGCGTAAGGAGGAGCATCAAACTGCCGGCGATGGGGACGCCGAAGAGGTAGACCATGACGGCCAGGACGATGAGGGTTTCGAGGAAACCGGTGAGGGCGTAGGGGACGAGTTTGCCCATGAGCAGGCCCGCGCGGCCGACGGGGGTGACGAAGAGCTGCTCGAGGGTGCCGTTTTCGCGTTCGCGGACGACGGAGAAGGCCGTCAGGAAGAGGGTGACCATTTGGAGGATGATGCCGACGAGGCCTGGGACGAAGAAGTAGGCGCTTTTGAGGTCGGGGTTGAAGAGGAGGCGCGGTCGGACTTCGACGGGGAGGGCGGCGTGGCCGGCGGGGCCTCGGGCGGGGGCCAGGCCGCGGACGTCCTGGGAGGCCTGGGTGATGGTGAACGAGCGGTTGAGGCCCAGGAGGTTGGCGGCGTTCAGGGCGGCGGTGGCGACGGAGGAGTCGCTGCCGTCGATGAGGACCTGGACCTGGGCCTGCTCGCCCTTGACGAGCTTGTCGGAGAAGTCGGGCGGGATGGTGATGCCGACCTTGGCGCGCCCGGCGGTGATGGCGCGGCGGAAACTTTCGGCGTCGTGGACGGGGTCGAGCAGTTGGAAGGTTCGGGTGTTGCGGAAGGCCTCGGTGAGGTCGCGGGCCTGCTGGCGCCCGTCCAGGTCGTAGACGACGGTGGGAATGTGCTCGATCTCCACGTTGATGGCGAAACCGAAGATCAGCGTCTGCATGACGGGGACGAGAAGGATGAAGAAGAGCGTCGAGGGTTGACGCTTGAGGTGGGAGAATTCCTTCAGAAGGACCGCGAGGAAACCGTAGGTCGAGGGAGTTTTCGTCGGACGATGACGCGGGTGAGACGCAACCAAACACCCCTCTTCGACGTTTGGCGGCGACGCGGACGACGAAGATCCCCCATCGACGTTTAGCGGCGACGCGGAGCGGAGCGCGTCCGTCGACGACACGGGGACCGCAGAAGACCCGGACGCGAGTGCAGGAGACGACTGGGCGCGGGCGGTCAACGTCACGAAGACGTCTTCGAGACTCGCGGTGATAGGGCGAAGGTCGGCGGCGCCCGCGGGGACGCCCAGACCCGACAGGAGGGTTTCCAGGGACACGTCGGCGGAGACCAGCAGGTGGATCGTCTGCCCGAACAGCGTCGCGTCCTGCACGCCGGGGGTCTGGCGGAGTTGGCGGAGGCGGTGGGTGGGGTCGGAGACGGTCAGTTCGTAGCGGCGGGTGTGGGCGGGCGTGACGTCGGGCAGGGCCTTCAGGGCGGCCGCGTCGCCGACGACGAGAAGGCGGGACTGGTAGATGTAGCCCACGTGGGAGCAGCGTTCGGCCTCGTCCATGTAGTGGGTTGTGACGAAGAGGGTGACGCCCTGGGCGGCCAGTTCGAAGAGGAGGTCCCAGAGCTGGCGGCGGGCGACGGGGTCGATGCCGGCGGTGGGCTCGTCGAGGAAGAGGACCTCGGGCTCGTGGATGAGGGCGCACGCCAGGGCCAGCCGCTGTTTCCACCCGCCCGAGAGAGTGCGGGCGAGTTTGTCGAGCTGGCCGTCGATGCCGACCAGGTCGATGACCGCCCGGCGGCGCTGGGCGAGCCGCTCGGGCGACAGGCCGTACACGCGGCCGTAGAAGGTAAGGTTCTCGTTGACGGTCAGGTCGGTGTAGAGGCTGAAGTTCTGGGACATGTAGCCGATGCGGCGTTTGACGGCCTCGCTGTCGCGGGCGACGTCGTAGCCGAGCACGCTGGCGGCGCCGGCGGAGGGGGCCAGGACGCCGCAGAGCATGCGGATGATGGTGCTCTTGCCGCTGCCGTTGGGGCCCAGCAGGCCGAAGATCTCGCCCCGGCGGACCTGGAAGGTGACGCCGTCGACGGCGGTGAGGCGCCCGAAGCGGCGGGAGAGCCCGCGGACGTCGATGACGGGTTCGGGGTTCATGGGGCGGGTTTGTCCAGCCAGACGTCGGCGGGCATGCCGGCGCGGAGGACGTCGAGTCCTTCGTCGAGGTAGACCTTGACGCGGAAGACCTGCTTGGAGCGTTTTTCGGGGGTCTGGACGTTGGAGGGGGTGAACTCGGCCTGGCGGGCGATGAAGGCCACGTGGGCGGCAAACTTCCGCCCGGGCAGGCTGTCGACGGTGACGGTGAGCTTGTCGCCGACGGCCACGCCGGGCAGGTCCTCGGGCAGGAACGCGCGGACCCAGATCTTGGCCGGGTCGAGCAGCGACATGGCCGGTGCGTTGGCGGCGACGAGGTCGCCGGGGCGGAGGTCGAAGGCCTCGACCGCGCCGTCGACGGGGGCAAGGATGCGGAGCTCAGTGATCTGGGCGTCGACGGCCTTGAGGGCGGCCTGGGCGGCGGCGAGAGCGGCGGCGGCCGAGTCGATGTCTTCCTTCCGCGGCCCGTTCACCTGCAACTGCCACGCCTGCCGCGCCTGGTCGAGTTGGGCGCGGGCGGTGGCGATGTCTTCGGGGCGCGAGCCGGCTTCCAGTTCGGCCAGTTCCGCCCGGCGCATGGTTTCGGTGGCCTTGGTGGATTCGAGGAACTGGGTGGCCTTGTCGAGTTCCTCGCGTGTGGCGACGCGGGCGTCGAAGGACGCGTGGATCTTGACGAGGCTGGCCTGCCCGTAGCGGGCGTCGGCGGCGGCTTGGTCGACCCGGGCGCGGGCGGCGGCGATGGTTTCCTTCCGCGGGCCCGCCGTCAGTTCGGCCAGTCGCGCCTCCAGCTCGTCGCAGCGGGCCTTGGCCTGCGCGACGTCCTCTGGGCGGAAGCCGGCGCGGAGCTTGTCGAGATCGGCCTGGCGGGACTGCACGGTGGCGGCGGCCTGGGCGCGGAGGTCCAGCAGGTCGTAGGGGTCCAGGTCGACCAGCGGGGCGCCGGCCTTTACGCGGTCGCCCTCGGCGACGTGGATCTTCATGACTCGCCCGCCCACGCGGCTGCCCAGGCGGATTTCGTCGGCATCGAGGAAGCCGGAGATCTTCCGCGGACGGGCGCGGACCTGGCTGTAATACAGCAGTCCGCCCAAGGCGGCGGCGACGAGCACGACGGCGACGATCTTCTTGACCATGGCGCGACCTTCCCGGTTACGTGTTCTGAAAAGTATAGTCGGCCAGACGCCCGCGCGGGGGCGCGGGTTACTTCAACGCCAGGAACGCTCCCTGGAAGAACAGCGTTCCGTCCCCGCGGCGGATGCCTCCACGCGTCCACTCGGGGTGCTGGGTGACGTCCACGAATCGCTCGGGGTGCGGCATGAGGCCCAGGACGCGCCCCGTCGGGTCGCACAGGCCCGCGACGTCGTCCTGGCTGCCGTTGGGGTTGACGGGGTAGGGGCCCGGGCGGCCGTCGGCGTCGACGTACCGCAGGGCGATCTGGTCGTTGGCTCGCAGGGCGTTCAGAACGGATTCATCCCGCGTCAGGAACTTGCCCTCGCCGTGGGCGATGGGCAGGGCGATCAGTTCGGCGTAGGGGAGGAAGACGCACTTGTGGCTGTCGGCCCGCATGCGGATCCAGCGGTCCTCGAACCGGGCCGAGTCGTTCCACGCCAGCGTCGCGTCGCGGTGGGCCTCCTCGGCCGAGACTCGCCCGCCCGGCAGGAGCCCGCTCTTGATGAGCACCTGGAACCCGTTGCAGATGCCCAGCACCAGCTTGCCGGCGTCGACGAACTGATTGAGCGGCTCGGCCAGGCGGTGGAGCATCTGGTTGGCGAGGATCTTGCCGGCGGCCACGTCGTCGCCGTAGCTGAACCCGCCGGCGATGATCAGGAACTGGAATCGCTCCAGTTGGGCGGGTGCTTCCATCAGGCGGTTGACGTGGATACGCTCGGCCGTGAAGCCCGCCTGTTCGAGGGCAAAGACGGTCTCGCGGTCGCAGTTGGTTCCGGCGGTTCGCAGTACTAACGCTCTTGGGGGCATGGGGGCCTCAATCTAAATACAATTGCCGATTGCCGGGTCGACGGTAATGGGGGGCAAGGGGAACCACGAAGAACACGAAGAACACGAAGGCCACGAAGGACAGCAAGAAATTGGATTTGGCGCATTCATTCTTTCTGTTCTTTGTGCCCTTCGTGTTCTTTGTGTCCTTCGTGGTTCTCCCTGCCTCCGGCCTGGGAGATCGCATCCTTACTTCCATGGGCAATTTGTTTCTTTCACCAATCGAACGTCTTCTTCCACGCCGCCCGTGCGTCTTCGATGGACACGTCGATGACGGCCTTGCCGGCCTCCAGGACGACGACGCGGCGGGTGTCGGTCACGCGGCCGAGCTCGCCGAAGGGGCAGTCCTTGACGAGCCGGAGGAAGGCGTCGTAGTGGGGCAGGGGGACCTCGACGAGGAAGCGACCGGCGGATTCGGCGAAGAGGAGGGCGGCGGTGGGGACGGCCCCGTCGGTGGGGACGGCGGCCAGGTCCAGCAGGAGCCCGGTCTGACCGGCGAAGGCCATTTCGGCGGCCGCCACGGCCAGCCCGCCCTCGGACAGGTCATGGCAGGCTCGGACGAGCCTGGCCTCGATCGCCGATTGGAGGGCGAGCATCACCCGCTTGCTGGCGGCCAGGTCCACCGGCGGCACGTCGTTGCCTGTGGGCAGGCCCTCGACGGCGAGCATGTGGGCCCCGCCCATGTGCGGTTTGGTCAGGCCCAGGAGGAACAGGTAGTTGCCCGGCTCCTTGGCGTCGGCGGTCACGCAGCGGCGGGAGGCGTCGATGACGCTGATCGCCGAGATCAGCAGCGTCGGCGGAATGGCGATCGTGCGCCCGTCGTCGGTCTGGAATTCGTTGTTGAGGGAGTCCTTGCCGGAGATGAACGGCGTGCCGAAGGCCAGGGCGGCGTCGCGGCAGGCCTTGGCCGCCTGGACGAGCGAGCCCATGCGGTCGGGCTTGTTGCAGTTGCCCCAGCAGAAGTTGTCCAGGATCGCGGTGCGGTCCAGCCGCCCGCCGACCGCCACGGCGTTCCGCAAGGCCTCGTCCACCG
>JAPLNA010000036.1 GCA_026693065.1 Planctomycetota bacterium
CCGTCATGGCCCGCGGTGGCCAGGATCGAATCGTGCGAGGCGGAGGAATGCCCGGCCGCGACAGTCTCATGCCCGGCCGCGCCATGTTCAGCTTCGCCCTCATTGGCCGCCGAAAGGGCTGCGCCGGGATGCCCGGCGTCGCCGTGGGCGCCGTGCCCGCCGGCCACGGGGCCGGTCATGTAGTCGTAGGCCTGGCCGAGGATCATGTGCTTGCTGTAGTAGCCGCTGGTGCCGCTGATGCCGGCGATGGCCAGCGTGGCGATCAGGAAGGTGGCGCAGGTGGTGGGGATGGCCTTCCACAGCCCGCCCATCTTGCGGATGTCCTGCTCGTGGTGGCAGGCGTGAATGACCGACCCGGAGCCCAGGAACATCAGGGCCTTGAAGAACGCGTGGGTGATCAGGTGGAACAGCCCCGCGATGTATCCGCCCAGCCCGATGGCCAGCACCATGTAGCCCAGTTGGCTGACGGTGGAGTAGGCGAGCACGCGTTTGATGTCGGTCTGGGTGATGGCGATGAGGGCGGCCATTGTCAGCGTGATCAGCCCGATGCAGGCGATGACGAGCAGGGCGTCGGGGGTCAGCAGCCCGAAGATGCGGGCGACCATGTAGACGCCGGCGGCGACCATCGTCGCCGCGTGGATCAGGGCCGAGACCGGCGTGGGGCCTTCCATCGCGTCGGGCAGCCAGACGTGCAGCGGGAACTGGGCGCTCTTTCCGATGGCCCCGCAGAACAGGAGCAGTCCGACGACGGTCAGCCAGGCCGGGGGCCCGCCGGGGGCGGCGATGAGGTCCTGCCCGGCCTGGGCCATCTGGGCGATCGTGCCGTCGGGCGTGCCCAGCCAGAGGAACGCCCCGGCCAGCCCGAGGATGAACCCGAAGTCGCCCACGCGGTTGACCACGAACGCCTTGATCGCCGCGTTGGAGGCGGATTTCTTCTCGAACCAGAAGCCGATCAGCAGATAGCTGCACAGCCCCACCAGTTCCCAGAAGATAAACAGCGACAGCAGCGTATTGCCCAGGACCAGCCCGAGCATGGAGAAGCAGAAGAGGTTGAGGTACGCGAAGAAGCGGCCAAAGCGGGAGTCCTCGGCCATGTACCCGATGCTGAACAGGTGGATCATCGTCGCGACGACGGTGACCATGCTGAACATGGCGATGGTGAGGCTGTCGACGTGGGCGCCGATGGACAAGACGATCTTGGGCGTGACGGACAGCCAGGGGATCAGCAGGTCGGCGACGGCGGCGTCAGGCCCCTTGCCCAGCCACTGGGCGGCGGCCGTCAGGGCCATCACCGCCGAACTGCCGATGACCGCCGTGCCGAACCACCCGGAGGCCTTGCCCATCCGCTTGCCCAGGAAGATCAGGACGAGGAAGCCCAGCAGGGGCGCGAAGGTCGCGCCGGTGAGCAGCCAGATCGTCGGGTCGTATCCGGTCCAGTGGGGCATAAGGGGCTCAGCCTCGCATCTGATCGCCGCGGTCGACGTCGACGGAGGCGAAACGGCTGTAGAAGTTCAGGAAGATGGCCAGGGCGATGGCGACTTCCGCCGCGGCCAGAACGATCACGAACAACGCCAGGATCGCCCCGTCCAGCGTGCCGGCGGAGTACTTCGAGAACGCCAGCAGGTTGATGTTGGCGGCGTTGAGGAGCAGTTCAGCCCCGATGAGAATGCCGATGGCGTTTCGTTTGACGACCATGGTGCACAGCCCGGCCGAGAACAGCACGGCGGCGAGCACGAGGTAGTGTTGCAGTCCGACGGGTGTCATTTTCGGGGCCCTTCCTGGCCGGGCGGGGGGTTGACGCCTCGCGGGGCGCCGATGACGGGGACTTTGGGCCTGCCCAGGTAGGCCGCTCCGATCAGCACGGCCAGCAGCACCAGCGAGAGGACCTCGAAGGGCACGAGGTAGTCTCCCAGGAACCGGCGGCCGGTGCTTTCGGTGGCGTCGGGGTTGTTGGGGCCGACCAGGTCCCGCTGGGCCTGCGACATCCGTTTGACCTCTTCGACGCTCTTGACGTTGTTGGGCCAGGCCGTGCCGTGGAGCACGAAGATCAGGGCCCCGGCCAGCAGGACGCACAGCACCACGCCCAGGACGATTTCCGCCGTGCGGGGGGTGTAACTGACGTTGGGGTTCTTGGCCGTCAGCATCACGCCGAAGATGATCAGCACGAGGGTGCCGCCGGCGTAGACGATGAGCTGGATGGCTCCGACGAAGGCGGCGCCCAGGAGGAAGTAGAGCCCGGCGGCGGCGACGAGGGTCGCCAGCAGCCACATCGCCGTGCGGACGATGTTGCGGCTGACGAGGATGCCCATCGCCCCGACGAGGGCGAGGGCGGCCAGGAAGTAGAAGACGATGGTGTCGAGATTATCCATTGGCCTGGCCCTCCTCGGCGGCGGCGGGGGCCACCGGGGCCGGGGCCGGCTCGGCGTGCCACGACGTGATGATCGTCGGCAGGATGCCCTGGCCCGGTTTGACGAGGGCGCGGGCCAGCAGAGCGACGAAGTACAACCCCCCGGCCGTCCCCAGCACCGTCAGGACGATCTGGGTGATCTGCTGGAACAGCCCGCCGGCCAGCCACTGCCACGCCGCCGAGCCGATCAGGGTAATGCAGGAGGCCGGCAGGAACACTTTGACGCAGACGTACATCACCTGGTCGATTCGCAGACGCGGGAGAGTCCAGCGGAGCCACATCTGCACGAAGACGATGGTGAAGCCCTTGACGACCATGACGCCCGCGCCGGCGACGGCGGCGGCCCAGGACTGCCCGGCCTGCTCCATGCCCAGGATGATGCCGAACGGGTCGTACCAGGCCCCGAGGAACAGGATCGCCGTCAGGGCGCCGATGATGTACATGACGGTGTATTCGGCGAAGAAGAACATCGCCCACCGCATGCCGCTGTATTCGGTGAGGAAGCCGGCGACGAGCTCGCTCTCGCACTCGGGCAGGTCGAACGGCGCCCGCTTGCAACTGGCCAGCGAGGCGATGAAGAACACGAAGAACGCCACGAACAGGAACGGGTTGCGGAACATCAGCCATTCGTGAAGCCCCGCGCCCTGGTTGGCCCCGATGACGGCCAGGGACAGCGAGCCGACCGTCAGGGCCGGGGCCAGCAGCGACAGGCCCATCGGAATCTCGTAGCTGACGACCTGGCAGGCCTCGCGGATGGCGCCGTAGAGGGCCCACTTGCTGTTGGAGGCCCACCCGGCCAGCATCACGCCGACGATCTCCAGCGAGAGCACGCCGAAGATGAACACGAGGCTGACGTGCATTTCGTGCACGAAGACGAACTTCGCCGAGAAGGGCAGCACCACCAGGGCCGCGAAGGCCGGCACGAACGCCAGGTACGCCGCCAGGCGGAAGAGCGGCTTGTCGGCGTCGTCGGGGAGGAGGTCTTCCTTGCCCAGGAGCTTGAGCCCGTCGGCGGGCGACTGCGCCCACCCGTGCCAGAGCCCCGTTCGCATCGGGCCCAGCCGGCTCTGCATGTGGGCCGACACCTTCCGCTCCCACCAGATGAAGAACATCGCCAGCACGCTCACGAAGGCGAAGTACACGACGGCCATCACGATCAGGCCTTCGAGCCAGGTGGGCCAGTTGACGAACGGAATGAAGTCGACGGTTTCTGGCATTAGCGGTCCACCTCGCCCATGACCACGTCGATGGAACCGACGATCGCGGGAATGTCGCCCAGGAGGCAGTCCCGGGCGATCTCGCGAAGGATCGACACGTTACAGAAGCTCGGGCCCCGGGCCTTCAGGCGGTAGGGCACGGCCTGCCCGTCGGAAACGATATAGAAGCCCAACTGCCCGCGGGGGTTTTCGATCTCGTAGTAGACCTCGCCGACGGGGGGCTTGAAGGCCCGGCTGACCTTGGCGCGGCACTCGCCGGCGGGGAGCTGGGCCAGGGCCTGGCGGATGATCCGGGCCGACTGGACCATCTCCAGCACACGGACGAAGTAGCGGTCCCAGCAGTCGCCGACCTTGCCCATCCGCCCGTCGCCGACGCAGACGTCGAAGTCCATCTTGTCGTAGACCAGGTCGGGGGTGTCCTTGCGGAGGTCCCACTTGACGCCGCTGCCGCGAAGCACGGGCCCGCTCAGGCCGTACGCGATCGCCCGGTCGGGCGGGATCACGCCGACGTTGGCCGTCCGCTTGATGAAGATCTGGTTGAAGCTCAGCAGCTCGTTGTACTCGGCGATCTTGGGCTCGAAGTAGTCCAGGAACTCGCGGACCTTGTCGCACCAGGCGGCGGTGGCGTCGAAGCGGACGCCGCCGATGGCCATGTAGCTGTACGTCAGCCTGGCCCCGCACAGGGCCTCGAACAGGTCCAGGATCAGCTCGCGCTCGCGGAAGGCGTACAGGAAGGGGGTGAACGCCCCCAGGTCCAGCCCGTACGTGCCCCAGGCGACCAGGTGGCTGGCGATGCGGTTCATCTCGGCCACGATCACGCGGATGTACTGCGCCCGCGGCGGGGCCTCGATGCCGGCGAGTTTCTCCACCGCCAGGCAGTAGGCGATGTTGTTGTTCATCGCCGCCAGGTAGTCCATGCGGTCGGTGTAGGGCACGAATTGCGTGTAGGGCACGTTCTCGCCGATCTTCTCGGCGCAGCGGTGCAGGTAGCCGATGTCCGGGATCGCGTCGAGGATCAGCTCGCCGTCGGTCCGAAGGATCACGCGGAGCACGCCGTGGGTGGCCGGGTGCTGCGGGCCCATGTTGATGATCATTTCCTCGGTGCGCAACTCGCCGGCACCCTCGCGGAGGGCGTCGACGTTCACCGGGTCGGGGATGATCATCCCCGGCGTCGTTATGGATTCACCAGGCTCGCGCATGGAATTCCGTTGTAGTCCTTGGGCCAGGCGTAGTCCTTCCGCAACGGGTGCCCCTGCCAGTCCTCCGGCAGGAGGATGCGGCGGAGCTCGGGATGCCCGTCGTAGACGATGCCCAGCAGGTCGAAGGCTTCGCGTTCGTGCCAGTCCGCGGTGGGCCAAACGGCCGACACCGACGGCGTGTGCGGGTTCTCCCGCGGGGCGGCCACCTTCACCGCGAACGTGTGACGGTGGACCGTGCTGATCAGGTCGTACACGCTGACGAGTTTGTTTTCGGCGGGGTAATCGACGCCGCTGACAGCCCGGAGGAAGTCGAACTTCAGACCGGGCTCGTCACGCAGGTACACAGCGACGGGGGGCCAGGCTTCCGGGGCGATCACGGCGTGCGGATGCGTGCCGCCGGCCTCGCTGGAAACAACGCCCGCGCCGAACTGCTCCGTCAGGGCCGCGATGATCTCCGGGGCGTTCATGCGGGGTGGCTCTCCGTGGCGGGCTGTTTGGCGAAGGTCTTGGCCTTGACGAGGTCCTGCAGCCGCATGAGCCCCTCGAGCAGGGCCTCCGGGCGCGGGGGGCAGCCGGGGACGTACACGTCCACCGGGATGATCAGGTCCACCCCCTTGACCACGTTGTAGCCGTACTTGGCGTAGGGGCCCCCGGCGATCGTGCAGGCGCCCATCGCGATCACGTACCGCGGCTCGGGCATCTGCTCGTACAGCCGCCGGATGCGGGTGGCCATCTTGCACGTGACCGTGCCGGCGACGATCATCACGTCGGCCTGGCGGGGGGTGGCGCGAAACGCCCCGGCCCCGAAGCGGTCCAGGCCGAAGCGGCTGGCGCCGGCGGCCATCATCTCGATCGCGCAGCACGCCAGCCCGAACGTCATCGGCCACAGCGAGCTCTGACGCGCCCAGTTCACCGCCAGGTCCAGGCTGGTGATGATCAGGTTCTCTTCAAATCTCTCTTCGATCCAACCCATGTCCGTTACCGTTCCTGCTCGGGGGTCTGGGCGTCGTCGTCGGCCTGGCCGCCGGCGCGGGGGCGTGTCCAGTCGAGGTATCCGTACCGCCAGGCGAAGGCGTAGCCCACCAGGAGCAGCCCGACGAAGAACGCCAGGTCCCAGAAGGCCGCCTTGGGAAACTGCCGAAACACCTGCGCCCACGGGTACAGAAGGGCGATTTCCACGTCGAAGATCACGAACAGCATGGCCACCACGTAGAACCGCAGGTCGAACTGCACCTGACCCTTGCCGACCGTCGGCTCGCCGCATTCGTAGATCTCGCCCTTGAGTTGCCCCGGGCGGCGAGGACGGAAGAGCCGCCCCACGGTCAGGCTGACCAGGACGAACAGCACTCCGCCTACCACGAACATCACGATGCCTAGTACGTCTGTCACGGTTGCTCCGCGTGCGTTCCTTTTCTCACGTCCGTTCCGCCCACGACAGGCTCGGCGTGGGCCTGTTCTTGGCGTCGATGGTTCCGACCGTGTCCCACTTAATAGGTTGCCCCGCCCGGTAGTGCTCCTCCACGATCCGGATCCACTCGGGCGCCTTGGCCCCCTTGCTCCGGGCCTTGATGATCCACCGAGGCTCGGGCGTCCGCCGGCCCTGGCGGGCCAGCGCGGTGAAGTCCACCACCGCCTCGCCCCGGCTGAACCCCGACAGGTCGTGGATCTTGCCCATGTGAAGGAAATTGGTGGGGCAGGGCTCCACGCACAGTCCGCAGAAGATGCACCGGCCGTAGTCGATGGAGTACTTCTTGACCAGGGCGGCCTTGCCTTTGCCCTCGGCCTCCAGGGTGATGCAACTGACCGGGCAGGCCCGAACGCAGGACTGGCAGACGATACAGCGTTCGACTTCGTATTCGTGGAATCCGCGGTAGCGGGGGGCCAGGGGGACCATCGCGTCGGGGTATTGCAGCGTGACGGTTTTCTTGCCCATGTACCGCAGCGTGATGCGCATGCCCGCCACGATAGAGGTAATCGCGTGCGACAGATTGGCGAAATAACCGGCCATAGTCCTCGGCTTCATCACTGGCGCCGTCCGGGCAGACGGGGCACTCACCCCGCACCGGCCAGCCGGGCGACAGGAAGCGGAGATGATAGCGAACGCCTCCGGCCGATGCAAGGGGGTTTCCGAATCCCCTCCAGTAATTTGATCGGTTTTGTCGAATGTCAGCGGCGACGAAAGGTTACAATCGAGTCGGCCCCGGAACGCCCACGGAAATCCGCCCGCGAGCACAAAAAAATGTCCGAGATCCCCGTCCATTCCGACTCCCCGCTGCCGGATTACCTCGACGAAAGCCTCTTCTGCCACGACCTTCCCTCCGCCCCCAGGCCTCAGATCGGCACCGTCCTGGTCACCGGGGCCTCGGGGTACATCGGCGGGCGGCTCGTGCCCGAACTGCTCGCCCGGGGCTATCGCGTGCGGGCGATGGTTCGGGCGGCCTCCCCCGAGTACGCCGCTCGCTGGCCCGGGGCGGACATCGTCGTCGCCGACGCCCTGCAGCCGGGCGACCTCGAGCGAGCCCTCACCGGCGTCCACACCGCCTACTACCTCATCCACTCGCTCCTGCTGGGCCCGTCCCACTTCGGGGCCGCCGACCTCCACGCCGCCGACAACTTCCGCCACGCCGCCGACGCCGCCGGCGTCGCTCGTATCATATACCTGGGCGGGCTGGGCGACGCCCGCGGGGCTCTGTCGGCCCATCTGCACAGCCGCATGAAGGTCGCCCACGCCCTGGCCGGCGGGCATGCCGCCGTCACCGTTCTCCGCGCCGCCGTCATCATCGGCTCGGGCAGCGCCAGCTACGAGATCATCGCCCACCTGGCCCGCCAGCTCTTCCTCGTCCCCGTGCCCCGATGGGCCCGGAACAAGTGCCAGCCCATCGCCATCCGCGACGTCGTCAAGTACCTCGTCGGCGCCCTCGAAACCCCCGAAACCGCCGGAAACGAGTACGACATCGGCGGGCCCGACATCCTCTCCTACGAGCACATGCTCCGCGTCATGGCCGACCTCCTGGGCCGAAAACGCCTCTACCTCTACCTGCCCGTGGGCAACGTGGCCCTGTTCGGGTACGTCGCCAGTCTGGTCACCCCCGTCCCCGCCGCCATCACCCTGTGCCTCATGGAGGGCCTCGCCAGCGAGGTCGTCTGCGGGCACCAGGACATCCGAAGCCTTATCCCCTTCCGACCCCTCTCCTACCGACAGGCCGTCGTCCGAGCCATGAGCCGCGAAGACCAGGACCAGGTCAGCACCCGCTGGTCGGACGCCTACCCGCCGGCCCACGAACTGGCCGTCAAACTCCGCGACGTGCCTCGCCCGCCCCGATACCTCGCCACCCGCCGACTCGTCACCGCCAAAAGCCCAGCCTCGATCTTCCACGCCGTCTGCCGCATCGGCGGGCGGCACGGGTGGTTCCACAACAACTGGCTCTGGCGGCTCCGCGGCGCCATCGACCGCCTCCTGCTGGGCGTGGGCGACGCCCGCGGCCGCCGGCGGTCCTCGGCCCTCGAGATCAACGACGTCGTCGGTTTCTGGCGGGTCGAAGACCTCCGCCCCGACGCCCGGCTGCTCCTCCGGGCCGAAATGAAACTCCCCGGCAAAGCCTGGCTGGAATTCACCATCGCCCCCGAGGCTCCCGAGAGCCCC
>JAPLNA010000037.1 GCA_026693065.1 Planctomycetota bacterium
GCGGATCGTCATCGACCTGCGCAAGGGCTCCGAGCCGGAAGTCGTCATCAACCAACTCTACGAATACACCCCGCTCCAGTCGACGTTCAGCATCATCAACATCGCGCTGGTCAACCGCGCCCCGCGGACGCTGTCGCTGCGAGACCTGCTGTTCTACTTCCTGGAGCATCGCAAGGACGTCATCCGCCGGCGGACGATGTTCCTGCTCCGGCGAGCCCGCCAGCGGGCGCATATCCTCGAGGGGCTGATCCTGGCCGTGGCGGATATCGACCGGATCATCGAGATCATCAAGAAGTCCGCCGACGTTCCGATCGCGCGGGAACGGCTGGTGGCGCACCCGCTGCGGCTGACCGAGTCGGCGACGGTCCGCAAGCTGCTGCCCGGCAAGTTCGTCGCCAAGGCCGGCTCGGAAGATCAGCACCTCACCGGCGTGCAGGCCGACGCCATCCTGGCCATGCAGCTCCAGCGCCTGACCGGGCTGGAGATCGAAAAACTCGCCCGCAGCTACGTCGAGATCGTCGAGGAGATCGAGGGCTACGAAGCGATCCTGACGCAGGACGTGCTGCTGATGGACATCATCCGGACCGACATCGACGAGATGAAGGAGCGGTACGGGGAGCCCCGCCGCACCCAGATCGTCGGCGACGTGGGCGAATTCGAGATCGAGGACCTCATCGCCGAGGAAGACGTCGTCGTGACCCTCTCGCACGACGGGTACATCAAACGCACCCCGCTGACGACCTACCGCCGTCAGGGGCGCGGGGGCAAGGGCGTCATCGGCGACGCCCCCCGCGAGGCCGACTTCACCGAACACCTGTTCATCGCCTCCACCCACGACTACCTGCTGGTCTTCCTCAACAACGGACGGATGCACTGGCTGAAAGTCTACGACGTGCCCTCGATGGCCCGGCAGTCCAAGGGGCGGGCGATCGTCAACCTGCTGGAAATGAAGCCCGACGAGAAGATCTGCGCGGTGCTGGCCGTTCGCGAGTTCGACGAGCGATTCCTCGTGACGGCCACCCGGAACGGGCAGATCAAGAAGACCGAGCTCCAGGCCTACGCCAACCCCCGCCGCGGCGGCATCCAGGCCACCGGGCTGGACGAGGGCGACGGGGTCATCGGCGTGGCTCTGACCCGCGGGTCCGATGAGATCATCCTGGGCACACGCGACGGGCAGGCCATCCGCTTCCCCGAGGCCGACGTCCGACCCATGGGGCGAACCGCCGCCGGCGTGCGAGGCATCCGCCTCCGCGAGGGCGACGCGGTGGTCGAGATGGCCGTCGTCGACCCGATGGCGGCCGTCCTGACCGTCTGCGAGAACGGGTACGGCAAGCGGACCAGCTTTGACGAGTACCGCGTCCAGAGCCGCGGCGGATCGGGCATCATCAACATCCGCACCACCGACCGCAACGGCAAGGTGGTGGCCATGAAGACCATGCGAGACGCCGACGAGCTGATGCTCATTACCGACGGCGGGATGATCGTCCGCACCGGGGTGAGCGAGCTGCGGACCATCGGTCGGGCGACCCAGGGCGTTCGGCTGATGGCCCTCAAGCCCGGGCACAAACTCGTCGCCGTCGCCCGCGTGGTGGCCGAAGAGGAAGTCCCCCAGGCCACGGCCCTGCCCTTCCAGGCCGACAAGGGCCCGGACGCCTCCGACATGCCCCCGCTCCTGCCGGAGCTGACGGCCCTTCCGGACGACGAGGCGGTCGAGAAGGACGAGGAATCGGACGAATAGCCACGGCCGGGCGCGCCTTGGTTGTCTCACATGCCGAACTGTATCATTTCGTGTTAATGAGACATTGCCAACCGGGTGCTTCGGGCCCGTAACTCCGTTTCTTATCGGACGCTAGGCCGATTATCGTAGGGTTGCATTAGGGTGTTTGCCTCATTGGGGCGGGTCAGTGTCTCATTTGCCCTCGTTGCGTGATACACGTTGGTCTTCGGGCCCTTGGTATATTCGTTCGCAACATATTGCCTATGAGTGTATTACGCATTGCGTTGCGGATTGACTGTTCCCGGCACGTCTATTGCACGGATACGAATAGGTTGCACTCTGGCCAGTGAGGCAGATAATGATAGCGTTCGACCGGGAAACAGCCGCTGGAGTTCGCTGTGAGGCAGACGGGGCCGGAGACGGCCGACCGTCATGGGGCCTCGGGCCTGTCATGCACCTGCTGACCCCCGAAGACGCCGCCGCCATTGGCCGCATCCCCGTCAAGGTCCGATTCGTGAACGATCCGTTGTTCGGAAGGGTGCGAAGAGATCCTGTTCGGTCCGGCCGCCCAGTGGGCCCTGGCGGGGAGGCCGACAGGGGAGGCCGGACTCTCGCCGCGGCAGGAGGGCCTGCTCTTCCGCCGCTTCCACTACGCCCGCTATCGCCTGGCCCAGGTGCGGGGGGGGATCGGCGATGCGCTGACCCGGGCGCGGGAGATGGCGGCCTGGCACCGCCGTGCCGTCGCCGCCCAGGGGCAGATCGCCCAGGCCAATCTTCCCCTGGTCGTCTCGATGGCCGCTCCGACGTCTCCCGCGGGTTCCGCTTCTCGACCTACGCGTTCCGTTGCGTGGTCAAGAGCTTTCATCGCCTGGCCGCCACTGTCCGTCGGCACCATCGTCCCGGCACGGTGGACCTGGGGTCCATCGGCGAACTGCCCGAGCCGGAAGACCGCCGCCTGCGCCGCCGGCGTCAGGAGACCATCGACAGCGTCCGCGAGGCCCTGCACTCGGAACGGTCGGGCCTGACCGGCGTGGAGCGAACCGTCGTGATCGAGCGGTTCGGGCTCGACGGCGAGGGGCTTCGCCGGAGCCTCTCCGACGTCGGGGCGATGATGGGGCTCACCCACAGCCGCGTGCGAAGGCTGCAGAAGGGCGCGCTGGACAAGATGCGGTTGCTGCTGGCCGCGGAGATCGCCTCGGTCCGGTAGGGGCCGGCGGGCTCAGGCGGTGGGGCAGAGGGCGGGCGGCTGAATGATCTTCTCGGGGAACGCCTCGAACCACTCCAAGGCCGCCTGAACGATCTTCGGGTCGAACTGCTCCCCCGCCGACCGGGTCAGTTCCCCCCGGACGAACTCCACCGAGTAGGGGACCTTGTACGTTCGCTGCATGAGCATGGCGTCGACGGAGTCGGCGACGTTGATGATCCGGGCGCCCAAGGGAATGCTCTCGCCAACCAGACCGTCGGGGTATCCCTCGCCCGACCAGGCCTCGTGGTGCCCCCGCACGAGCAGGGCCTCGTCGGCGAAAACGGAAATGTGGCGGAGAATCTCCGCCCCCTGGGCCGGGTGCTGGCGTATCAGGGCGAATTCCTCCACGGTCAAGGGCCCCGGCTTGATCAGCACGCTGTCGGGCACGCCGATCTTGCCGATGTCGTGCAGGAGGGCCGCCACGCGGACCAGCTCCACCTCCCCGGCCGGCAGGCCCAGGTGCCGGGCCAGGTGCACCGCGTAGTGAGCCACCTGCTCGCTGTGGCGGCGGGTGTAGGGGTCCTTGGCCTCGACGGCGCGGGCCAGGGCGCGGGTGCTCTCCAGGGCCACCTGGCGGACCTGCGTCCGATCCACCAGGGCCCGAGCGGCGCGAAGGGGCAGGGGCCCGGGGGCATTCTGCCCAGCCGCGATCGCCGCCTGGGCCACCTGAAACACGTCCAGCGGCTTGATGAAATAGTCGTGCGCCCCCAACTCCAACGCCCGCGCCAACCAGCCCGAGTCTTGTACCCCCGTCATGAGAATGACACGGCACCGCGGATGCCCCCGGCGGACCGCGGCCAGCAACTCCAGCCCGTGCAGGCCCGGCATGTTCAGGTCGGTTACCACAACCCCCACCGGCTCGCGAGCCAGAATGGTCAGGGCGTCCCCGCCCGAAAGGGCTGTCTGTGGACGAAGCCCCAGGCTCGCCATGGCCTCGGCCAGCATGTGGCAAATGCCCGGCTCATCGTCGACAATGAGCACTGTTGTGACGTTGGTGGTCACATATCCTCTTGCACCCCGACCCTTCATGCGTCCGCGGCGACCCAAACCTCCGCTGACAGGGAAGCTATCGACAAGGGGGATAGGCGACTTTAGCATCGCCTACCGGATTCACCTGAAAACGTCGGTTTTCCCCCGCCCCCGCCCGCGCGTCAGTTCTCCTGCGACTGCGACGTCCGGTCCAGGAACCCTTCGAGCTTCCTCGCACGCACCGGGTGCTGGAGCTTGCGGATGGCCTTGGCCTCCACCTGGCGGACCCGCTCGCGCGTCACCTTGAAGATCCGACCGACCTCCTCCAGCGTGTACGTGTACCC
>JAPLNA010000038.1 GCA_026693065.1 Planctomycetota bacterium
CCGGTACACTTGGGAACTAAACAACCGTCCGCGTAAGTGCCTCAACTACCGGACCCCAGCCGAGGCGTTCCATCAACGCCCTGTTGCGCTTCGGATGTGAATTCGCCCCCCCCTAGAGAGAAAAAGGGGACAGGCTACTTTTTTGAAAAGCGAGAAAAGTAGCCTGTCCCCTTTTTGTCTTGACGTCTCGATGTGCATTCACACCGCGATTATACCCGTCCGACCCTTGTGTCGGGAAAAGGGGACAGGCTACTTTTTTGGGGGCGGGGGGTTGACGTTGTGAGGGGGTGGGGTAAGATTGTCCCCATGCCGAGAATGGGACGAGCGTCGACGGGCGGGCTGTGCTGCCACGTGCTGAACCGCGGCAACGGGCGGATGAGAGTCTTTCACGACGAGCAGGACTACGCCGCGTTCGTGGAACTGCTGGGCGAGGCCTGCAGCCGCGTGAATGTGAGAGTGCTGGGCTGCTGCCTGATGCCCAACCATTTCCACCTGGTGCTCTGGCCGGGGCACGATGGCGACCTGGCCCGGTGGATGCAGTGGCTGATGACCTCGCACGTGCGACGATACCACCGTCGATACGGCACGAGCGGGCACGTGTGGCAAGGGCGGTTCAAGTCGTTTCCGGTGCAGCGGCGTGAACCGACGGCGTCCGAGCGGGCCGCTGGCGCCGTCGAGATCGGCGACCCCGTCCTGACGGTGCTCCGCTACGTGGAACGCAATCCGCTCCGGGCCAATCAGGTGGCCCGGGCGCAGGCCTGGCCCTTCTCGTCGCTCCGCTGGTGGCACGAGCCGACCTGCCGGCCCGAGTGGGTCGACCCGGCCTGGCTGGCCCGCCCCGACGACTGGCTGGCGTGGGTCAACCGTCCCCAGAGCGAGGCCGAACTGGCGGGCGTTCGCCGTAGCGTGCAACGAGGGACGCCCTTGGGTTCCGACCGCTGGGTTCGCCGCATCGCCACGGCCTTGGGCCTCGAATCCACACTCCGTCCTCGTGGCCGCCCGCGTAAAGAGCCCTCCCCCGAGTCCGGTCCCCCAAAAAAGTAGCCTGTCCCCTTTTTCTGCCCAAGTGCGTCGTCACCCTGGCATTCCCGGTGGAGAAGTAGAATTGCCGGCGGCGCGGGCGAGTTGGGCGGCGTAGCGACGGCAGAGGTAGAGGGGCAGCGAGCCGGCCAGGCCGAAGGAGCAGTCGATCAGCCGCCACCAGAAGGGGATTCCGCGGAGGGCGCCTATGAACAGGGCGTAGGGAATGACGAGGGCGCAGGCCAGCAGGCCGAAGTCGAAGAGCCAGCGATGGCCCACCGGGTCGCGCCACGCCCAGAGGAAGGCCAGGGCGATCACGAAATGCCCGAAGGCCAGCCAGTCCGACCCGTAGGCGATGAAGGGATATCGCACGTTGGTCTCGTGCAGGGCGGCCTGCACCCTCGTCAGCCAGCGGGCCGGGATCGTGTCGGGATGGTCTCCGAGCAGAGGGGTCAGCCAGTTCAGCTCGGTCTCCAGGGGTATGGCGGTGGCGCCGCTGAGGACCAGGCCGACAATGAACAGGGCGGTCCACCAGCGAAGCCGACGCAGAAGCATGCGATCCCGGGCAGATTCTGAGTTCATGGTGTTCTCGCCATCGAGGCTCATCATATCGTCCGGCCGGGGCGGCCGCGAGAACTTCAACGGGCCGACAGGGCGAGGGAATCTCACGCCAACCTGTTGCCGGGGGCGAACGAACAATATAATGGCGGC
This sequence comes from Planctomycetota bacterium, assembly GCA_026693065.1. Classification (GTDB taxonomy): domain Bacteria; phylum Planctomycetota; class Phycisphaerae; order SM23-33; family SM23-33; genus JAPLNA01. The sequence goes on from JAPLNA010000038.1 coordinate 1,732, forward strand.
CCGGCGTTGACCGGCCGGGATGGTCGGCACGAGGAGATGATGGAGACGTCGACGAAACAGAGCTTGAACGACTTCCTGGCCCCGCACGCCGTTCGGGCGCAGGCGGAACTGGAGCGATGGCTCGTCGAGCCCGAGGCCCCCGCGCCCCTGGCCGAGGCCATGCGGTACTGCGCGCTGGGCGGGGGCAAACGGCTGCGGCCGGCGATCGTGTACCTGGCCGCGGGGGCCGTCGGGGATGCGGCGGGCGAACTGGTCGGTCGGGCGGCGGCGGCGGTGGAAATGGTTCACGCCTACAGCCTCGTGCACGACGACCTGCCGGCGATGGACGACGACGATCTTCGTCGCGGGCGGCCGACGGCGCACGTGAAGTTCGGCGAGGCGATGGCGATTCTCGCCAGCGACGCAATTCTCACCCGGGCCTTCGGCGTGCTGGGCGAGGCCCAAGACCCACGGGCCGGGGCCCTGGTGGCCGAGTTGGCCCGAGGGGCCGGCGCCGCCGGCATGGTCACGGGCCAGGTCGCCGACATGGGGTTGTGCGCCGTGCCGGCAGACACGGCCGACTTTCGGTACATTCACTTGCACAAGACGGCGGCGTTGCTTCGCGCGTCGGCCCGGATGGGCGCGATCGCCGGGGGCGGGAGCCAGACCCAGGTCGAGGCCCTGGGCGAATACGCCCGGGCGATCGGGCTGGCCTTCCAGGTCGTCGACGACGTGCTGGACGTGACCGGAGCGGCGGCCGACCTGGGCAAGACGCCCGGCAAGGACGCCCAGGCCGGCAAACGAACCGTGGTGGCGGCCCTGGGCCTGGAGGGCGCGATGGCCCTGGCGGGGCAGTTGACCGATCAGGCGGTGGCCCTGGCCGGCGCGTTCGGCCCGCCGGGCCAGCCTCTGGTCTCCCTGGCGAAACTGCTGGGAAGGCGAAGGGCATAACGTTTCGTGGAACCAAGCGGCGGTAACGACATGGCCAGCGGCGGACTTCTGGAGCGCATCACCGGCCCGGAGCAGCTCCGAGGGCTTTCGGAGAAGGACCTCGCGCAGTTGGCCGAGGAGATCCGCGCCCAGATCGAGTCGACGGTGAGCTGCCGCGGCGGGCACCTGGCCAGCAACCTCGGCGTGGCGGAACTGACGATCGCCCTGCATACCGTCTTCGACTTCTCCCACGACGCCCTGCTGTGGGACGTCGGCCACCAGTGCTACGCCCACAAGATCATCACCGGGCGGATGGCGCAGTTCGGCACGTTGCGGCAGTCAGGGGGGATCAGCGGGTTCCTCGCCCCGGGCGAGAGCCCCTACGACCTCTTTGCTACCGGGCACGCGGGGGCGGCCGTCTCCACGGGCATGGGGCTGGCCTGGGCCGATCAGTTCGCCGGCGGGCATCGAAAGGTCGTCGCCGTCGTCGGCGACGCCAGCATCGTCAATGGGCTGGCCCTGGAGGGCATCAACAACCTCTCGCTGCTGAATCGCCAGTTTCTGATCGTGCTGAACGACAACTCGATGGCCATCGACCGCACGCGCGGGGCGATCGCCCAGTGGCTCGACCGCCTCCGCACGATGCACGCCTACGTGGACGCCAAGCACGCCACCGAGGGCTTCCTCAAGCGGATGCCCGGCGGCGGGGAGCTCACCGAACGCATCCGCGACTTCAAGACGGGGCTCAAGACCACCATCCACGGCGGGCAGGTTTTCGACGCCCTCGGGCTGGAGTACTACGGGCCCATCGACGGTCACAACATTCACGCGCTGCTCCGCAGCCTGCGGCGGTTGGCGGAGTTCGACCGCCCCGTGCTGCTGCACGTGCACACGCAGAAGGGGCGCGGGCGCCAGTACGCGGTGGACGACCCCTGCCGCTTCCACAGCCCGTCGGCGTATCACGTCAACGGCAACGAGACGGTCTTCCCCGAGAAGGGGCACCCGAGCTGGACGGAGATCTTCGCCCGCGAGCTGATCGCCCAGGGGCGGGCCAACCCCGCCCTGATCGCCCTGACGGCCGCCATGCCCGACGGCACGGGCCTGGCCGAGTTCCGCCGCGAATTCCCCGACCGCTGCCTGGACGTGGGCATCAGCGAATCGCACGCGGTCGCCGCCGCGGGCGGGATGGCCAAGGCCGGGCTCAGGCCCGTGGTGGCGATCTACTCCACCTTCCTCCAGCGGGCGATCGATCAGATCTTCGAGGAAGTCGCCCTCCAGAACCTGCCCGTGGTTTTCGCCATCGACCGCGCAGGCCTGGTCGGCTCCGACGGGGCCTGTCACCAGGGCTTCATGGACATCGCCTACCTCCGCCCCATGCCGGGCATGGTCCTGATGGCCCCCGCCGACGCCCCCGAGCTGCGCGAGGCCCTGGCCCTGGCGATGACGCTCGATACGCCCTCGGCCATCCGATACCCGCGAGACGCCGTCGGCGACGACCTGCCGGGCGAGTGCCCGCCCTTCCAGCCCGGGCGAGCGCGGATCGTCCGCGACGGGGCCGACGGAGCGTTCCTGTGCTACGGCGTGACGGTCGCCCCGGCCCTGGAGGCCGCCGCCGCCGTCGAGGCCGCCAGCGGGCGAAAGATCGCCGTCGTCAACGCCCGCTTCGCCAAACCCCTGGACGCCGACCTGATCGGCCGCCTCCTCGCCGCCGGCCAACCGATGGTCCTCTGCGAAGACCACGCCGCCATCGGGGGGTTCGGCTCCGCCGTGCTCGAGCTGGCGGCTTCCCTGGGCCTGTCGGCCGCCCGCGTTCGTCAACTGGCCCTGCCCGACCGCTTCATCCCCCACGCCGGGCGCGACGAGCAACTCCTCCAGGCCGGCCTCGACCCGGGCCACATGATCGCCGTCATGAACCAACTGCTGAGCGGCGACGCCCCGACGCCGGGCTAGCCTTCACGGGCCGGGACTTCCCTGGGCCGGTCGCGACAGCTTCTCCAGCCGCTCCTCCAGCAGACGGCGCATGGCAGACCAGGTTTCGCGGTCGGCGACGGACGTGGGCGAAAGGAAGCACACCAGCGTTCCCCGGCGCATGACCGCCCCGGCCGAACGCGGATCGGTCTTGGCGCGGTGGTCCAGTTCGGCCTGCAGGGCCCGCGCCACGGCGGCCGCCACCGCGGGGTTGTTATACCGCGTGGCCATCAGGGCGATCTCGACGGGAGCGGCAGATTCACCCGACCAGTAGATCGCTATCAGGATCTCGGTGATGCTGCCTTTCTTGGCGACTTTGCCGTCCTCAAAGTCGGCCAGGACTTTCCTGTCCGTGCTCCAGAACGGGTTGGCGGTCATCTGGGGAATCTTGTCGGACCCCCTCCACGGCGCCAGCCGCACGTCCCTGGGCAGTTCCGACGCCGGGAACACCAACGCGTCCAGAGGCCCCGCCACCGTGCCCTGTCCGGCCGTCGAGCAACCCCCGACCGCCCAAAGCAGAGCCGCTGCAATACCGATGGCCATGGGCAAGCCGGGTGTGTCCCTCAGGCCTCTGGCAACGTGTTTCATAGTCTTTCTCCGCGCCGTGCCGATCAACCCTCCATTATCCCCTCGCGCCCGTCCCGGAGTCCAGTTCACTCGATGAGCATCGCATCCCCGTAGGAGAAGAAGCGATATTGCCGCTCGACGGCTTCGCGGTAGGCGGAGTGGATGGTGGCGATGCCGGCGGTGGAGGCGGGGGAGCAGAAGGCCGCCACGAGCATGAGGAGGGTGCTGCGGGGCAGATGGAAGTTGGTGATCAGGGCGTCGACGGCGAGGAAGCGGGCGGGGGGGTAGAGGAAGATGCTCGTCCAGCCGCTGGCGGGGGCGAAGAGGGGGTCGCCGGCGGAACGGCCGGGACGGCGGGCGAGGGTTTCCAACACGCGGACGCTCGTGGTGCCGACGGCGACGAGTCGGCGACCGGAGGCCTTGGCGGCGTTGAGGGCGTCGGCCGCCGCCGGGGACAGCTCGTACCACTCCTCGTGCATGCGGTGCTCTTCGGGGCGCGACGCGGAGACGGGCTGGAACGTGCCCAGCCCCACGTGCAGCGTCACGCGGGCGGAGCCGATGCCGCGGGCCTCCAGGCGGGCAAGCAAGTCAGGGGTAAAGTGCAGCCCGGCCGTCGGGGCGGCGACGGCGCCGGGGCGGGTGGCGTAGACGGTCTGGTAGCGGTCCTTGTCGCTCGAGTCGTTCGGACCGGGCCTGTGGATGTAGGGCGGCAGGGGGGTAATGCCGGCGGCCTCGAGCACGGGCCGGGCCGGGCCGGGCGGAGTGGGGGCCAACACCCACTCGCCCGCGCCGGTGTTCGCCACCAGTTGCAGAGTGACGGTGGCCGGGCCCTGGAGGGTGAGCACTTCGCCGACCTTGCAGCGGGCGGCGTTCTTGAGCATCGCCAGCCATTGCCCCTGGTCGTCCTGGCGGAGGAACAGGCCCTCGATCTTCCCGCCGGTCGGGCGGCGGCAGAAGAACCGGGCCGGCACGACGCGGGTGTCGTTGACGACCAGCAGATCGCCCGGCCGAAGGAGTTCGGGCAGCTCGGCGAAGCGGTGGTGGGACACGGCGGCGGTGGCGCGATCGAGGCGCATGAGGCGCGAGGCGGCGCGGTCGGCCAGGGGCTGCTGGGCGATAAGTGCCTCATCGAGCGGGAAATCGAACGCGTCGGTGGTTATGGCCATGGGACGCACATCGCCCGCCAGGCGGGGGCGATACTCACAGGGACGGCACAGGATGCGTTTTCGGCGTAATGCATTGTCTTCTTGCCCGTTGCAGGGGGAATTGTGCACTTATCCACACCTTCTGCACAATGGGCAAGTTGGGCAATTCTCCTGCCGCGATCGGGAAAAAATGCCCCTCAACAAAACCTCGCGACGCAAATGGCCGATGCACCTATCGCTTGGGGTCGACGGAGAAGGTGAAAGAGGATTGGTGGCACGATGTCGCAGACGGAAATCGAAAAACTCGTGACGGACCTGGCCGCGATGGGCCGAAAGGACCTCATCGACCGCCTTCACGCCGTACCGTGCGGGTTCCCGCTGGACTTCACGGAGGAGTTCCTCGCGTCGGTTTCCCTGCACCGGCTGCGTCACATCGTACTGGCGGCCTGCCTGCAACAAGTGCGGGATCCGCAGGCGGCTCACTGAGCGAGAAGGGGGTCTTATTCCGCCGTCGCGTCGGCGCGTTTGCCCACGACGGCGATCTTGAGTTTGTCGGCCAGGGCCAGGGTGGTCGGTTTGTCGACGATCATGGTTCGCCCGGCCTCGACGACGAGGCTGCTGCACTTGGCGTCGGCGAGATTGCGGATGGTGTTGGGGCCTACCGTGGGCACGTCGAACCGCATGTCCTGCTTGGGGCGGGCGACTTTCACGAGGGTCCAGCCGCCGTTGCGGCACAGCCGTCCGGCCCGGCGGATCATGGCGTCGGTGCCCTCGATAGCCTCGACGGCGATGATGTCGCGGTCTTTGACGGCGATGGCCTGACCGATGTCCAGGTCGGCGCTGGCGCGGGCGATCCGCCAGCCGAATTCCGCGTCGGCGGCCAGGGCGGTGTCCATCGGCGTCTGCGTCATCAGCCCTTCGTCGGCGAGTTCTTCCTTGCAGTATTTCACGCAGGAAACCAGTTCGATCCCATCCCGCCGAAGCTCGTCCGTAATAGCCAGCAGGATGGCGTTGTCACGCCGGTCTTTTCGGATCCGGTGGTACCACAACCACGCGGTACGGACATCGGGAATATACCGCAGAAACCGCCAGCGGGAATACATCATTCGCTTGCGGATTCCGCCGATCATGACGGCTTCCTTCACCCCGTGCTTCCGCAGGGCGCGCATCCACCCGCCCAGGCGGACCATCGAAACCCACTCGAAATCGTCCGCCAGCCCCTTGAGCCTCGGCGAGGCCGACCCGCTCAGCCCGGCCACCACCAGCCTCTTGCCGGCCTTGTGAACGCCGTTGGCCACCAGGAACGGCGCCCGCCCGAACCCGGCGATCAGGCCTACCACTTGTCTGTTGTCTGGAACCTTGGTCAACAGGGAACTCCATCTGTTCTATCTCGCCGCCAGGCGAAACGGTAGCCGGTAGCCGGTAGCCAGTAGCCGGGAAGAGGGGGAATCCCTCCCGGTTACCGGCTACCGGCTACGGGCTACCGGCTACTTTCTTCACTCCAGTCGTCCGTCCCGAAGGTGAATGGTCCGGTGGGTCTGGGCGGCCAGGCCCGCGTCGTGCGTGACCATCAGGATGGTCTGGCCCTTCTCGTTGAACCGCCGGAGGACGTCCATGATCCGCTTGCCGGTTTTGCTGTCGAGGTTGCCCGTGGGTTCGTCGGCGAGCAGGACGGCCGGGGAGTTCATCAGCGCCCGCGCGATCGCCACGCGCTGGCGTTCCCCGCCGGACAGTTCGCTGGGGGTGTGCTTGATGCGGTCGCCCAGGCCCAGCTCTTCCAGCAGGGCCATCGCCTGCCGGCGGGCCTCCGCCCGGCGCCGGGGCCAGTGCAGGCTGCTCGTGGCGATTCGGGCGGGCAGGAGCACGTTCTCCAGCACGTTCAACTCGCCCAGCAGGTGGTAGAACTGGAAGATGAACCCCACCTCCCGGCAGCGGACGGCGTTGACCTTCGCGCGCGACATCTTGCTGGTGTCGCGCCCGGTGAGCTCGACGTGCCCGGTGTCCGGGCGATCGAGCAGCCCGACCAGGTGGAGCAGCGTGCTCTTGCCGCTGCCGCTGGCGCCGACGATGGCCAGGAACTCGCCTGTCTTCACGGACAGGCTCACCCCGCGCAACACGTGCAGGGTCGTCTTGCCCAGGTGGTAGCTCTTGTGCAGGTTGCAGGCTTTGACGGCCGGTTCACTCATAGCGAAGGGCCTCCACCGGCTGCATGCGGGCGGCCCGAATCGCCGGGATCATCGCCCCGACCAGACCGGCCAGAACCGCCGAGATCGCGATCCACGCCACCGTCGTCGGATCGACTTCGTTGGGAATCTGGCGGAACATGAAGAACTCCCGGTCCCAGACGCGGAAGCCGAACCGGTCGGCGATAAAGTCGGAGATCGAGTTGATGTTGTGCACGAACAGCCACCCCAGGCCGATGCCCGCCGCGGCCCCGACCAGCCCGACGGCGGCGCCATAGGCCAGGAATATCCCCGCGATGCCCGGGCGGCTGGCGCCCATCGACAGCAGCACGCCGATGTCCCAGGTCTTCTGAAGCACGATCATGTAGAAGATCACGAAGATCAGCACGATCGCCACCAGCGAGATCACGCCGAACATGACCACCGTGAGCGTCCGCTGGTTTTCTATCTGGCTGACCATCTTGTCCTGCTGCTGGCGCCAGGTGTACACGTGCACGTTGCCGTAGGGGTCGGCCTTGGGGTTGCGGGCGCGGAAGTCCGCCCAACTGGCGCTGATCTTGTCCCGGATCCCCCGCAGGCTCCGCTCGTCGGAGAGGGCGTCCTTCACCTTGATGTGAATCGCCGTGCACCGCGACGGCGTGGCGAGCCGGTCCGGGTTGTCCGCGTCGTACTCGGCCTCCATGCCCACCAACCGCTGCAGCATTTCGAAGGGCACGTAGACGAACGTCGCGTCGATGTTGGAAACTCCCGTCTCGCAGTCGTCGATGACGGTGAACCGGTCGCTCACCAGCCCGGCACTCAGGTCGCTCTTGCCGATCGGCACGATCGACAGCACGATCCGGTCGCCCGGCAGCATCCGCCGCACGGCCTCCCCCTGCCGGGTGCGAAAGCAGATCCCCGGCAGGTTCAGTCCGACGATCACCCGCTTGCTGGGGGGCTGGAGCCCGGTCTCTTTGGCCAACGTCTCGAGCTGGGTGAGGGCCTTCTCGAGTTCGGGCGTCTGTCTACCCCGGGCCGCCGCCAGGGCCGCCCAGTACGCCCGGTCGGCGGCCCGCAGATTGCCGTAGGGGCCTTCCAGGCCCTCCCACGCCTGGAGCCGTCTGTCCACGGCGACCACGGCGTTGCGCAGCCCGAGGGCCACGTCCTTGTCCTTGCCCGGGTCTTTCTCCTCCTCGGCCAGCAGGTCCCGATACCGCCTGAACTCCTTCCCCAGGCGATCCGTCAGCAACTTCGCCGGCGGGTCGAATGTCGGGCGGGCGGCGTCGTTCTGCGCCCAAAGCCCCTTGGCGAAGTCGCTCACCTGCGCCCGGCTGGCCGGCTCGATCCCCGCGATCTGCACCGTCTGGTACACCTTCGTTTCCGGCACGTAATACGTCCCGCCCGTCAAAATGAAAGGCGAGCAGGCGTCCACCTCCGGCACGTCCTTCTTCAACTGGGCGGCGAATTCCTCGTACATCCCCATCCCCTGCATGCTGCCCGAAATCACGATAATATCGCTGAACAACCCCTTCGCCGCCCGCTCGACCTTCTTCACGAACCCGTCCATCACGCTGATCACGATCAGCACCATCGCCACGCAAAGCCCCACCGCCGCCATCGCGAAATACGCGATCAGACGACGACGCAGATACCGAAGGCATAGGAACAGTTTATACATGGGTAGCCCCAAACGGCAGGAAAGGCAGCAAGAAAGGCAACAGGCAACGGGCAACGGGCAACAGGCGGGGGAGGGAAACGGAAAGACGCGCCGGCCGGCCGATCTGGCCGTCTCCGCCGCCTGTTGCCTGTTGCCCGTTGCCTGTTGCCTTCTCAATCACCTGGGGGTCCGTCCTCACTGCTGTCTCCGCAACTGGGGGAACAACACTACGTCCCGAATGCTCTGCCGATTGCACAACAGCATGATAATCCGGTCAATGCCGATGCCCAGCCCGCCCGCCGGCGGCATGCCGTGGCGCAGGGCGGTGACGAAGTCCTCGTCCATCACTCGCATCGTCTCGTCCTTGGCCTCGCCCTGCACCTGCTGGAGGAAGTTGGCCTCCTGGACCGCCGGGTCGTTCAACTCCGTGTAGGCGTTGCCCACTTCCATGTTGGCGATGAAACACTCGAACCTCAGCGCGGTGTTCGGGTCGTCGCTCTTGCGGCGGGTCAGCGGGCACAGGGCCGCCGGGTAGTCCAGCACGAACGTCGGCTGGACCAGGTGCCGCTCGACGGTGGCCTCGAGCACCTCGTTGATGACGACGGCGTCGTCCCGCCCGGCCTCGTCAATGTGGAGCTGGCGGGCCTTGGCGCGAACGCCCGGCATGTCCGCCATCGAAACCCCCGCGTGCTGCTCGAACAGGTCGGCGTACTTCGCCCGCCGCCACGGGCGGGTGTAGTCGATCAGGATCTGCCCGTAGGGCAAAACGATCCGCCCCTCGCGACACTGGGCGGCGGCCTGAAGAACCGGGGCGGCCTCGACGGCCTCGCTGTCGCCCTGCGCCTTGACGGCCGGATCGTCCGACGTTGCCAGCGTCGCCAGCCGCTTCGTCCAAGCCTCCGCCTCCGCCAGCAGCGCCGGCACGGCGATCTCCTGCGCCGCCGTCGCCACCAGTTCCTCGGTGATCTCCATCATCACCTCGTAGTCGCCGTAGGCCTGGTAGAGCTCCAGCAGGGTGAACTCGGGGTTGTGGCGGGTGTCGATGCCCTCGTTGCGGAAGTTGCGGCTGAATTCGTACACGCGTTCCAGGCCGCCCACGAGCAGCCGCTTCAGGTAGAGCTCGGGGCTGATCCGCAGGAACAGGTCGGCGTCGAGGGCGTTGTGGTGGGTGATGAACGGCTTGGCCGCCGCCCCGCCGTAGATCGCCTGCAACACGGGCGTCTCGACCTCGCAGAACCCCCGCGCGTTGAGCTGCCGCCGTATGCACTCGATGATCGCCGTCCGCCGGCGAAACACCGCCATCACCTCCGGGTTCGTCATCAGGTCCAGATACCGCTGGCGGTAGCGGGTCTCGACGTCCTTGAGCCCGTGGAACTTCTCGGGCATGGGGTTGAGGCTTTTGCACAGGAAGGTGATCCGCTCGGCCCAGATGGTGATCTCGCCGGTCTTGGTCCGCTGGACCGGGCCCGAGACGGCGATCAGGTCGCCCATGTCCAGCAGGTTGATCAGCTGCCAACTCTTCTCGTCGATGGCGTTCTTGCGGAAGGCGACCTGCATCTGCCCCGTCTGGTCTCGCAGGTGGGCGAAGACGAGCTTGCCCATGTTCCGCAGCAGCACCAGCCGACCGGCCGCGTCGGCCGGGGCCGGGGGGGCGTCGTCCTGATACCGGCCCAGAATCGCCGCGATCGGATCGTTCGTGTCGTGCCGCACGCCGTAGGGGTCTACCCCCAGCGCGCGGATCTGCTCGAGCTTGGCCTGCCTGTCCGCCTGCACCTTTTCCAGCATCGATTCACCTGTGGGGTTGGGAAACCAGCATGATCGGGAATCCACTCGCGCAAGTCAAGAAGAAGGCCTCTGAGGCAGGGGCGGCGGGGGAACCACGAAGAACACGAAGCACACAAAGGTCACAAAGAACAGACTAGAGAAGAGAAGAAAATGAAATCATATTCTCTTTTCCTTACCTTTGTGTTCTTCGTGTGCTTTGTGTCCTTCGTGGTTCCCCCTGCGCCACGCCCGACGGACCCCCGACCCTCACCGGACAAACGGGAGAGCCGTGACCTTCATCGCGGCCGCCCCGGCGGGTGTTTGCACGTTGACCTCCGCGTCGGCGGGGGTGTCGGCGGCGAGGTGGGCCAGGGCGATGACGCGGTCGAGGGTCGGGCTGAACGTGCCGCTGGTGACGGCGCCGATCTCGCGGCCGGCGGAGTCGGCGACGACCGAGCCGAGCGTGGGGATGGGCCCCTCGGCCGAGCCGATCAGCCCCGCCGGGCGGCGAGAGGGGGTGCGGCCGCGGAGGGCCTCCAGGGCCGATCGGCCCAGGAAGTCGTGGTTGAAGTCCAGCAGGTGGCCCAGCCCGGCGGCGAAGGGGTCGATGGTTTCGTTGATCTCGTGACCGTAGCGGGGCAGGGCCGCCTCGATCCGCAGCACGTCCCGGGCGGCCAGGCCCACCGGCGGCATGCAGTTGGCGCCGGCCTTCTGGGTGATGAACCGCCACGCCTGCCACGCCAGCATGTTCGGCAACATCACCTCCACGCAGTACGTGCCCGTGTACCCCACGCGCAGGGCGATCCACTTGGCCAGGAGCTTCGAGCCCATCCGCACGCCGTGGCGTTACAGCCCGGCGGCCTGTTCGGGCAGCACGGGGGCGAGCCGATCCAGCGTCGCCGGGCCCGCGACCGCCAGGTGGATGATCTTGCTCGTCTGATCGTTGACCTTCACGTCCATGCCGTCGGTGACGACCGCGATATGGGCGAGCACCTTCTCCCGGCAGATCGGGCTGCACGTGAGCAGCCATTCGTCCGCCAGGCGGATCAGCCAGGCGTCGTCGAGGACGCCGCCCTGTTCGTTGCACAACAGGGTGCGCGCGGCGGTGAAGTCTTCCTGGTGGGCCACGTCCACCGTGCACAGCCGCTCCAGAGCTTCCAGGGCCTGGTTGCCCCGGATGCGGATCCGCCCGACGTGGGAGATGTCCGCCACGCCGGCGGCGGTGCGGACGGCGGCGACCTCGGCGGCGACTCCGGCGAAGGACATCGGGACGGCCCAGCCGGCCTCGTTGCCCATCACGGCGCCGGCCTCCATGTGCCGGTCGTGCAGGGCGGGCTTGCGTTCGCTGTCGTCGCTCATCGCGGGGCTCCTGTGCGCGGGGGAATCGGTCCTCAACCCGGCTTGCCGGGTGACGTCCGCGAGAGTATACCCGCTCCGGCGGCGCCGCCAACGAACTCCCTTGTGCAATCGGGTGCGCCGTATACATAATAGGCCCTGGAAAAACCCCCGCGTCCGCGGGGATGGGAGCTACGACCATGGACGAACGCATCCTGGGCCTGGCCAGCCGGCTGGGGCAGACCATCGCCGAGTCGAAAGCCACCAAGGCCCTCCAGGCCGCCCGGCAGGCCGTCGACGCCGACAAGGACCTCCAGCAGGTCATGCGCGACTACCGCCAGCAGGCCGACAAGATCCGCAAGCTCGAGCAGGAAACCAAGCCCATCGAGCCCGAGGACAAGCACGCCTTGGAGGCGATGAACCAGAAGCTCGCCGCGTCGGAGAAGTTCAAGACACTCACGGCGGCGCAGATGGAGTACATCGACCTGCTCCGCAAAGTGAACGAAGCGGTACAGAAGGAACTCGCGGCGGCGGAAGGGCCCAAGAAGTAATCGACTTCCGCGGGGGAAGGAATCGGGGAAGAATCCCCCCGACGCCGTCGGGGGGTGTTTGTCGGTGGAGAGGGGGAATCCACAATTCTTGAAGCGCGGGGATGAGCGCACGCGAATTCCACCTTGTTCGTCCACTTGTACAAACTCGTCTCCAACTGACGCACGTACGGAGTGAACGGGGTGTTGGGGTCGCGGTCGGCGTCGATGTCGCGGAAGGTCATGAACATCTTCGCGTCGAGGTTGTCGAGGTAGTGCAGGAAGTACGCCTCCGGGGTCGCCGGCGTCACGGGCGAGCCGAACTCCCGCTGCCCGTGATGCGAGAGCACCAGGTGCTGGAGCACGTCCAGCAGGCGGGCGGGCACCTCTTCGCCGTCGGCGGCGACGCGGGCGGCCTTCTCGGCGATCCAGATCGACGCGATCGTGATGTGCCCCACCAACTGCCCCCGCTCGGTGTACTGGGCGGCCGTCTCGATCCGCAACTCGGCGCTCTTGCCCACGTCGTGCAGGAACGCCCCCGTCAGCACCAGGTCGGCGTTGAGCTTGGGGTACAGGGGCAGCAGCGCCACGCAGGCGTTCATCAGGCTCAGGGTGTGCTCCAGCAGCCCGCCGACGTACGCGTGGTGCATCGCCAACGCCGCCGGGGCTCGCTTGAAGGCGCCCACCAGATCCTTGTCCTCCAGGAACTTCTTGATCAGCAGCCGCAGGTGCTTGTTCTTGACCTTGCGGAGAATCTCCAGCACGTCGGTCCACATGGCCTCGACGTCGCGCGGGGCGACCGCGATGAAGTCGTCCAGCCGCACGGCCTGGGCGGGGGCGGGTCGGCAGGCGTCGATAATCACCTGCAACATGCCCTTATAATCTTCCGCCCGCCCCTTCACGTGGAGAAACCCCTCGACGGGGATGGTCTCGTAGAACGAGTCGGGCACCTGCCACATCTGCCCCCGCAGCGTGCCCGTCTTGTCGCACAGCGTGCACGTGATGTACTTGCTGCCGTTCCGCGCGACGCGAAGGTCCTTGTCGCGGACGAGGAAGATCTGGTCGACGGTTTGCCCGTTCTTGAGCTGGTCGATGAATGTGCGTGTTTCCGCCATGCGAATGAGTGTACCCGGCGGCGGCTTGAAAACAAGGGCGCGGGCGGGTATAAGCGGGCCCATGCGATACTCGAAACTACTGATACCGACCGTCAAGGAAGTGCCCGCCGAGGCCGAGATCCCCTCCCACCGCCTGATGATCCGCGCGGGATTCATCCGCAAGGTCGCCAGCGGCACCTACACCTACCTGCTGCTGGGCTGGCGGAGCATGCTGAAGATCATCGCCATTGTCCGCCAGGAGATGGACCGCTCCGGCGCCCAGGAGATCCTCATGCCCGTCATCCAGCCGATGGAGATGTGGCAGCAGACCGGGCGCGACCAGGCCTACGGCGAAACGCTCGGGCGATTCCAGGACCGTCACGGGCGGATGAACGTGCTGGCCCCCACGGCCGAGGAGGTCGTGACGAGCCTCGCCGCCGCCGAGCTGCAAAGCTACAAGCAACTGCCCGCCAACCTCTATCAGATCAACACGAAGTACCGGGATGAGTTCCGCCCGCGGTTCGGCGTGCTCCGCAGCCGTGAGTTCATCATGATGGACGCCTACAGCTTCGACGCCGACCAGGCCGGGCTGGACAAGGTGTACAAGGACGTCTACGACGCGTGGGTTCGGATCTTCAAGCGGTGCGGCGTGCCCTACGTGGTGGTGGAGGCCGACAGCGGCGAGATCGGCGGCACGGGTTCGCACGAGTTCATGGTGCCCTGCGAGACGGGCGAGGACATCATCGTCCACACGGAAGACGGGACGTACGCGGCGAACATCGAGAAGGCGGAGGTCGATCCGCCGACAAAAGACACCGCGAAACCGCAAGCGGTTGGTGCGGTGGAAGAGGTGTTTACACCCAACGTCGGGAGTATCGACGCGGTGTGCGCGTTCCTGGGGACGGAACCCGCGGAGATGATCAAGACGTTGATCTACAGCGCGGACGGGAAGACGGTGGTCGCGCTGGTTCGCGGGGACCACGAGGTCAACGAGGCGAAACTCAAGAAGATCGCGCCCGGAGTGGCGATGGCGGACGAGCAGACGATCCGCACGGCCACCGGGGCCGCGGTGGGCTTTGCCGGGCCCGTGGGGCTGGCGGGCAAGGTGGACCTGCTGGTGATCGACGCGTGGGTGGCCGGCATGGGCGCGGGCGTGACGGGGGCGAACAAAACGGACTATCACGTCAAGAACGTCGTTCCCGGGCGGGACTTCCCGCTCGAGGGCGCCAACGTCCGCGTGGCCGATATCCGCAACGCCGTCGAGGGCGACCGCCACGGCGGCAAGACGCTGAAGTTCTCGCGCGGGATCGAGATCGGGCACATCTTCAAGTTGGGCACGAAGTACAGCGAGAAGCTGGGCGCGAACTTCATCGACGAGGCCGGCGTGGGCAAGCCCTGCATCATGGGCTGCTACGGCATCGGCATCAATCGCATTCTCGCCTCGGCGATCGAGGTGGGCAACGACGAGAACGGGTGTCTGCTGCCGCTGGCGATCGCCCCGTTCGAGGCCGAGGTCGTGCCCATCAACGTCGAGGACCCCGCGGTGGCCGGCGAGGCCGAGCGGATTTATCAGGAACTGCTGAAGGCGGGGGTGGACGTGCTGCTGGACGACCGTCCCGCGCGGCCGGGCGTGAAGTTCAAGGACGCCGACCTGGGCGGGATTCCGCTGCGGATCGTGATCGGGCAGCGAGGGCTCAAGGAAGGCAACGTGGAGATCAAGAGACGGACGGACGCGGCGCCGACGGCGACGCCGGTGGGGGAGGCGGTGGGGAAAGCGCTGGAGATTCTCGCGGAGATGAAGGCGAAGTTGAGCGTCTGAGAGAAGAAGAAAGGAGGCGGATCGCGAAGCCGCAAGCGGCGGACAAGATGGCGAAACCGCGGAACAAGGTGGTGGATGCCCTGCAGTACCTGGCGGTCCGTCTGCTGGCGGTGCTGGTGTACGCGATGCCGTTGCGCAAAGCGTACGAAGCGGCGGCGTGGGTGGGCGACATGATCCACCGCTTCGACAAGCGGCACCGCGACCGGGCGATCCGCCATCTGAAGCTGAGCTTCCCCGACTGGAGCGAGGCCCGCTGCGACGAGGTCGCGACCCCGCGGATCCTCAAGCCGACGACGTGGCTCAAGTACATCCACACCGCCAACGCCGCCGAGAACGTGCGGCTGATGGTGGAGCGCCCCACGCCGCTGATCTACGTGGTGGCGCACTTCGGCAACTGGGAAGTGCTGGGCTACTCGATCGCCATGCTGGGGTTCCGCAACTTCGCGATTGCCCGGCGGATGGACAACCCGCACCTGAACGAGTTCGTGCTGGGGGTGCGGGAGCGGTCGGGTCAGGTGATCATCGACAAGAAGGGGGCCACCGAGGCCGTCGGCCCGCTGCTGGACCAGAAGGCCATGGTCTGCTTCATCGCCGACCAGGACGCCGGGCGCAAGGGGATGTTCGTGGACTTCTTCGGCCGAAAGGCCAGCACGTACAAATCGATCGCCCTGCTGGCGATGCAGTATCAGTGCCCGGTGATCGTCACGTACGCCAAGCGGGTGGGTGAGACGTTCGGTTTCGAGGCCGGCGTCCAGCGGGTGATCCACCCGGCCGAGTGGGCCGACAAGGACGACCCCACGCGCTGGATCACCCAGGAATACACCCGCGAGCTCGAGAACGTCATCCGCGACTGCCCCGAGCAATACCTCTGGACGCACCGCCGCTGGAAGCACCGACCGAAGGGGGAAGTGGAACCGGCGGACGGGATCGCGTAGTTACGACCGCTCCGGGTGCTTTGCCATTTCTTCGCGCAGGTCGCGGCTGATCCGCATCGCGCACCATTCCTTGCCGCACATGGAGCAGTAGTCGTGGTCGGTGCCCAGGTCGCGTTGGCGGAGGGCACGGGCGGCCTCGCCGTCGAAGGCGAGGGCGAACTGGGCGTTCCAGTCGAACGAGCCGCGGGCGGCGGCCATCCGGTCGTCCCAGTCCCGCGCGCCGGGCAGGCCCCGGGCGACGTCGGCGGAGTGGGCGGCGATCTTGTAGGCCACGCACCCGGCCCGGACGTCCTCGGGTTTGGGCAGCGCGAGGTGCTCGGCGGGCGTGACGTAGCACAGGAAGCTTGCGCCGTAGTACGCCGCCGCGGTCGCTCCGATGGCGGAGGTAATGTGGTCGTACCCGGGGAACACGTCGGTGACGACGGGCCCCAGGACGTAGAACGGCGCCCCGTCGCAGACTTTCGCCTGGCGGGTCATGTTCATTTCGATCTGGTTGAAGGGCACGTGCCCGGGCCCTTCGACGAGGACCTGGACCCCTTCGTCAAGAATTGGGCGTCGTCGGAGGCGTCGGCGAGGCAGCCGGGGCGAAGCCCATCCCCCAGCGAGACCGTCACGTCGTGCTCGCGGAGGATCTGGCAGATCTCGTCGAACCGTTCGTACAGCGGGTTCTCGCGTCCGTGGTGGTACATCCACTTGGCCAGCAGCGCCCCGCCGCGGGAGACGATGCCCAGTTTGCGGCGATTCGCCAGCGGGATGTGTTTTCGCAACAGTCCCGCGTGCAGGGTGAAGAAGTCCACCCCCTGGGCCGCCTGGTGGCGGATCGTCGCGAGCATCTCCTCGACGGTGAGGTCCTCGACGGACCGCCCGACGATCATCGAGTAGATCGGCACCGTGCCGATGGGCACGCTGGAGTGGGCCAGCAGGTGGCGGCGGGTTTCGTCCAGGTCGCCCCCGGTGGAGAGGTCCATCACGGCGTCGGCGCCGTATTGCACAGCCCAGCGGAGCTTGGTCAGTTCCAGGTCGCGGCAACTGGAGTCGGG
>JAPLNA010000039.1 GCA_026693065.1 Planctomycetota bacterium
GGGCGGCGATGGCGGAGGCCGCGGATAAGATTGCGGCCAACTGAATGAAACAGACGGAATGATGGATAGGAAGGACCAGATATGATCGTTGCGGAACGAAAAGCGATGCCGGAGATACTGGAGATGCTCGCGCCGTACAAGCGCGTGCTGGCCCTGGGCTGCGGCGGGTGCGTGACGGTGTGCCTGACGGGCGGCGAGAAGAACGCCGAATTGCTGGCGACGCAACTGCAACTGGCCGCCGGCCAGGCCGGAACGAGTGTGACCGTCGAATTCGACTGCGTCACGCGGCAGTGCGAGAAGGAGTTCTTCGCCAACATGAAGGCCGCTCCGGGCGCCTACGACGCCGTGCTGAGCCTGGCCTGCGGGGCGGGCGTGGGGTACATGAGCGAGTTGTTCCCGAACACCCCCGTGCTGCCGGCGATGAACACGACGTTCCTGGCCACCAACGTCGCCAAGGGCATCTGGGAAGAATACTGCCGCGGCTGCGGCGACTGCATGCTCGGCTGGACGGGCGGGGTCTGCCCCATCGCCAAGTGCTCCAAGAGCCTCATCAACGGCACCTGCGGCGGGACCAACAAGGGCAAGTGCGAAGTCTCGGCCGACATGGAATGCGGCTGGCTGCAGATCTACAAGCGTCTGGCGGCGGTCGGAAGGCTGGAGGAATACCGCAAGCAGAGGGCCTACCCCGATCACCGCAAGGACCGGGGCAAGGGCGTGCGGCGGCTGGTTCTCAAGGACATGGTGGAAGAGCAGCAGGAGTCGAAATAATGAGCGAGTCCGTCAGTAACCTGCAAGCGGCCCTGGCGGCCGGCAAGTTCGTCGTCACCGGCGAGATCGGCCCGGGCAAGGGCGTCAACATCGCCCCGGTCATCCACGAGGCCGAGGAATACCTCAAGAACACGGTGACGGCCGTCAACGTCACGGACATCCAGACGGCGGTGATGCGGGCCGGCAGCATGGTCGGCTGCAAACTGCTCGTCGACAAGGGCATCGAGCCGGTCTTTCAGATGGTCTGCCGCGACCGCAACCGCCTGGCCTTGCAGAGCGACCTGCTCTCGGCGTACATCCTGGGGGTGCGGAACGTGCTGGCCCTGACGGGCGACCACACGACCATGGGCGACCACCCCGAGGCCAAGCCCGTCTACGACCTGGACTCGGTGAGCCTCCTGCGGGCGATCAGCAACCTCGAGGCCGGGCACGACCTGGGCAAGGACATGAAGGGCAACCCCAACACGCTGGACGGCGTGCCGAAGTTCTTCAAGGGCTGCTGCGTCACCCCCTGCGCCGACGAGGTCGACCCGCAGGTCCTCAAGCTCGAGAAGAAGGTAGAGGCCGGCGCGCAGTTCGTCCAGACGCAGGCGGTGTACGAACCGGCGGCGTTCGAGGCCTTCATGAAGAAGGTCGAGAAGCTCAAGGTGCCCGTTCTCGTCGGCATCGTGATGCTCAAGAACGCCGGCATGGGCAAGTACATGAACCGCAGCGTCCCGGGCGTGAAGGTGCCCGACGCGATCATCCAGCGCCTCACCGACTGCTCGAAGGATGACCGCGAGAAGGTTTCCACGGAGATCTGCGGCGAGCTGGTCCGCGCCATGAAGCCCTTCTGCCAGGGCGCCCACCTGATGACCCTCGGGTGGGACCACTGCGTCCCCGGCATCATCCAGGCCGCCGGCCTGGCATGATTTACTCGGCGAAGAAATAGCCGCGAACCACGCGAACAAAACGACCAGAGAAGAAGCTTTCTAGAAACAAATCTGGAATCTTCTTCCCCGTTCGTGTCGTTCGCGTGGTTCGCGGCTATCGCTTTGTCGGATTGTCAGACGAGCTTGTCGAGTTGGGCGAGGAAGAACTCCCGCGTCCAGAATTCCAGGGAGGGCAGGTCGACGGGTTTGAGGAAACGGCGGACGTCGTCACGGGCCTGCTTCCAGTCGGTGTTCCGGATACGGAGGCGAAGTTGTTTCTGGCACCAGGGGAGATCGGTTTGGACGCCCCCGCTGCGCCAGGGGCCCTGCTGGTCCAGTGCGGTCGACAGGAGGGCGTGATTGACGGGGGTGCGACGGGCGGTGTACCAGATGAAGTCGTACCAGTCGCGTCCCTTGAGATACTCGCGGCACAGCAGGGCGTGCAGCTTGCCGGCGAAAAGACTGGGTAGATCGAACAGGCAGACGGCCGAAGGGAAAGGGAAGTCCATGTACTTCATTTCGAAGGACGCCCCGACCGGGGGGTTGGTGTCGACCTCGAGTTTGACGCGGAGCATTCGCAGCGGGCCGGTCGTGGGGCGGTAGTTCAACTCGAGCAGTTCCCCGAGGGAGTCGTCTTTGACGAAGGCCATGCCGACGGCCTGCGCGGCCTTGGGGCGGTGGCGGGTTCGCAGGGCGTATCCATAGACGGAAAGCTCCCGTGTCAGGGCCTCGAGATACGGGGTGAGATCAAGAGGTCCGGGCGTTTGCAGGGAGAAGTCCAGGTCTTCGGAGAAGCGGCTGACGCCGTGGAAGATGCGGAGGCAGGTGCCTCCCTGGAAGGCGGCCTTGCGGAAGAAGTCGGTGCGGCCCAGGGCGGCCAGGGCGATCTCCTGGGTGATTTCGCGAAGGGCCTGTTCCTCTTCGAGTGCCGACCGGCACTCGTACCCGTTGAGCCGGTCCTGGATCATTTGCACACTCATGTTCTCAAGTCCTTTCGAAGGCCTTTCAGGAACCTCCGCACGCGGCGGGAGGTGTAGTTGGCCGCGAGGCGGTCGAACGCCTCGGTCTCCACATTGGCCAGCAGATCCCTGTCCACGCGCAGGCTCTGGATCACCGGGCCGGCAGAGGCCCAGTCTTGCTTGTGGGCGTAGACGTAGTCTGCCAGGGCCTTGAGAGGAGAAGCCAACATGAAACTGCCGTCCTTCTCCACGCGAGCGACGTCCTCGTACATAGTCTGTTGCGGAACACGGGTGAAACTGAAATGCCCAAGCGGGGTGTCAAGTTCCCGCGATCGCCCGAGGCAGACGCTGGTGACGGCATAGACGGCCTCGGGAATCCATCCGTGACACGACAAGGCTGTCTCCAGGCTGATGTAGCTCGGGCCGTAGATTCGTTGCGCCAATACCAGCGGGTCGACCTGTGGGGCAAGGTACTCCCGGGCCAGGCAATACAGCCCGCGATGGACGCGCACGACCTCTCGGGCAGCCAGGGCCCGCTTGAGCAGTCCGAACTGGCGGTCGGCGCTGCCGCCAAGCCAGCAGGCAACCTCCGCGCGGGTGAATACGCCCGCGTTCGACTGGGCCAAGGCCATCTCGGTTAAGCTTTGCATATATGCATGATACTGTCGGAAAGTGACAGTTGCCAACACAAATGATATCGGCTGGTGGCAGGCGTGTCTCTATGTTTCCGGTGAAAAGAATAGCCGCGAACAACGCGAACAGAGAAGACGCCTTCCAGAAACAATCTTAGAATCTCTTCCCCGTTCGCGTTGTTCGCGGCTATGGCTGTTTGTGCGGAGGGGGCCAGGAGCAGCTCAGCAGCCAGGGCGTGACGGTGGCGGAGATGAAGTCCGGTTCGGTCGAGGCCAGGTGGGCGATGCCGAACGGGGAGGCCATTCCCGTGGCGTTGATCTGGAAGAGGCGGCGGTAGGCCCGCAGCCTGTCGGGGTCGTCATTGGCCAAAGGGCGGTCGAAGCCCATCAGGCCCGCTGACGGGCCGTGCGTGCCGTCCACCGTGCCCATCACCGTCGTGCCCACCGACAGCAGGCCGCCGTCGTCGCGGTTGTAGACGTTCACGATGCCGTAGGTCGTGTGCTCCATCGCCGGCGTGAGGTCGTAGGTGCTGGAGATGCTGGCCGATAGGAGGACCAGCCCGTCGACCTTGTGCCCGGCGGGGAGTCGTTCGGCGGCGAAGACGGCGATGCCGGCCCCGCCGCTGTGCCCGACGATGTGCACGGGCCGGCCCGGGTAGCGGTGCTGGTAGGCCACGACCACGTCGGCGACCTTCTGCCCGTCGATGCGGTTTCCGACGGCGTTGACCTGATTGACGACGGCCCCGACGAACGGGACGCGCGAGCCCCAGGAGATCAGGGCCACCGCCCGGTCCACGCCCCCCTTGAGAAGCCCGCGGCGGATGTTCTCGTTGGTGGCGTCCTGGCCCTGAATGCCGTGCAGCACGATCACCAGCCCGTCGGCCATCCCGGGCGTGACGGCGTAGATGGGATCCTCGCTGGCCAGGTCGGCGATGATGGCCTGAGGGTCGTTGAGGGACTCATGGCCGTCCCCGCAGCCGGCCAGGTTCGCCGCCACCACCGCCATCGCCGCCAGAATGTGCCGCCTCGCTCCCATCGCGCCACCTCTGCCAAAGTATAGCGCGCGGGGCTATCGGTCAGCGACGGCAAGCCCCCTGCACCCAACATTATGCATGGGCCCTCTGACGATCCCGGAGCAGGATTCGTCGGGTGTAATCCAGGATCAGTTTGGCCGCCACCCACGTGGCCACCCGGTGCGGTCGGCGAACCCAGGCTGGCA
>JAPLNA010000040.1 GCA_026693065.1 Planctomycetota bacterium
CCCGACAACGTGCCGCTGTATCTGATGACGTACGATCACGCGGTCGGCTACCCGAAGATCCAGGACGAGGCCCGCAAGACCGCGGCCATGCTGGAGGCCAACCCGGAGTGGCGGACCGGCGGGCAGGTCGAGGGCTGGACGTGGGACTGGATGGCGAAGAACGATCCGGCCTTCCTGGCCGAGGCCCGCGGGTGGATCGAGAAGTTCGCCGGGCGGTGGGACGCCGGCGGGGGCTCGTACGGGCAGCCGTACTTCACGTTCATCTCCGAGGAGTCCGGCGTCCGCCAGATGTTCTACGGCACGCGGGCGATCAAGGAACGCCTCGGCGTCGACGTGGACATCTACATCTACAGCGAGCACGAGACCATGCCCCAACTGCCGCAGATTCTCGCGGGCATGGACTACCGCGGGGCGATCATGCGGACGCACATGCAGTACGGCGGCGACGGCCCCGCCCGCGACGCCGACTGGGTGCTCTGGACCGGCGCGGACGGCTCGGCGATCCCGGCTGTGCCGGCCTACAGCGGGCTGGAGCAGTGCTGGGGCAACCTGTGGCTCATGACGGGCCAGGGCAGTTGGGGCACCTGGGCGAACATGGACGCCTACAAGGTCGAGATGCGACACCGCGGCGTGCGGAACCCGCTGGTCTCTCGCTGCGACGACTGGGGCACGCGCCCCAGCCCGGCCCTGCTGCAGGGCGTGAAGGACCACCCCACCAACGCCCACTGGGTGACGGCGCCGGACTACTTCGACCTGCTGGAGGAATCCGGCATCGAGCCGGCGCCCTTCCCCGTCACGCCCAATGACTTCATCCCCGAGCAACCGTGGGGTTACTGCGGCAACCGCACCTGGACGGGCCCCCGCGTCGCGGCCAGCCAGGCCCTGACGGCCGAGGCCCTCGCTGCCGCCGCCATCCTCAACGGATTCGCCTGGACGAGCGCCCACCAGACCCGCATCGATGACGCGTGGAAGAACCTGCTCATCGGCGAGCACCACGACTCGATGATCGTCGCGATCTACAACGAAGCCCGCGACTTCACCGACCCGTCGCAGGAACTGTCGGCGGGCGTGGCGAAGGAAACCGCCGCGTTCCTCGCCGCCAAGACCCAGGCCAAGGGCGCGGCCCTGGTCGTCTTCAACCCGACGGGGCCCGCGCGAAGCGAGGCGGTGTTCCTGAAGGCCCCCGCGCCGGTGCGAGTGATCGCCCCGGACGGAACGCCCGTGCCCTGCCAGACGCTCGCCGAGGGCGACTGCCTCGTCGCCAACGACGTGCCGCCGATGGGCTACAAGGTCTACCGCCTCGAACCAGGCGCTTCCACCCAATCCGCCCCGACGCCGGGAGACGCCCAGGCCTTCCAGACCGGCCGCTACGAGGTGGGCTTCGCCCCCGACGGCGGGCTGGTAAAACTTCGCGACAGGATCACCGGGCGAGATCTGCTGGCCGAGGGCGCCAAGACCGGTGTCCTGCAAGGCGTGATCGGGTCGAAGATGGAAACCTCCCGCGGGCGAGTGAAGCTGACGGCCGCCGGCCCGTGCGTGTGGCGCGCCGTCGAGACCGGCACGGTCGGCACGGTCGGCTACGAGATGGTCTACACCTTTACCGCCGACCACGCCCGCATCGGCCTGGACATCCGGCTGGACATTGCGCCGGGCACGCGGATCGGCTGCCCGGAGGCGAAGGACCCCACCGATCGCACATCGCCCAAGCGGGGCGGGCAGTGGGATAACGCCTACAAGTTGCGATACGTCTTCAACGCCCGGCTGGAAGAACTGCTGGGCAAGAGGCCGTGCGCGGTCCGTCACCAGCCGCTGTTCGTTCAGACCGCCGCGGCGGGCGAGGAAACCCTCGACGCCAACCTGTGGGCGGCGGTGGAGACGGAGAAGAGCGGGCTGGCCATCGCCAACGCCGGCTCGATGGGCTACCGCGCCGCCGGGTCGAGCCTCGAACCCATCCTCGCCTACAGCGGCGAGTACGTCTGGGGCAACGAGAAGTACCTGGACGGCACGTACACCTATCGCTATGCGATCATCCCGTACGCGGGCTATTCGCTTCACTCCTACAGCCTGCACCGCGGGTACGGCGGCACGGCCCATCGCGGCTGGGCGCATCGCCAGGCGGTCGAACACGACCGACCGTTCTACGTCCTGCCCTTCCAGGGCGCCGGCGGCGCGCTGCCGCTGTCGGGCTCGCCCCTGACCTGGCCCGCCGTGGAAGACGCTGTGACCGTGCAGGCCCTGTATCCGCAGGATGGACAGGTGCTCCTCCGCCTGTGCAACATGGGCGAAACGCCGCTGGCCGTGCCGCTGGCCATGCCGGTCGAGGCGATCAACCTGGCGCTCACGAAACGAACCCCCGCGCCCTCGCCCCTGGTGCTTCACCCATGGCGGGTGCAGACGTACCGGATCAGATAGCGCCCGAAGGCGGGCCGCACGAAAGGTGTTTTCATGGCTGCCCCCGTGAATCCGTTTGCGTCCCACGTCAACCCGGACGAGGCGCCGCTGTACCTGATGACGTACGATCACGCCGTCGGCTACCCGCATATCCAGGACGAGGCCCGCAAGACCATCGCCATGGTCGAGGCGAACCCGGAATTCCGGACCGGCTCGCAGGTGGAAGGGTGGACGTGGGACTGGCTGGCGAAGTACGACCCGGGCTTCGTCCAAGAGGCCCGGGAATGGATCGCCCGCTACCGGGGCCGGTGGCTGCCGGACGCCGGCTCGTACGGCCAGCCGTATCTGACGTTCGTCTCGGAGGAATCCGTAATCCGGCAGATCTTCCACGGGACGCGGGCGCTCAAGGAACACCTGGGCTACGTCAACGACATCTACATCTATAGCGAGCACGAAACCACCCCGCAGCTCCCGCAGATTCTCGCGGGCATGGGCTATCGCGGCGCGATCATGCGGACGCACATGCAGTACGGCGGGGACGGGCCCGCCTGCGACGCCGACTGGGTGCTCTGGACCGGGCCCGACGGCTCGTCGATTCCCGCGATCCCGGCCTACACCGGGCTCGAGCAGTGCTGGGGCAACATGTGGCTCATGACGGGCCAGGACGGCTGGGCCACCTGGGCGAATCTGGACGCCTTCAAGGTCGAGATGCGCCACCGCGGCGTGCGTAACCCGCTGGTCTCTCGCTGCGACGACTGGGGCACCCGCCCCCACCCGAAACTGCTGCAAGGGGTGAAGGAGCACGCTGCCAACGCCCACTGGGTGACGGCCCCGGCGTACTTCGATATCGTCGAACGCTCGGGCGTCAAGCCGGTCAGCTTCCAGGTGGGTCCGAACGATTTCATCCCCGAACAGCCTTGGGGTTACTGCGGCAACACGTCATGGACCGGGCCGCGAGTCGCTTCCAGCCAGGCCCTGACGGCCGAGGCGCTGGCTGTAACCGCCATCCGGAACGGATTCCCGTGGACGCCCGCTCACCAAACCCGCCTGGACGAGGCCTGGAAGAACCTGCTTATCGCCGAGCACCACGACTCGGTGGCCGCCGGCATCTACAAAGAAGGGCGCGACTTCACGGACCCGTCGATGAAGCTCTCACAGGATCTGGCCCGGGAGACGGCCGGGTTCCTCGCCGAGCGGACTCAGGCCAAAGGCCACGCCCTGTTCGTGTTCAACCCGACGGGGCATCCGCGCAGCGAAGCGGTCTTCCTGCGAACTCCCGGGCCGGTGCGAGTGATCGCCCCCGACGGGGTGGCCGAGGCGGCGCAGGACGGGCCTTCGGGCGTCTGCTTCGTCGCCCGCGACGTGCCGGCGCTGGGATACAAGGTCTACCGCATCGAGCCAGGCACGCCGGCCACGCCCGCCGCCAAACCGGCAGAGGCGACGGCCTTCCAGACCGGGCGATACCGGGTGGCGTTCGGCCCCGAGGGCGGCCTCGTCACGCTGCACGACAAGCTGACCGGACGAGACCTTGTCAAGCAAGGTGCCCGAACCGGCCTGCTCGAAGGGATCATCGGCTCGAAGTTCGAGACCTCTCGCGGCCGCGCGCAGCTGACCTACAACGGCCCGGACGTGTGGCGCGTGGTGGAGATCGGCAGGGTCGGCGCGGTCGCCTACGAGATGGCCTACACGTTCACGGCCGACAACGCCCGCATCGATCTGGACATCCTGCTGACCGTGCCGTTCGGCACGCGGATCGGCTGTCCGGACCCGAAAGACCCCGACGCGCCCAAGCGAGGCGGCGAGCGGGATCACGCCGTCAAGCTGCGGTACGTCTTCAACGCCCAGCTCGAGGAGACCGTCGGCAAGGCCCCGCGGGCGGTCCGGCATCAGCCGCTCATCGTCCAGACGGCCCCGGCGGAGGATGAGATCCTGTTCGCCAACCTGTGGGCGTCGGTCGAGACGGAGAAGAGCGGCCTGGCGCTCTCCAATGGCGGCTCGATGGGATACCGCGCCGCCGGTTCGTCCATCGAGGGCATTATGGCCTACAGCGGCGACCACTCCTGGGGCGGGCCCAGGCTCATGGAAGGCATGTACACCTATCGCTATGCGATCATTCCCTACGGGGGCTATTCGCGTCACTCTTACAGCCTGCACCGCGGATACGGCGGCACGGCCCATCGCAGTTGGGCCCACCGTCAGGCCGTCGAACGCGATCGCCCGCTCTACGTCCTTGAGTTCACCGGCCGGGGCGGCGACCTGCCGCTCCAAGGGTCGGCTGTGGAACTGCCCAGGTTCGAGGATGCCGTCACCGTGCAGGCGCTCTTCCCGCAGGACGGTGAGGTGTTCCTCCGCCTGTGTAACATGGGCGAAACGCCTCTGTCCGTGCCCCTGGCGCCGGTCGAGGCGATCAACCTGGCCCTGACGAAACGAACTCCCGCGCCCTCGCCCCTGCTGCTGCACCCCTGGCGGGTGCAGACCTATCGGATCACATAGCGCCCGAACGCGGGCAGCATAAGGAAGGTGGAAGATGACACAACGACGTCGCAACGATGCGGTACGAGTGCTTTGTGTCGCGCTGACGGCCGTGTTTTGGGCCAATGCGGCGAACGCCGACCTGAAGCTCCTGCCGACGCCCAAGTCCGTCAAGGTTCTCGGCGGCGAGATGCCGCTGACGGCGGCCAGCCGGATCGTCGCGACGGATCCGAAGTTGATGCCCCTGGCGAAGATCTTCTCCGACGAACTGCTCACCATGACGCAGATCCGGATGGCGCCCGTCGAGGGCGAGGGTAAACCCGGCGACATCGTCCTGAAGATCAACCCGGCCCTTCGGGCGGATAACGAGATCCTCACCGTCCAGAACCGCGAGGTGAAGAAGGTTCGGGACTACGCCCACACGATCCACGTGGATGACACGTGCGTGGTGGAGGGGTGGGATTATCGCGCGGTGTGCGAGGGGACGGCCACGCTGCTCCAGGCCCTTCAGATCGGCGAGGGCAAGGCCTCGTTGCCGAAGATGGCGATCAAGGACTGGCCCTTCGCCGACTACACCGGGTACATGCTGGACTGCGCCCGCCAGGACGTGCCCCTCCACGCCCTCAAGAGTGCCGTGATCGCGATGCGGTTCTGGAAGGTCCGCTACCTGCACCTGCACCTGGCCGACGAGAGCACGCTGATGTTCCCTCTGCGGAAATGGCCCGAGGCCAGCAAGTACAACGCCGCGATTAACGACGGCGACAAGCCGAAGGTGTGGGATCGGGCAGAGCTGATCAAGCTGGTGGCCTATGCTGACGCCCGCGGCGTCACCCTCGTGCCGGAGTTCGAGACCCCCGGCCACTGCGGGGGATATCAGTGCGCGATGCTGCCTGCCCTGGGAGACCACAAC
>JAPLNA010000041.1 GCA_026693065.1 Planctomycetota bacterium
CCCGCCCATGCTCGGGGCCAGCGAGGCGATCTCGTCGAAGATCTCGCCCGGGTGGGCGTAGTGCATCGGGTGCCCCATGCCGGTGGAAATGTCGCAGATAATCTGCCAGTCGGCCCGGGCCTGGCCGGGGGGGTTGACGGCCTTTCGCACGCGTTGCACGCGGCGCTCGGTGTTGGTGAACGTGCCGTCCTTTTCGGCGAAGCAGGTGGCCGGCAGGACGACGTCGGCGAGCTTGGCCGTTTCGGTCAGGAAGATCTCCTGCACGACGAGGAACTCGAGTTTCTCGAGGGCCCCCGTCACGTGCGAACTGTTGGGCTCGCTCAGCACCGGGTCTTCGCCCATGACGAGGAAGCCCTTGAGCACGCCGGCGGCGGCCTGCTCGATGAAGTCGGTGACTCGCCCGCCGACGTTGGTGGGCAGGGGGCGGCCCCAGGCCTTCTGGAACTTCTCGCGGACGGCCGGGTCGGAAACCCGCTGGTATCCGGGCAGAATCGAGTGGATCGCCCCCATGTCGCAGGCGCCCTGCACGTTGTTCTGCCCCCGCAGCGGATTGACGCCGGAGGATTCCTTGCCGATCTGCCCGCACAGCATCGACAGGTTCGCCAGGTTCTGCACGTTCTCCGTGCCGCACGTGTGCTCGGTGATGCCCAGGGTGTAGAAGATGCTCGAGGGCGTGCCGGCGGCGTACCACTGGGCCGCCTGGCGGATCAGGGCCGCGTCCACTCCGCAAATCTCCCCCGCCCGCTCGGGCGTCCAGGTCTTCAGGTTCTCGCGGAAGGCCTCGAAGTTCTCGCAGCGGTGCTCGACGAAGGAGTGGTCGTACAGCCCTTTCTCCAGAAGGTGGTGCATCATGGCGTTGATCAGGGCGTTGTCGGTGCCGGGTCGGTGCTTGATGTGGACGTCGGCGCGGGCGGCCATCCACGTCGTCCGCGGATCGCACACGATCAGCCTTGCCCCGCGGCGGAGGGCCTTCTTCATCTCCAGCCCGACGATCGGGTGGGCCTCCGTCGGATTGGCGCCGATCAGGAAGAGCGTCTGCACGTGCTGGATCTCGGCGATCGAGTTGGTCATCGCCCCCGACCCGAACGCCAGGGCCAGCCCGGCCACCGTCGGGGCGTGGCAGGTGGTGGCGCACTGGTCGATGTTGTTCGTGCCCCCCGCCGTCCGGGCGAGCTTCTGCATCAGGTAGTTTTCCTCGTTGGTGCAACGCGAGGAGCTCAGGAACGCGATGCCGTCGGGCCCGTACTTGTCACGAATGGCGGCCAGGCCCGCCGAGGCCCGGGCGAGGGCTTTTTCCCAGGTCGTTTCACGCAGCACGCCGTCCTCGCGCACCAGCGGAACGGTCAGCCGTTCCGGCGAGCCGATGAACCGGAAGCCGAAATGGCCCTTCACGCACAGGTTGCCGTCGTTGACCACGCAACCGGCCTCGCTGCTGACCCGGACGACCGTGTTGCGGGCGCGGTCGACGTTCAGGTCCATCTGGCAGCCCACGCCGCAGTAGGTGCAGGTGGTGCGGACCTTGAGGAGGTCTTTGACTCGCCCGTGGGCGTGGGCGCTTCGCTCGTGCAGGGCGCCGGTGGGACAGGTGCTGATGCACAACCCGCACAACTCGCAGGTCGACTCGTGCAGCTCCAGGTCGAACCCGGTGGTCACCTGGGTCGCGCCGCCGCGGCCCTGCATGGTGAGGGCCTCGGCCATCTCCACCTCGGCGCACATCCGCACGCACCGCTGGCAGCGGACGCACTTGGAGGGGTCGTACTCGATGCCCTTGCTGGTGGTGGCGTAGTTGGGCCCGCCCGCCGGCAGGGCGACGGAGGGGAAGCGGTCTTCAGCGGCCTGGTATTCGTAGGCGTAGTCCTGGAGCAGGCACGAGCCGTCGCGGTCGCACGTGGTGCAGGCGACGCGGTGCTCGCTCAGCAGAAGCTCCAGCGTGCTCTTGCGGAGGGCGCGGATCTCGTCGGTGTTCGTGCGGACGACCATGCCCGGGGCGGCCTGGCGCGTGCAGGCCGTCTGGAACCCTCGCTCGCCGGCGACCTCCACCAGGCACAGCCGGCACGCCCCCGCGGGCGTCAGCCGCGGGTCGTGACACAGGTGCGGGATCGGAATCCCGTGGGCCAATGCCACCTCCAGCAACGTCTGCCCGGCCCGGGCGGTCAGTTCCGTGCCGTCGATGGAGAGGGGAATGTTCGTTGTCTGCTCTGGCGGCATGATGGGTCTTCTCCGGGGATTATCGCCGTGACAGGATCTTTTCCAGGTCGCATCGGAGGCAGCGGCCGGCCTCCTGGTCGGCGCAGGCTTGCGAGAGCCCGCAGACCACCTCGCGGAAGTCTCCGCTCCGCTGGTCGGCGGGCGTCATGGGCTCGACGGCCCGCGCGGGGGCGTTGGCGGCGTCGGCCTCGGCCGGGCGCCACAGGCTGTAACTGACGTCGGGGGGCAACACGCCCGCCCCGCCTAGGTGGCGGTCGATGGCGACGGCGGCCTGCTGGCCGTGTGCGATGGCCTCGATCACCGTGCTGGGCCCGCGCACGGCGTCGCCGC
>JAPLNA010000042.1 GCA_026693065.1 Planctomycetota bacterium
GGGTGATGGTCAGGACGGCCGCGGTAATGGCCGCCATGCCGGAGGCAAACGCCAGCCCCGCCGCCCCGCCGTCCAGGGCCGCCAGACGCTTCTCCAGCACGTCGCAGGTGGGGTTCATCAACCGGGAATAGATGTTGCCGATGGGCTTGAGGGCCTCGGCGAAAACCATGCCGTGGTAGGCCGCGTCGGGGGCGCAGAACTCGGGCCACCGCTGCGGATCGCTGGCCCAGGGGAAGGTCGCCCCGTCGACGATCGCCCCGCCGACGTGCACGCCGTGCCCGCCGATGAACTTCGTCGTGGAGTAGACCACGATGTCCGCCCCGTGCTCGATCGGGCGGAGCAGCATGGGCGTGGTCACCGTGTTGTCGCAGATGACCGGCACGCCCAGGCCGTGGGCGATGTCGGCAATCTTCCGGAAGTCCGGCACGTCGTTCTTCGGGTTACCGATGCTCTCGAGATAGACGCAGCGGGTGTTCTTGTCGGCGAGCGTGGCGATCTGCTCGGGCTTGTCGGGGTCGAAGAACCGCACCTCGACGCCGAGCTTGCTGAGGGTCTGCGTGAAGAGCGTCCACGTGCCACCGTACAGGCTCGTCGAGGAGATGAAGTTCTGCCCGGCGTGGGTGATGGTCAGGACGGCCGCGGTAATGGCCGCCATGCCGGAGGCAAACGCCAGCCCCGCCGCCCCGCCGTCCAGGGCCGCCAGACGCTTCTCCAGCACGTCGCAGGTGGGGTTCATCAACCGGGAATAGATGTTGCCGACGAACAGATTCGCCGCGTGGTCGGTGTCGCGGAAGAGGTAGCTGCTGGTGGCGTAGATGGGCACGCCGCGCGACAGGGTGGTGGCCTCGACCTCCTGCCCGGCGTGCAGGGCCCGGGTTCCCAGGCCCCAGTTGGATTTCGGATCGCTCATGGGGACTTCCTTTCGTGTTGGCTGCCGACGAAATACCTATTGCCAGCATCGGAATACTAGGCTAGGATTCCCTGTAGGTCAATCGATTTCCCGGCCTTGCTGAGAACTTCTGCCGGCCGAACGCAAGTTTGCCGGTCAAACTAATGCTCGCCATGGGCAATGTAGTGCGTACAATTAAGCAACGCGCGGGTTGCGCGTAAAGGAACGGTTGAGATGGCACGCGGTTACGAAGATATCACTCAAACCATCGGGAATACCCCCCTCGTCCCCATCAAGCGACTCATCAAGAGCCGCGCCCACGTGCTGGCCAAACTGGAGAGCCTCAACCCGATGGCCTCCGTGAAGGACCGCATCGGGCTTTCGATGATCCTGGCGGCCGAACGCGAGGGCAAGCTCAAGCCCGGCGGCACGATCATCGAGCCCACCAGCGGCAACACGGGGATCGGTCTGGCGTTCGTGGCCGCCGCCCGCGGGTACAAGTGCGTGCTGACCATGCCCGAGTCCATGAGCGTCGAACGCCGCAAGGTGCTTCTGGCGATGGGGGCCGAGTTGATCCTCACCTCCGCCGCCGACGGCATGCCCGGCGCTATCCGCCGGGCCGAGCAGCTCATCGCCGAACGCCCGGGCACGTTCATGCCCCAACAGTTCAACAACCCCGCCAACCCGGAGATCCACCGGACGACGACGGGCCCGGAGATCTGGGCCGACACGGGCGGCAAGGTCGACGCCCTGATCGCCGGCGTGGGCACGGGCGGAACGATCACGGGGATCGCCCAGGCCCTGAAGGATCACAAGAGCTCGGCGAAGATCATCGCCGTCGAGCCGACTCGCAGCCCGGTGCTGACCCAGGCCCGCGCCGGCCAGCCGCTGGGGCCCGCCCGGCACGGCATCCAGGGCATCGGCGCGGGATTCATCCCCGGCGTGCTGAAGCTGGACCTGCTCGATGAGGTCGTCACCGTGGCCGATGAAGAGGCGATGGACTACGCCCGGCGCGCCGCCCGGATCGAGGGGCTGTTCGTGGGCATCTCCTCCGGCGCCGCCCTCCGGGCCGCCGACGTCGTCGCCGCCCGGCCCGAATTCGCCGGAAAGAACATCGTCGTCATCATTCCCAGCTTCGGCGAACGGTACCTCAGCAGCCCGCTGTTCGAAGACCTGGGCCGATAGGAAGGCGCTACCCGACATGAACAGACCCTCCCTGGGCAAGCTGGTGGACGACATCGTCGCCAGCTACGCCGCCGACAAACGCACGCATCGTATCGGGCATCAGTTCCTGCCCTCCCGCGCGCGGATGGTCCAGACGCTCGAAGGCATCCGCCAGTTGCTGTTTCCGGGCTTCTTCGGACACAAGGAACTCACCGAGAGCAACCTCCGCCCCAGTATCGAACACCTGGTGGCCAGCCTGCGGGAAGACCTCGAGGAAGAGATCAACGCCTGCCTCTGCACCACCCGCCAGTGCACCCTCTGCCGCACGCCCGAGAAATGCGACCTCCAAGCGCAGGATCTGACCCAGAAATTCCTCGAGCGGGTTCCGGCCATCCGCGAGCTGCTCGCCCTGGACGCCCAGGCTGCCTACGACGGCGACCCGGCCGCCAAGAGCATCGAGGAGATCATCTACTGCTACCCCGGCTTCTACGCCATCTCGGTCTACCGGGTGGCCCACGAGTTCCTGACGCTGGACGTGCCTCTGATGCCGCGGATTCTCTCCGAGCACGCCCACAGCGTCACCGGGTGCGACATTCACCCCGGCGCTCGCGTCGGGCGGAGCTTCTTCGTCGATCACGCCACCGGCGTGGTCATCGGCGAGACGACGGAGATCGGCGACAACGTGAAGATCTACCAGGGCGTCACGCTGGGCGCCCGCAGCTTCCCCAAGGACGAACGCGGCAAGGTCATCAAGGGCCATAAACGCCACCCCACGCTGATGGACAACGTCACCGTCTACCCCAACGCGACGATCCTGGGCGGGCAGACCGTGATCGGCGCGGGCGTGACCGTCGGGGCCAACGCGTTCATCACCGAAAGCATCGAGCCCGACGCCCTCGTCCGCCAGGAAACCCCCCGGCTGGAAGTCCTGAAGAAACGGCGGCGCGTCGCGCCCTGAACACCCGCCGTCAGGCAAAGCAGGGCTGGGGGAACCACGAAGGCCACGAAGCACACAAAGAACACGAAGGAAAGCAAGGAATAGGATTCTCTTTATATCTTGGCCGTTCTTTGTGCCCTTCGTGTGCTTTGCGATCTTCGTGGTTCCCCCCACCGCCCCTTCGCCACGGCCCCCATTTGATTCATCGCTCCGCCACCTCGCCCAGCCCGTCGGCGTCTAGGATGCGGATGGTCGAACCTTCCACTTCGATCAGACCTGAATCCGCGAGTTTCTTGAGGGCCCGGCTGAGGGTCTCGGGGATCGTGCCGATCTGGCTGGCCAGTTGACGCTTGGTGCCCTTGAGTTCGACGACGTCCGAACCGGCCTTGGCCGGCATGGTCAGCAGTGCCGCCGCCAGCCGGGCCGGCACGTCCTTGAGCGACAACTGCTCGATCAGCGAACTGAACTCCCGCAGCTTGCTGGAGAGCCCGGCCAGCATGGCCAGGGCGAGGTCGGCGTTCTTGGCGATCAGGCCCTTAAGCACGGCCCGCGACACGACCAGGAGGGTGGCCGGGTCGACGGCCTCGGCGTAGGCGGGATACCTCCCCCCCGCCCACATCGCGGCCTCGCCGAAGGTCTGCCCGGGCCCGTACAGGTGAAGGATCTGCTCGTCGCCCTTGGGCGAGATCATATAGACCTTGACCTTGCCGGCCAGGATCGCATAGAAGCTCTCCGCCGGCTGGGCGGGGGCGAAGACCTGCTCCCCCACGGCCAGTCCGCGCGACGGGCACGCCCGCACCAGCGCCGACAGGGCCTCCTTATCCAACGACGAAAACAGCGGCACCTGCCGCAACGCCGTCGAAACCTGCGTGGGATTCAGTCGGGACATAGTCACGTTCTACCGCGGCGGGAGGGGATAGTCCAGTGGGGTTAGAGGTCGTACACCGTGTTTCGCAGGCGACGGAACGTCGCCTCGATCGCGAGAGGACGCGTTCCGCTGCGCGTCGCCGCTAAACAAGGTAGGGATTCCCGTTGAAAAAGTACGCGGCGACCCGGGTCGTACGGGCGACCCGGGGCGCCGCGGTGGTTACTCTAACCTCTCACCACTCACCTCTAACCGTGACGCCGGTCAGTTCTTCAGGATCGCCTTCAGGTCTTCCTGCGGCGTGGTGACCGGGGCGATGTTGAAGTTCTCCACGAGAACCTTCAGCACCGGCGGGGTGACGAACGCCGGCAGGCTCGGGCCGACCCGGATGTTCTTGATGCCCAGGTGCAGCAGGCTCAGCAGAATCGCGACGGCCTTCTGCTCGTACCAGCTCAGCACCAGGCTCAGGGGCAGTTCGTTGACGCCCACGCCGAAGGCCTTCGACAGGGCCACGGCGATCTGGACGGCCGAGTACGCGTCGTTGCACTGCCCCACGTCCAGCAGGCGCGGGATGCCGCCGATGTCGCCGAAGGGCAGCTTGTTGAAGCGGTACTTGCCGCAGGCGAGGGTGAGGATGACGCAGTCCTTGGGGACGGCCTGGGCCAGGTCGGTGTAGTAGTTGCGCCCGGGCTTGGCGCCGTCGCAGCCGCCGATGAGGAAGAAGTGGCGGATCTTGCCCGCCTTCACCGCGTCGATGACCGCCCCGGCGACGCTCATCACGGCGTTGCGGGCGAAACCGGTCATGATGGTCTTGTTTTCGCCGTCGGCGGAGAAGCCCGGCGCGGCCAAGGCGGCCTTGATCACCGGGGCGAAGTCGCGCTTGGCGATATGCGTCACGCCCGGCCAGGCCACCACGCCGCTGGTGAAGATCCGGGCCTTGTAACTGTCGCGGGGCTTCTGGATGCAGTTGGTCGTCATCAGGACCGCGCCGGGGAATTCGTCGAACTCCTTGGCCTGGTCCTGCCACGCCCCGCCGTAGTTGCCCACCAGGTGCTTGTACTTCTTGAGCCCCGGGTACGCGTGGGCGGGCAGCATCTCTCCGTGCGTGTACACGTTCACCCCCTTGCCCTCGGTCTGCTTGAGCAGGTCCTCGAGGTCCTTCAGGTCGTGCCCGCTGACCAGGATGCCCTTGCCCTTCACCGGGGTGATGCGAACGGGCGTCGGTTCGGGATGGCCGTACGCGGTCGTGTTGGCCGTGTCCAGCAGTTCCATCGCCTTCAGGTTCACCTCGCCGGTCTTCAGGGCCATCGCCGTCAACTGCGGAATGTTCGTGGGATTGTTGGCCACGAAGCTCACGATCTCGTTGAAGGCCGCGAACGTCGCGTCGTCAACCACGCCCAGAACCTGCGCGTGGTCGAGATACGCCGCCGCCCCCTTGAGCCCGTACATCACCAGTTCCTGCAGGCCGATCACGTCGGGGCCCACGCGCCCGACGCGGCGGTCGATCTGGATTCCCTCGGCCCGCTTGGCCAGGTCCTCGGCGCTGTCGGTGGCGTTGAGCCCGGGAACGGAGCAGGCGATGGCCTCGACGGTCTTGCCGGCCTTGCGGCAGGCGTCTTCGTACTTGGCCTTGAGCCGTTCGATCGTCTTAAGCCCCGCCCGGAACACCATCAACAGGCGGGTCGGGTCGAAGTTCACGTTCGTCACCGTCGCGAACAGCGTCTCGACGATCTGGACGTTGGCCTCGCGGTCGACGATGCCGAAGCCCTGGAGGCGATGGGCGTACTGCGCCATGCCCTGGACGGCCGTCACGAGCAGGTCCTGCAGCGCCGCCGGAAGCGGTTCCTTCCCGCACACGCCGCTCTTGGTGCAGCCCTTGCCCTGGGCCGTTTGCTCGCACTGATAGCAGAACATTGTCATCTCGATTTCCTTTCTTAGGGGTCCTGAATTCTATACGGGGCGATGTCCTATCGCTGGACTTTTCCGTCAATGCCGACCGTCACGTCGTGGACGGGGATGTCCGTCCGCCCCGAGAGCTTCAACGCCTGCCGCACCGCCTGCACGATCCCGAAGCAGCAGGGAACTTCCATGTGGGCGATGGTGATCGACCGGATCGGGTTGTTCCGGAAGATCTCCGCGAGCTTGGCGGTGTGGGCGTCGAGGTCGTCGAGCTTGGGACAGGCGATGGCGACGGCCTTGCCCGCCAGCAGCGCCTCGTGATAGTCCGGCATGGCGTGACCGACGCAGTCGGCGGCGACAAGCACGTCGGCGTCCTGCCAGATCTCTCCCCGCACGGGCACGAGGGTCAGTTGGATGGGCCACTGCCCCAGCCTCGAGGGCTGATCGTGCCCGCCGCAACACCCCCCGGCCGGCGCCGACCCGGGGGCGGCGAGCTTCCGCGCCATGCTGCCCGGGCACCCGCAGGGTGTCTTGGGCTGGGGGGCTTTGGGCGCCTCGGCGACAGGGGCCTCGTGGCGGGCCTTCTCGACCGCCGCCTCGTCGAACGCCTCCGCCGGACGCTCGATGATCCGGATCGCGTCCTCGGGGCACTCGCCCAGGCAGGCGCCCAGTCCGTCGCAGAGGTTTTCCGCCCGCAGACGGGCCTTGCCGTCGATGATCCGGATCGCCCCTTCGGCGCATTGGGGCACGCACAGCCCACAGCCGGTGCACTTGTCTTCGTCGATCTCGACGATCTTCCGCATCCTTGTCGTTGCCATGCTGGTCTTCCTTCCGACAGGCGGTTGGGCACTGTCTGGACTCATTATCGCCATCCGCCGGCCCGGGGGCCTTGACTTGGGTCAACTCTCCGAAAAATCATGCTGGACGAATCCGGGCGCGCCTGTGTCAAATGGACCTCCGGCACGAAGGGGCCCCAAG
>JAPLNA010000043.1 GCA_026693065.1 Planctomycetota bacterium
GGGGACGCTTGTGTTTTGGGGGAGTGGGGAGGGAAGGAGGGAGGGAAGGAGGGAAGGAGGGAGGGAAGGAGGGAAGGAGGGAAGGAGGGAGGGAGGGAACTGCGTCGCTGAAGCGAGCAGTCCATGGACTTGTGCGGAGAGTAATCTTACCATGGTCGGGTCGGACTGCTCGCTTTAGCGACGCAGTTCCCCGTCGTGGACCCCATGTGTCACTGAATCAAGGGAGACCCCACCATGGGAAAAGACATCCGCAAGTACTCCCACGGAAAACTCGTGCAAATCGGCGAAATCCACCGCTTCGAACACTGGTACATCGACAACCAGGTCTACTTCATCACCGCCCGGTGTCGCGACCGCTTCCCCGCGTTCGCCTCCGACCGCGCCAGGGCGGTCTTCTGGGACCGGTTCGAACACTACGCAAAGGAAGCGGGGTTCGTCCCGTGGGTGACGAGTCTGATGGGGAACCACTACCACACTCTGGGATACGCCCGCGACGGACAGGCGATCGGGCGAATGGTGCAGCGGATTCACGGGTCGGTCGCGAAACTCGTCAACGACACGCTGGTGGAGCGCCGGCGGCCGTTCTGGGCGGAGGCGGGGCATCAGGATTACTTCGACGGGTGCATTCGAGACGAAACGCAATGCCGCCGGGCGTTCCGGTATACGTTGACGCAGAGCGTGAGACATGGGATGTGCGGCGATTGGCGAGAATACCAGGACACGCGGGTGAGGGTGGAGTTGGACGCGGGGGTTAAGAGGGCGCTGGAACTGGGAGCGTTTCTGGAGGGGGTTCCGTATAAGAGGTATTTTAGACGGGGGAAGGGAGGGACGTCAGGGACGTGAGGGGAGGGAGGATTACCGCGTGTGAGTGACGAGGGTGAGGGTGTCGCTGAGGGCGGGATCGAAGGGGGCGAAGCGAAGACCGGAGAAGAATTCGACGTCGCGGTAACCGTGGGAGAGGAGGGCGTCGCGGAGGGCGGTCCAGGTGTAGGGGCGGAGGGTCGTCGAATGCAAATGGTGCGAGGCGGCGTCCGAAGACCAGTCGATGGCGAGGATGTTGAAGCGAAGGCGGTCGGCGTCGAGGAAATCGTAGAAGCGGATGTATTCGCGATGGCCGCGGCGGTCGATGCCGACGAGGCGCTCGCCGACGGAAAGCAGGCGGGCGTAGTTGAGCAGGTTGATGACGACAATTCCGCCTGGGGCGGCCAGGCGGGCGAAGGAGGCCAGGGCGGCGGACAGGTCGGCGTCGGTGAGCAGGTGGGGCAGGGAGTTGCCCATGCAGAGGACGGCGTCGAAGGGGCCGGTGAGGGTGTCGGCGAGAGTCTGCATGGGGGCCTGCACCCAGCGGACGCCCAGGCCCGCGGCGAGGGCGTGTTGGCGGGCGAGGTCGAGCATGCCGGCGGAGATATCGGCCCCGGCGACGTCCTTAACACCGGCCCGGGCGAGGGCGAGGGCGTAGAGCCCGTTGCCGCAAGCGATGTCACCGCCGGCTCGCGGGCGGGGGCGTCGGTGATGGCGTCGTAGTCGGCGGCGATCTCGTCGTAGAAATCCATGGGCCCGGCGGCTAGTCGTAGGAGCCCATGCGTTTGGCCAGTTCGATGATGCGGGTGAAGTTCTCGAAGCTGACGCTGTCGGGCACGGAGTGGTCGGAGGAGAGGATGTACCCTCCGTTGGCTTTCAGGACGGGGACGAGGCGGTTCATTTCGGCCTCGATCTTCTCGATGTGGTCCCAGTACATGGCGTTGAGCCCGCCGTGGAGGACGAGCTTGTCGCCGAAGTCGCGTTTCATCTGGAGGGGGTCCATACCGGCCTTGACTTCCAGCGGGTTCAGGGCGTCCAGTCCGATGTCGATGAGTTCGGGGACGAATGCGTTGATGTTGCCGCAGGAGTGGAGGTGGGCGAAGATGCCCTTGGCATGGGCCCATTCGATGGCCCGTTTCTGGGCGGGCTTGAGGACCTCGCGGTAGGTCGGCACGGAGAAGAACGTGCCGTTGCGGTAGCCCATGTCGTCGGGCCAGAAGATGCAGTCGAAGGTGTAGCCGGCGTCCCAGACCATGTCGAGGAGTTGGAGGCTGCACTCGAGCTGATGGTTGATGATGTCGATGACGAGTTCGGGATCGTCGATCATCCAGGTGAGGAAGGTTTCGGTGCCGATGACGCGGGCGTGGGTGATGTCGAAGCCGAACCAGGGCCCGCCCTGGATCCAGTAGCCCTTTTCGCGCCAGAGGGGATAGTGGGTCTTGAGGTGGTTCCAGTCGACGCGGTCGCGGGACATGACCATGCGGGCCTTGGCTTCCTGCCAGGTCTTGCGGTCGACGACGGTGCGCCCGATCCAGTGGGGGGTGGAGCTGGCGTGCTTCCAGTTCTTGCTGGTGGTGCCCCAGGAGTCGAACGCAACGACATATTCATCTGTCTCTTCGATAACGCGGTAGGGGTAACGGGGACTGTTGTCGCCGCCGATGTAGACGACGTGGTCGAGGCCGAAGTGGTCCACGAAGTCCACGCCCTCGGGCAGGCCCTCGCGGCGCCACCGCTCGATGGTCGTGCCCCAGGGGCTGTCGACAATGGGGACGCGGTCGGCCTGGCGGTGCTGGAACATGCGGGCGAATCGTTCACGGCTGGTCATGGCGGGCATAGGGGAATCCTTAACGTATGTAGGTGAAGATATTGTGGACGGGAGCCGTTGGAAAATCAAGGGGCTGGGGGTGCCGGGGAGAGCGAAAAACGGCCGGTGGGGCGTTTTTTTGTAGTTTTGTTCGGATTCCTCTTGACACCGGGAGGGATTTCGGTTAGATTGCATGGGCTCAGTAGTAGTGCTCGGAGCCGCCCTAATGCAAACAGGCGGCAAAATGCTCGCTCGTTCTATACGGTAGGAGAAAACACGCTCGGAATCCCGCGCCAGGGTTGGCACTATCTTCCCGTAGTTGAAGACCATGCCAGGATCGGCATTGTCTGAATGGAAGAGGGCCAGTCCGTTACCGGTCGAGGGCTCGCGCCGGTGGCGTCGGGAATCCATGGAGACAAAGGAAGGAGTTCGCTCATGTGGAAGAGGATTGTATTGCTCGTTGCGTTAACGAGCGCCATGCTGGCCGCAGGCTCCGCGGCACAGGCTGGTGTGGCCCAGGTAGACTTCGAGTGGTCCCAGGTCGGGGACCCGAACAACGCCGCGAACAGCTTCGGATTGGGATCGGTGAGTACATCGTACTCCATCGGAACCTACGAGGTCACCAACGAGCAGTACGCGGCGTTTCTCAACGCGGTGGCCAAGAAGGACTCCAAGGGGCAAGAGCGGCAGCTACGCCTACAGCGTAAAGGCCGGAATGGACAATCTGCCCGTCAACTTCGTCTGCTACAACGACAGCCTGCGGTTCATCAACTGGCTGTCGAACGGCCAGCCGACGGGCGCCATCGGCAACGCCACGACGGAGAGGGGCGTGTATAACATGTCGCTCTCGAAGCCGGTGCGGGGCGCCAACGCCAAGGTCTGGCTGCCCAGCGAGAACGAATGGTTCAAGGCCGCCTACTACAAGGGCGGCGGCGCGAACGCCGGATACTGGGGCTTCGCCACGCGGTCTGACACTGCCCCCGCGGCCGGTGCACCCGCCGGCGGGGCCAACGCCGCCAATTACCAGAGTGCCACGCCGGCCGTCGGAGCGCCCGACTACTTCAACCCGGTCGGCGCCTACACCAGCACCGTGAGCGCGTACGG
>JAPLNA010000044.1 GCA_026693065.1 Planctomycetota bacterium
CGCCCCATCGAGCGAGCGGAAGACATCCGTGAGATCGTGGTCGCGGGGGAGTATGTCAATTGCATGCACGAACGCGAAACTCTAGACGAGGTCGGCGAGGAAGAGTGATGGCCGCGAACAACGCGAACAGGGACGAACCGGAAAGACACGGATGGGGAAGAAGACAGATGAAAAAAATGTTCTTCTGTGGTTCGTGAAGTTCGTCCCCGTTCGCGTTGTTCGCGGCTGATTCCCGAGTTCCCCTGAGGCGCCCGCGAGCCGGCTAGCGCTGGCGGTAGGTGCTGCGGCCTTTGGTCAGGTCGTAGGGGCTCAGTTCGACGGTGACTTTGTCGCCCGGGGTGATGCGGATGTAGTTGCGACGCATTTTGCCGGAGATGTGCCCGATGATCTCGTGCGTCTTTTCGCCCAGTTGAATCTCCAGGCGGAACATCGCATTGGGCAAGGCTGCCTTGACCGTTGCTTCCACTTCGATTACGCCGTCTTTCGCCATACAGGTCCTTTTGTCGTCCCCCGGCCGTGAATAGTATGCCAACCATACCCTCGCAACGCCGTTTCGTCAACAAATGAATGCTTGAAGAGTTGGGCGCCGCAAAGAATAATCGGGTGCCCTTGCCACGGAGACCCACGCGATGACGAATGCGATCACGGCCGAGCAGGTCCGCCACATCGGGCGGCTGGCGCGGATCGAGCTGACGGACGACCAGGCCGACGCCTTCGGGCGGCAGCTGGCGGACATTGTCGGCTACTTCGACAAACTCAAGGAACTCGATACCGACGGCGTCGAGCCGATGGTGCACGCGTTGGAGGTGACGAACGTGCTGGCCGCCGACGTGGCGGAGGCCTCGCTGGATGCCGCTGCGGCCCTGGCCAACGCCCCCGACCGCGACGGGGACTACTTCAAGGTCCCCAAGGTCATCGGCGACAGTTGAGGTCGTTTTCCACGCCCGCCCCCCGCGCCCCCGCGTGCCGGAGAGACAAGTATCGTGAACGACATTCTGAACCTATCGGCCCTGGAACTCCGCGACGCGATCGCGAGCGGGGCGGTCACGTCGTCGGCGGCGGTGGAGGCGTACCTGGCCGCCATCGCCGCGCACGAGCAGGCCCTGGGGGCGTTCACGCAGGTGTTTGCGGATCGGGCGCGGGAGCAGGCGGCCCGAGTGGACGCCGACCGCGCGGCGGGTCGGCCCGTGGGCGTATTGGGCGGCGTGCCGCTGGCCGTCAAGGACAACATGTGCACCGCCTACGGGCGGACCACCTGCGGCTCGAAGATGCTCGCGAACTTCCACGCCCCCTACACCGCCACCGCGGTGGGACGGCTGGAGCGGGCCGGGGCGATCGTCCTGGGCAAGACCAATCTCGATGAGTTCGCGATGGGCTCGTCCACCGAGAGCAGCGCCCTGGCGGCCACGCGGAA
The DNA here is from genome assembly GCA_026693065.1 of Planctomycetota bacterium. Lineage (GTDB taxonomy): Bacteria > Planctomycetota > Phycisphaerae > SM23-33 > SM23-33 > JAPLNA01. The sequence continues at coordinate 1,415 of JAPLNA010000044.1, forward strand.
CCCGTGGGACACCCATCGCGTGCCGGGCGGATCGTCGGGCGGGTCGGCCGCGGGCGTGGCCGCCAGGATGTGCGCGGGCGCGTTGGGCAGCGACACCGGCGGGTCCATCCGCCAACCGGCGGCGTTCTGCGGCGTCGTCGGGCTCAAGCCCACCTACGGGCGAGTCAGCCGCCTGGGGTTGGTGGCCTACGGGAGCAGCCTGGACCAGATCGGCCCGATGACGGTGGACGTGTCGGACGCGGCCCTGCTGGCCGGCGTGATCAGCGGGCACGACCCGAAGGACTCGACCTCCATCAACGCCCCCGTGCCGGACTATCTGGCGGGCCTGGACACTCCGCCGCCCGGACTGCGGATCGGGCTGCCCAGGGAGTTCTACTCCCAGGCCCTCGACGGGGAAATCCACGCGGCCATCGACCAGGCCGTCGAGGTCTATCGCCGGGCCGGGGCGAAGGTCGTCGACGTCTCCCTGCCCCACAGCCGCATCGACGTCGCCGCCGACGGGGCCCTGAGCTCCTACGCCGTCGCCTGCTACTACATCGTCGCGATGTCCGAGGCCTCGAGCAACCTGGCCCGCTACGACGGCGTGCACTACGGGCACCGCACGGGGCGGCGCGTCGAGGACATCATCGAACTGTACTCCTTCAGCCGGGCCGAGGGGTTCGGCGACGAAGTCAAACGACGCATCATGCTGGGCACCTACACGCTCTCCAGCGGCTACTACGACGCCTACTACAACAAGGCCCTGAAGGTTCGCCGGCTGATCGCGGGGGATTTCGCCCGGGCGTTCGGCGACTGCGACGTGCTGCTGTGCCCGGTGGCCCCGACGACGGCGTTCCGCGTGGGCGAGAAGACCGCCGACCCGCTGACGATGTACCTGGCGGACATTTACACGATCTCGGTCAACCTGGCAGGCCTGCCGGGCCTGGCGATTCCCGCGGGCGTTTCCCCCGCCGGGTTGCCGATCGGCATGCAGTTGATCGGCCCGGCGTTCAGCGAAGACGTGCTGCTGCGAGCGGGACGGCTGTATGAGAAGGCGTCGGGCGTGACGAGGCTGAGGCCGAAGATGGTTTGAACCGGGACATGGTCACTCAAGTGACCATGCCGAGCGATATGAGCGAGACGAATATAACGATACTGCCGATCATCGGGCTGGAGATTCACGTCGAACTGGCGACGGAGACGAAGATGTTCTGCCGCTGCCGGAACCGGTTCGGAGATGAACCCAATACCAACGTCTGCCCGGTGTGCATCGGCATGCCGGGCGTGTTGCCGGTGATGAACCGCAAGGCGGTGGAGTTGTCGATGAAGGTGGGGCTGGCGCTGGGCTGCCAGGTGGCGGCCAGGACCAAGTGGGACCGCAAGAGCTACTACTACCCGGACCTGCCGAAGAACTACCAGATCAGCCAGTACGACCTGCCGCTGTGCGTGCACGGGGTGCTGGAGGTGCCGCTGGCGGACGGCTCGATCAAGGCTGTGCGGGTGCAGCGGGCGCACCTGGAAGAGGACGCCGGCAAGAACGTGCACGACCGACCCGGGCACACGGGGGTGGACCTCAACCGCGCGGGCGTGCCGCTGCTGGAGATCGTCTCCGAGCCGGACATGAACACCGTCGAGGAGGTGATGGCCTACTGCCGCGGCATGCACCGGCTGGTCCGCTGGCTGGGGGTCAGCCAGGCCAACATGCAGATGGGCCACATGCGGTTCGAGCCCAACATCAACCTGCACATCGAGCGAGCCGGGCGGCTGTACAAGACGCCCATCACGGAGGTCAAGAACCTCAACAGCTTCCGGTCCCTTGAGCGGACGGTCGAGTACGAGATCACCCGCCAGTACGAGCAGTGGCAGGCGGATCGGGAAGGCTACGCCTTGGGCAAGAAGGACAAGCAGAATCGCGGCTTTGACGACGCTCGCGGCATAACGGTGTTCCAGCGCGAGGAGGAGGAGAGCCACG
>JAPLNA010000045.1 GCA_026693065.1 Planctomycetota bacterium
CTTCTCGATTTCGTTTCGGTTTTCGTTCGTGACGCGAGGGATGCAGGGATCGCGAGGGGTTGGCGAGGCGCGATCACAATACCTCGTGTCCCCGCCGGGAGTTTTTCCCGGTCGGGGGCGTGGGGGCGGATTGGGAACCGCCCGGGTGAAACGGGGCGACGTTCCGTCGCCCGCTAAACGAGTTCGGCGAACACTTCCGCGTTAGCGCGCCTTCAGTTCTTTCATCACGATCGCGTCCCGGACGGACAGGTCGGGGTACTCGGGGTGGGTTCCGACGTCCGGGCGGCGCTTCCAGCTGCGGGCGCAACGCTGGTACTTCTCGCGGGTGTCGCCGACGGAGACGTCGATCGAAACGCCCTCGGGCAGCGAGTCGACGCGTTCGACCCGGGCATACCCGACGCCCAGCAGGTCTTCCATCTCGCGGATGTAGGTCTCGATGAACTCCGCGTCGGCGTCGGAGGCGACGTGGAAGACCGCCTCGGCGTCGAGTGGGTTTTTGACATCTTTGCGAAGCGCTTCCAGCTTGATCAGCGCGGCCTGTCGCAGTTCCATCAGCCTCCGCCAGGTCCAGGCGGGCCCGCCTTCGAGTCGGTCGGGGGCGGCCGCCGCGTCGTCGACGTTCACCGGGCGAAGGTCGCCGGCCAGACGCAGCAGGGCCTGGTCGGCCTCGGGCAGCAGGGCCAGGTGGACGGACGCCGGCTCGCCCACCTCGCGGTGGGGGATGTGCCCCCAGGCCTCTTCGGCCGTGTGCGGAATGATCGGCGCGAGCAGCTTGATCAGCGTCGTCAGAACCTGGTGGATTACCGTCTGGCAGGCCCGGCGGCGGAGGGCGTTGGGGCTCTCACAGTAGAGGCGGTCCTTGACGGCCGAGAAGTACACGCTCGAGGCCTGCACGGTGCAGAACTCGTACAGCATTCGCGCGGCCCGGTGGAACTCGTAGCGGTCGTAGGCCTCACGGACGTCGGCGACGAGGGCATGCAGTTCCATTTTCATCCACAGGTCGACGGAGTGGTTGGCCGGGTCGGCGGCGTCGGTGGCCGGGTCGAAGTCGCCGCAGGCGCCCATGGCGAAGCGGAGGGTGTTGCGGATCTTGCGGTAGGCGTCTTCGGTCTGGGCGATGAGTTCCTCGCTGCAGCGGACGTCGTCCTGGTAGTTCTGGAAGGCCACCCACAGCCGCAGCACGTCCGCCCCGCGTTTGTTGAGCTGCTCGAGCACGTCCACGGTGTTGCCGACGGACTTGCTCATCTTCTTGCCGTCCTTGTCGACGACGAATCCGTGGGTAAGGACGGCCTTGAAGGGGGCGACTCCCGCGGCCCCGAGGGCCGGCAGGAGCGAGAGCTGGAACCACCCGCGGTGCTGGTCGGAGCCTTCCAGGTACAGGTCCACCGGGATGTTCTGGACCAACCCGCGCTGCATCGCGACGGCGAACCAGCTCGAGCCGGACTCGAACCACACGTCGAAGATGTCTTCCCCGCGCGTGAGGGTTTCGACGGCGAACTCGGCCGGGTAGTCCACCTGCTCGTCGTCGGCGGGGTCGTAACCGGCGAGCAACTCCGCCGGCGTGCAATCGAACCACGCCTGGGCGCCCTTCTGGGCGACGACGGCGGCGACGGTGCGGACGCTCTTGGCGGTCAGCAGCGGGCGGCCCGCCTCGTTGTAGAAGGCCGGAATCGGCAACCCCCACGCGCGCTGGCGCGAGAGGCACCAGTCGGGGCGAGTCTCCAGCATGCCGAGGATGCGGTTGCGCCCCCAGGCCGGGATGAAATCCACCCCGCCTTCGTCGGCGACCTTGCCGCAGGCGGTGATCGCCATCCGCCGCAACGACTGGCCCTTCGGGCCGAAGGGCTTGTCCACCGCGACGAACCACTGCTCCGTCGCCCGGAAGATCGTGGGCGTCTTGCTCCGCCAGTCGTGCGGGTAAGAGTGGGTGATCGTTTCGGAGACCACCAGCATGCCGTTTTGCTTGAGGCGCTCGACGATCAGGGCGTTGGCCTTCCATACGTCCACCCCGCGGATGAAGTCCGGGGCGGTGTCATCGAAGGTTCCGTCGGCCTGGACGGGGCAGTAGACCTCCAGGCGATTGGCGAGGCCCGTCATGTAGTCTTCGAGTCCGTGGCCCGGGGCGGTGTGGACGAGCCCCGTGCCGTCTTCGAGGGTGACGTATTCGGCGGGGACGACGCGGCCTCGCTTGCCCTCGAAAAGCGGGTGATGGTAACTCACGCCGGCGTCGATCAGGGCCTGGCCTTTGAACGTGCCCATGGGTTGCACTCTAACGCCGGCCTTCGCCCATGGGGTCAAGGGATTACCCATGACGGCCTCTAATCGCGACTGGGCCAGAACCAGCGTAACCGGGCCAGTCTCCAGTCCCACCCGAACGGCCACGTAGTCGTACCGCGGGTGCACGGCAACGGCGAGGTTGGCCGGCAGGGTCCAGGGCGTGGTCGTCCAGATCAGCAGGGCGAGGGTGTCGCCCTTCTCGTGGGGAATCGCGTCGGCCCCGTCGGCCAGGGCGAACATCACCGTGATGCTCTCGTCCTGTCGGTCTTCGTATTCCAGCTCCGCGTCGGCCAGGGCCGTGCGGTTCGCGATCGACCAGTGAACGGGCTTGAGCTGCTTGTAGACCAGCCCCGCCTCGACGAGCCGGGCGAAGACGTCCAGCGTGGCGGCCTCGTAGGCCGGCGCCATCGTGACGTAGGGCTTGGCGAACTCGCCCATGACGCCCAGTCGCTGGAACTGGTCGGACTGGACCTTGACGAACCCGTCGGCGTACTCGGCGCAGAGCTGGCGGATCTTGCCGGCGGGCAGTTGCTTGGCCTTGGCGGCGAGCTTGTCGAGGATCTTCTGCTCGATGGGAAGCCCGTGGCAGTCCCAGCCGGGGATGTACGGGCTGTCCAGGCCCTCCATCGTCCGCAGGCGGACGACGAAATCCTTGAGGGCCTTGTTGAGGGCGTGGCCCATGCGAATGTCGCCGTTGGCGTAGGGCGGGCCGTCGTGAAGGATGAACCGCCCCGCGCCCGCACGGGCGGCGCGAATCTGCCCGTACAGGTCGTCGGCCTTCCAGCGGGCCTGGATGGCGGGCTCCTTCTGGAGCAACGCCGCCCGCATGTCAAAGTCCGTCACGGGAAGGTTCAGCGTGTCTTTGTAGTTGTTCTTCGACTCGGCCATCGGTAGCGGTTCCTTCTGGGCCTGCCGGCCCGGGGGGGGCGTGTCGCCCCGAATGTGGCGACGCCCCACGACCGTATGATAGCCGCGGGGCCTGTGGAATCATATCGTAGACTTCCTGTAGTTCAATGCCCCCTGCATTCCCTCGTCCGGCCGAGGTCTGCCAGGCGGTAAATTCATGGCGAATCGTCCGCCGGGTTGTGCTATACTTCCCCGACGAAGTTCGCCCGGCCGGGCGATGTAGCGCGGCCGGGGCCCGCGGCACGGAGGTTCGCTGGCAGCGATCGGTTCAAGCGAGGTCTGAGATTCATGCGGTATTGGTTACCGGGTTACGCACGGCGCAGCGGTCGGCAAGTGGGGGGGCTGCACCGCTATCTTCGGCCTCTGGGCTCGACGTGGTTGATCGTCGCGCTGGCCGTTCTGGTCCTGGCGGCCGGGTGGGTCTTGCACGGCAAGGCCCAGGCGACCCTGAGCACCGCCCAGCAGACCCAGCCGGCCCCCGCCGCGGCCCCGTCATCTGACGTCGACCAACTCCTGCGTGCGAGCACTCCCGCGCCGGCCCTCGCCCTGGCCCCCGCGGGCCCGGCCGAACCGGCCGCCCGGAAGATGTGGGTGCAGGTGACCGCCTATTGCCCCTGCGCCCGCTGCTGCGGCCCGTGGGCGTACCGCCTGCCCCGTCGTTTCGCCGACGGCACGCTCGTGGCCGACACGGACTTTGCCCTGGCCGCCGACGTCGACGTGTTCCCCTTCGGCACGCAGATCCGCGTGCCCGGCTACGCCGGCGGCGAGCCCGTGCCCGTCCTCGACGTCGGCCGCGCCGTCAGCGGAACGCACATCGAAATCTTCCTCCACGGCGACAACGCCCACCGCCGCGCCAAGCAGTGGGGCAGCCGCTGGATGGAAATCGAAGTCCTCGACAAGTGATTCCCACATCCTCTCTCCTCTTTTCCTGGCGAACCCTGACTGATTTCTCCTGCGTGGTTTAGCGGCGGTGCTTGCACCGCGTTTCCGACAACCCCCGGGTGACGTTCTTCCGTTCCCCCGTCCGGGAAAACCCTCCGGCGGGGACACAAAACAACAAACGAAATCGAGAAGATGATTTCGTTTGTTGTTTTGTGTCCCCGCCGGAGGGTTTTCCCTTGCCGGATTGCATTCGGGTGTCGGGTGGGTATCATTCTCGCCATGAACGCCACCATCAGCATCGACACGCAGCGGGAAGGCACGCCCATCGACCGTATGATCTTCGGGCAGTTCCTCGAACACTTTCACAGGCAGATCTACGGCGGGGTGTTTGACCCCGGTCATCCGCTGGCCGACGCTCGAGGGCTGCGGACGGACGTGATCGCGGCCTTGCGGGAGCTGCGCGTGCCGATCGTGCGATGGCCCGGCGGGTGCTTCGCCAGCGCCTACCACTGGAAGGACGGCGTGGGCGGGCGGACGGCGGTGTACGACAAGGCCTGGAACGTCGAGGAACCCAACACGTTCGGGACGGACGAGTTCGTCGCGTTCTGCCGCGCCATCGGGGCCGAGCCCTATATCTGCACCAACGCCGGCACGGGCACCGAGGAGGAGGCCTCTGACTGGGTGGAGTACTGCAACCAGACGAAGGGCCAGTGGGCGGCGAAACGGCGCGCCAACGGACACGAAAGGCCGCACGACGTGAAGTATTGGTCCGTGGGCAACGAGAACTATGGCCCGTACGAGATCATGACGAAGAAGGCCGCCGACTGGCCCGCGTTCGTCCTTGAGAGCGGCAAGATGATGCTCCGCGCCGACCCGGGCATCAAACTCCTCGCCGCCGCCTTGCCCGACCTGGACTGGACGCTCCCGCTCCTGCGACAGGCCGGGTGGATGCTCGCGTACATCTCCATCCACAATTACTGGGACGGCCTGTGGTTCAACAACGCCCCCAGCGACTACCTCACCTGCATGACCCGCACGGGCCAACCGGGCGAGATGATCCGCACGGCCGAGAACCTCATCCAACTGACCGGCCTGGCCGGCAAGGTCGCCATCGCCTTCGACGAGTGGAACCTCCGCGGGTGGCATCACCCGTGCAAGGGCAACCACATCTTCGGCGACGTCGAGGCCCGTGACGCCAACGACATCAACGCGACGTACACGATGGCCGACGCGGTCTTCTCCGGCTGCTTCCTCAACGCCTGCATCCGTCACGCCGGCACGGTGAAGATGGCGTGCATGGCCCCGATGGTCAACTGCCGCGGGCCCTTATTCGTGCACCCCGGCGGGGTGGTTCGCCGCACGACGTTCCACGTGATGAAGATGTACTCCGACCTGCTGGCCGGACAGGCCATCGACTGCTGGAGCGCCTCCGACCCCCTCACCCACGCGGGGGTTACCGTGCCCTCGCTGGACGCGGTGGCCACCAGTGACGCCGCCCGCAAGCAGGTCACGCTGGCCCTGGTCAACAAGCACCCGTCCGAACCACTGGAGGTCCGCCTCCGCCTCGACGGCCGCGAGGGAGCCTCCGCCGGCGCGGGAGTGTGCCTCGCCGGCGACAGCCCCGACGCCTACAACGACGTCGCCACCCCCGACCGCGCGCAGCCCGCCCCGGCCGAGGGAGTCTTCCGCCAGGGCCTGGCGACCTTGCCCCCGCACTCGATCACCATCTGCACGGTGGACGTGAAGTAGTTGAACTCCCGCGCGACGGGCGTAGTTCTCTTTCCGTTGGACGGCTCGCCTCAGCGACGCCGTTCTTTCATCACCGCGTTGCGTTCCCATTGCAGGTTTCCTCGCGGTAGCGTATAATGCATGTGCTACGATTGCTTCTCCCGCCCGGGGGCGAATTGGATTCGACCGGACGACTTGAGGCGTCGGTGGCGTGCCCAGGTTCCAAGGAGGCCTGGCTAAACACCTTGGGCCTATTTTACGTGCCAATAACGGCATGCGCATGGCCGCCTGAGTAAGGCTGCCCGTCCCCCGGCCGCTCGCCCGCGGCAGCCGGAGGGACGCAACTAGCGGGCTTACCGGCGGGTGTGGGACGGTTACCCAGCCGGGAGAACCAGGCGTCCTGGCCGAATCGGATCGCGTCGCGGGCGAGCCGGTGAGGCGAGATTAAACCCCGCGACTACGCACGTAGAAGCCGCCGTTGAAACGTCACGGGACGCGGGTTCGATTCCCGCCGCCTCCATGCAAAAACAGCCCGAAAGGGCTGTTTTTCATAGAGCAGGTGCCTGCACCTGCGGTCTCCTGAGCCCGGAGCGAAGCGAGGGGCGCTCTCCTGTTCTCCTCTCTGCCGTTTCTCCGCCCGGTGTGCGTCACTCCCCACGGCCGGTGAAAGTTGGAAAAATACCACCGACATGTGTAACCTTAATGGGGGCTGCGCCACCAAACGTGAAACACCGGGCGACCGCCGCCCGGGGCCTGCAGAGGCCAAGGAGCATCAATATGAACAAGATCGTCCGTACCATGGCTCTCGGGATCGTGGTTGTCGCCGCGTTGGTTGCCTGCCCCGGCCAGGCCTACAGCCGTGGGTTCCTGTCCCTGGGCGTCGGGGTGCCCATCGGCGGGTACTGCGGGCCCAGCTACTACGTCCCGGGCTACTACGCCACCCAGGTCCAGCAGGTGCTGGTGACGCCCGGGCATTACGAAACGCGGACGGAGACGGTGCTGGTCGCCCCCGCCCATTATGAAACGCGGGTGACCCCCGCGATCGAGCGGACGATGTACGACAAGTACGGCTGGCCGCAGACCGTCGTCGTCCAGCCTGCCCGGACGGAGCAGGTGCTCGTGCCCGACCGGTTCGAGGCCCGCACCACGCAGGTGTTCATCCCGCCGGTTTACGCCAGCCAGCCCGTGCAGGTCTACGTCCCCGGTTACTACGCCGGCGGGGGGTACTACAGCGGGGCGAGCGTGTTCGTCGGCGGGCGGTTCCGGTTGTAGAGGCCCCAGCGCGGGGTCCGCCTTCGGCGGACCGCTGAACCAGCGATTGAGGCGTCGGGTCGGCGGGAAGTACCCGATGAACTTCGCCGCGCGGCGGACGCCGGCGGCAACTTCTTGTTCGACAGGGTGTTCTCGTTTCTACCCTCCCGCGCCGGGCTCGGTTTGGGGTACTTGGCGGGCACTTGAAGGACACCTCAAGGACACCTGAAGGACACCTCAGGGACACCTGAAGGACACCTCAAGGACACCTCCCGGGTACTTGTCCCCGTTTTTGGCTCTCCTGCTCCACTTTCACCTTCTCTACCCTCTTGTCCCGGCGCAGTCGGGACGCCGGGCACTTCCCCGGCCCTCGGCCGGGGAGGTAGCCAGTCGCCGGGCCGTAATTCGTGAGTCGTGAATCGTGAATCGTTCCCAAAGTAGTCCCATCTCTGCGTTTCTCGGAGCCTGCCCGCCGAAGGCGGGTGCCCCGCGGTGAGTCTCTCCATCTTAAGGGCCAGGCTTCCGGAGAAAACCCCCACTTACGCCTCGCCCTTCCTCTCCAAATGCCTTCGCCGTAACAGGTAAAAAAACACCGCGTCGACGTAGCCCCGAACCCCCCGTTTTTGCTTAAATTCCGGCTGTTTTTCCCGAAAACGAAAGTTTTTTTTCGGCCCGCCCAACCCTGAATCGTGAATCGTGAATGGTGAGTCGGGTCCGAACCGATCGCCGACTCACGACTCACGATTCACGGGTTACGGGCTACTGATTACTGATTACGGGTTACTCCGCCGAAGGCGGACGGACTCACGACCCACCACTCACGATTCACGCCACCATCGCATCCCCAGATGAATCGCGATCTTCGGGCTGACAGAAACGCCGGCCCATGGTACAATTCTCCCGGTCAGTGCAATTCGCAAAAGGATGCGGAAACTCTTGCGGGAGTGGTGCGATGGGAAAACGAAGGGATCGGAGAAGGCCGGCGGGAATCGCCAGGCAGCCAGACCTGGAGTTGATGGAGCCGCGGCTGTTGCTGGACGCGGCGGCGTTCCCTGTTCCGCTGACAGCCGTGGCGC
>JAPLNA010000046.1 GCA_026693065.1 Planctomycetota bacterium
GCATCTCGTCACTCGCGGCGTGGTGGTACGCGCCACCGGGTCGCAGGTCGTAGGAGACATCGCCGGTGTACCCGTAGAGCCGGCTGAACTCGGGGGTGGTGATGGCCGCCCAGAGCGTCACCAACTCGCTCACCGAGCGGCACGTCCGCCAGCGGGAGATCGCCTGGGACCGCTCGCCTATCACGCCGGGCATGCGAGGCGGGCGGTACAACCAGAAGGGCACGATGGTGCTTATCACGGGCGCCCCGGGCACGGGCAAGGGCGCCCTGGCCAAGGCCCTCGAGGAGTACCTTTTCAACCACGGGCGGATGGTCTACTACCTGGGCTTGGCCAACACGATCGTCGGGCTGGACGCGGACCTGTCGGCCGGCGGGGCCGACCGGACCGAGTACCTCCGCCGACTCGGCGAGATCGCCCACATGTTCGGCGACGCCGGAGCGATCTTCATCACCGTCGCCAGCGACCTGGACGATCACGAGTTGGAACTCCTGTCGGCCCTGAACCGCCCGAACGAGTTGATCCACGTGAACGTGGGAGAGAACCGGTTCTCCGCCGGCAAACCCGACATGCAGTTGGACAGCGTTGACCCCTCGGCCCTGCGGGCCGTCCACGAACTCATCCAGACACGAAGTTACCTCACGGAATACTTCCTGTGATTCTCCCTCGCCGGGGGATCGGCGATTGTCGATCGTCGAGAAAGGCACTTGTCTGGCCTCCGTAGGGTGGATATACTACACGCTGTGTAGCTTGGGTTCGGGTTTCGTTCCCCGCGGCGTTCGACGTGAAGATGGCGAAGCCCGACCCGGCCGGATAACGAGAAAGATCATGAATTATCGGCGAGCGGTCGTGGCAGGGGTTTTGGTGGCTTGGGCGGCGGCGGGGTTGTCGTTCGGGCTTGGCGGGTGCAAGAAGCCCAAACGCGTCATACGGGATTTCGAATCCGTACCGGAGGCCGAGCTCTCGCCCGTCCAGGCGGAGGTCGTTCGGTATGCGACGGAAATGGAGGGCACGGTCAGCGTGTTCCTGGCCGTCCGAAATACCGGGCCCAAGAAGGTCCTCGCCGCGGACGTCGTCTGCACCGTCAAGGACGTCGCCGGGCAGGCCATCGGCTCGATCCGGGGATCCGCGGTGTCGGACAAGGGGTTGGCCCCGAACGAGTCCGTGGCGTTGCACTGGTTCGTCCCAGTCACGGCGGCCGCCAGCCCGGCGACCGTTACCGCCCAGGTCGAGCAGGTGACGACCGAATAGGGGCGCCAGCGGCCGGGAACCGCGAAATTTGCGCTTGCATAATTGTCCCTGAAGGGCTACAAGGGCCCGACCTTCAGCGATAGGATGGTCCCTGTAGCTATGAGATTCATTCTGGCCGACAAGATCGAGTCAATAGAACCCGGCAAGCGGATCGTTACGATCAAGGCCTTGTCGTTGGCGGAAGAGTACCTGGCGGATCATTTTCCGATCTTCCCCGTGCTCCCCGGCGTGCTGATGATCGAGGCCATGGTGCAGTCGGCGGCGTGGCTGGTCCGCGTGCAGCAGAACTTCACCATGAGCATCATCGTGCTGCGGACGGCCCGGAACGTGCGGTATTCGAGTTTCGTGGCCCCGGGAAACTTTCTCCGGTGCGAGTTGGAGGCCGTCTCGATCGGCGACGACGCCGCGACGTTCAAGGGCTCCGGCCACGTTGGAGACACTCAGGTCGTCAGCGGGCGGCTGGAGCTGAAGTGTTTCAACCTCGCCGAGCAGGGCGGGTCGTGGCGGCGTGAGGCGGACGAATCGATTCTCTCGCAGATGCGGACGCGGTTCCGCCTGGTGGGGGGCCCCGAAGCGATGGCCGCCGCCCAGGCTGCCCCGGCCTGACCGATCGGGTGAGAGATTGTGGATTGACAAGGCGCCTCCGGGAGCCTATAACTCTGGACTTATCGGCCCCCGGGCCGATGGGCGCGTGTCGGCTTGGCACGGCCCCTACAGGAGATAGATGCCGATGACAGAAACGGAAGTCTTTGCGAAGGTTCAAGAAACGTTGGTTGACGCCCTCGGTGTGGACGACGACGAAGTCACCCCCCAGGCCACCCTTACGGGCGATCTCGGCGCGGAGTCGATCGACTTTCTCGACATCGTCTTTCGCCTGGAGAAGGCGTTCAACATCAAGATCCCCCGCGGCGAGTTGTTCCCCGACAACATCCTGAACAACCCCGAGTTCGTCCAGAACGGGCGGCTCACCGACGCCGGGCTCAAGGAACTCCGCCAGCGAATGCCCCACGCCGACCTGACGGAGTTCGAAAAGAACCCCGACATCAACAAGATGGCCGACCTCTTCAAGGTCCAGACCATCGTCAACTACATCGTCGGCAAGCTGGCCGCCTGAGCCGCCGCCCCCAGCCGGGAATCGTCTTATGCGTTGGATGTGGATCGACCGCTTCACCGAGTTCCTCCCCGGCAAACGCGCCGTGGCCATCAAGAACGTATCCCTCGCCGAGGAACACGTCCACGACCACTATGAGGCCTTTCCGATGCACCCGGCCTCGCTGATGATCGAGGGCATGGCCCAGACCGGCGGCATCCTCGTCGGGCAAATGACCAACTTCCAGGAGAAGGTCGTCCTGGCCAAGGTCACCAAGGCCGAATTCGACGACATCGTCTGCCCCGGCGACCAGTTGACCTACGAGGCCGACATGGAATCCTTCGCCCGTGAGGCCGCCTCCATCCGCGGCGTCGTCCGCAAGAATGGCAACCCCATCGGCACCGTCGACCTGATGTTCTCCCACGTCGATCAGAACCTCGCCGGAACCAAGTTCCCCGAGGAAAACTTCGTCTTTACCGGTTCGTTCCAGCGCATGGTCGCACCGTTCCTGGAGGGCGGCGATGGCTGAGCGGCGCGTGGCCATCACCGGCCTGGGCGTCGTCTCGGCCGCGGGGCTGGGCGGGGAGCAAACCTGGGGGGCCTTTCTCGAGGCCCGACCCTGCGTCCTGCCCATGCAGCTCTTCAACGCCGACGGCTTCGCCTGCCGCGTCGGCGGACAACTGCTGGACTTCTCCGCCAAGGACTACGTCCCCAAGAACTACCGCAAGTCGGTCAAGATCATGGCCCGCGACATCGAGATCGCCGTCGTCGCGGCGGACCTGGCCGTCCGGGACGCCGGACTCGTCACCCGCGGTATCGACCCCGACGCCCTCAACATCACCCCGCGCCGCTTCGGCTGCAACATCGGGGCCGGGCTCATCACCGCCGAACTCAATGAACTGGGCAACGCCATCCACTCCGCCGTCGTCGACGGCAAGTTCGACATGGGCGCCTGGGGCGCCACCGGCATGGGCAACCTCACGCCGCTGTGGCTGCTGAAGTACCTGCCCAACATGCTCAGTTGCCACGTGACCATCATTCACGGGGCCGAGGGGCCCAGCAATAACA
>JAPLNA010000047.1:0-7564 GCA_026693065.1 Planctomycetota bacterium
CCGCAGCATCCTCCGCCACGACCCCGACGTGCTGATGATCGGCGAGATCCGCGACGCCGAGACCCTCGACGTGGCCATCAAGGCCTCCCTCACCGGCCACCTCGTGCTGTCCACGCTGCACACCAACAGCGCGGCCGGAGTCGTCACGCGCCTGGCCGACATGGGCGCCCAGCGGTTCCTGCTGGCGGCCACCCTGCGGCTCTGCGTGGCCCAACGACTGGTCCGCCGCCTCTGCCGCCAGGACGGCTGCCGCGTCGAGCAGACGCTGACGGAAGCCCAGGCCGCGGCCCTTGGCCAGGCTGAACTCGCCGGCCGAACCGTCTACGCTCCCGGCGGCTGCCTCTACTGCGAAGGCCACGGTTACAGCGGACGCATGGGCCTCTTCGAGCTCATGCCCGTCAACACCCCGCTTGTCGAACGGATCGCCGCCGGCGCCGGCGAAGAGGAACTCGACCGTCTCCGCCGCGAGCAAGGCCGCCTGAGCCTCCGCGACGACGCCACCGAAAAACTTCTCGCCGGGCAGATCGCCTTCGCCGACGCCATGGAGGCCGTCGAAACCTTCTGACGGAACCGACCATGCCCGAATTCCAATTCATCGCCAGGGACGCCGACGGCCGGGACCAGACCGGCGCCCTGCCGGCTGACACCGCCAGCCAGCTTGTTTCGCAGTTGCGCGGGCGGGGTTGGATCGTCGTGGACGTCCGTGAAGCCGACGGGCCCTCGCGCTGGCCGGAGGCGATTCGCCCGTCGCGATGGCTGCCGGCGACAGGCCTGGACGTGGAGGTCGGACTCCAGCAACTGGCCACGATGCTCCGCAGCGGGCTGACGCTGCTGTCGTCGCTCCGCACGGCGGCCGAGCAGGCCCGCCGCCCCGCGATGGCCGCGGTATGGCGGCAGGTCGCCCAGCGCATCGAGACCGGCTCCACCTTCGCCGACGCCCTCGGGCCGCATGGCCGGCTGTTCCCGCCAATCGTGGCCCAGCTCGTCCGCGTGGGTGAGGCCTCCGGCACGCTCGACCTGGTCCTCCAGAGGGCCGCCCACCACATCGAACAGTCCCGCCGTATCCGTACGATGCTGCTGACGTCGTTGATGTACCCGGCCTTCGTGCTTGCCGCGGCCCTGACGGTGACGGGATTCATGGTCTTCGGGCTCATTCCGAAACTGCAGAAGTTCCTCGTCGGGCGGGGGCGGGGCCTGCCCGCGATGTCGCAGACGCTCCTGGACTCCGCCACCTGGCTCAACGCCCACGGCACGCTTCTGCTCGTATCCATGCTGGCCCTGATCGCCCTGGTCGCCATGATCTACCGTATCCCGGCCGTTCGGGCCGCCTGGGATCGGGCCGCCCTGAGAGTTCCGATCATTGGGGGCCTGCTGCGGCTGGCCGGCACGGCCACCGTCGCCCGTGCCATGGCCATCCTGCTCGACAGCGGGGTGACCCTGTTGACGGGCCTTCAATCCGTCGCCGCCCTTCTGGTCAACCACGCCATGCGGTCCCGCGTCGAGACCGCCCGGCAGGCCGTCATCGAGGGCGGGGCGCTCGCCGATCCGTTCCTGGCCGGCCGCGAGTTCACCCCCATGCTCGGCCGCATGACCGCGGTCGGCGAAACCACGGGCACACTGGCCGCCGTCCTGGGCGAGGTGGCCGACTTCCACGAGAAACAGTTGGCCTCCGCCATCCGGCGATTCAGTGCCCTCATTGAGCCTGTGACCATATTCGTGGTCGGCGGCATCGTTGGCTTCGTCTATATCGCGTTCTTCCTGGCCCTGTTCTCCGTTGCCGGAGGTGGTCGATGAAACTGCGTCTGACTCTCCTCATTTTGTCGATTCTCGGCGTCTCGGCCGCCTTCGCCCAGCAAGCCGACAGGCCGCCGGAAGCGCCCGCCCCCCCGCCGGCCCCGGCCGCTGCCACCCAACCGGCCAGCCGCCCGGCCTCCGCCGACCCCACCCAGGCGGGCGAGAAGTTGCGGCCCTTCCTCGCCGCCGGTCCGGCCGGTACCGCCAGAAGCCTGCCTCCGGTCCCGGAGGTTCCCCGCCTGCCCCGGATCCTCAAGCGCGCCTACATCCAGACCGACGGAGGCCGGCCCGAAGCGATGATCGAGGTCGACGGCTCGTCGATCCTGTCGATCCGCGAGGGAGTCGCCGTAACAGCCTCCACCGGCCCGGGGGCGTCCTTCACGTTCCGCGTGACACGGCTGACCCCGGATGAAATCGAGATCGAATGCGTCGCACCGGCCAAAGGCCAGAAACTGACCATCCGCTGAGGCGGATGTCCGCAAAGGAGATTCCCATGCCCGACGATCGCCGCCAATTTCGCCGCTGGAGCCTCGCCTGGCTGCTGGTGCTGGCCGCTTCCGGTCCGCTGTCGGCCCAGCCGGCGGCGCCCGCCCCTGCGCCCGCGCCGGCCGCCGAGAACAAGATCGTCCACCAGGTCGAGTTCCGCCAACTGCCCCTGGAAGACGCCCTCCGCCTGATCAGCCGCCAGACGGGGCTGAACCTGGTGGCCTCGCAGGAGGCCGGTCGCGCCAAGGTTTCACTATTCCTCCAGGAGATCCCCGCCCGCTCGCTGATCGAGGAACTCTGCCGGGCCAACAACCTCTGGTATCGCCAGGATACCCGCAGCGGCGTTATCCGCATCATGCTGGTCTCGGAGTTCCAGCGCGACCTGACGAGCTTCCGCGAGGAACAGACGCAGGTCTTCTCCGTCCTCTACCCTAACGCCGTCAGCATCGCCAGTGCCGTCGCCGACCTCTATGGCGACCGGGTACAGTTGGCCCTTGGAGGCGACGAGTCCTCCGAGGAAGGCCGCGACCTCAACGAGCGATTCAACCGCTTCGACATGGTCGATCAACGCAGCCAGGGGCTGGGCATCTTCAGCTCCGGCGGCACCACCGTCACCGACAGCCGCACGTACGGGGCGGGCGGCCAGAACTACAACAGCGGCTCCTATACCTCTTCGACAGCGGCGCGGCGTCCGGCGGCGCCGACAGGCGCCCCCGCGGGCGAGGCGGTCGCGGAGTACCGCGCCCTCACTCCCGCTCAGGCCGAGGCCGTTTCCCGTGCGCGGGAAGGCCAGGCCTCCGCTGAACAGCAGGCTTTGCTGGAGTCGCTGCGCCGCCGACAGGCCAACATTTACGTCCGCGTCATCCGCCGGAACAACCTGATCGTCGTCCGCACGGGCGACCAGAGCGCCCTGGAGGAAATCGCCAAGCTCGTGCGACGGCTGGACGTGCCGACTCCGACGATCCTGCTGGAGGTCAAGGTGCTCTCGGTCGCCCTGAGCGACGGGTTCGGTTCGGTCTTCGACTACCAGTTCAGCGACGGCAGCAAACTGGCTGGCGGGTTCACCACGGGCGAGGCCAACCCGCCTGCAGGCGACCTGCTGAGCGGCTCGGCCCGGCGGTTCGCCAACATGATCCCTGGCGGAACCGGCGTTCAGCAGAAGGACCTGATCTTCCAGTTCGTCAACGACAGCTTCCGCGTCCGCATGCAACTGCTGGAGGACAAGAACCGGGTCACCGAGATGGCCACTCCGCTGCTCCTGACGGCCAACAACGAGGTCTCGCGGCTGTTCGTCGGCGAGGAACGCCCCATCGTACGCAACATCAGCAGCCAGGTCGTCGTCAACACCAACAATACCTCCGTCACGCCCAACACGACCATCGAGTTCCGCCCCGTCGGCACGACGCTGCTGATCACCCCGAGCATCAACTCCGACCGCACCGTCACCCTCCGGATGCTCCAGGAGAACTCCAAAATCATCTCCAATGGCGCGACCATCCCCGTCGTCACCAGTTCCGGCGGCATCGTCTCCCAGCCCGTCGACGTGGTCTCCACCCGCACCCTCAGCGGCACGGTGGTCGCCAAGGACGGCCTCATGCTCGCCGTCGGCGGTCTCATCGAGGAAAACGTCACCGACTCCCGCGCCGAGGTGCCCGTCCTGGGCAAGATCCCCACCCTGGGTTTCTTCTTCCGCCGCCAGCAAACCGGACGCACCCGCAATGAACTGATCATCATGATCCGGCCCCACGTGCTCAGCACGCCCGCCGAGTCGGAAGCCCTGGGCCGCCGCCTGATGGCCGATCTCTCGATCCACCCCAACGGCCCCAACCCCTCCGGCACGATGAAGTCGTTCAACGCCACCGAGCCGGTGCGGCCGAACCTGCCCCGCTCCGAATGCGATTCCATCTTCCGCTTCCACAGCGTAGCCCCCACGGACTACTGAAGGGCCCTGCCATGAACACACGAATCCTCTCCGCATCGGCCCCGTGGTTCCTGTTGGCCCTGCTGACTGCCGGGTGCAACTGGCAGGAAATGTCACGCGATTGGCAGCGAGCCACCAGCCCAGCAGCCCCCAAGCCGCAGACTCAACCTACCGCCGTCCGCGTGGAAATGGTCAACCTGACCACCCGCACGCGGGCCGCCAACCCGGAAGCCCTCACGGTGGAGCAGTTCCTGGCCCATGCCGCGGAAGACTCCCAAGCCGGCCGGCTCGGACGCCTGCGGCGCCTGGTGGAACGGTATCCCGACGCCGCCCTGGAAACCCTCCGCTGCACCGACTGCGCCCAGGCCGCCACGCTTGTCCGCCAGGCCATAGCGGCCGCATACGACCGGTTGTTCGTGGCCTCGAACGCCACGGGCGGCTGGCAGCGGACCCTGGCTGAACTGGCTTCCCGACCTGCCGCCGGCCAGGCCGCAGCGGACGTGCGCGCCCGCGCCAAGGGGCTGATCGAACAGGGCCGCTTCGCCATGGCCGCCCGGGAGGCCGCCGGGATCGCCGCCGATGCCCCCCTCTTCCTGCGGGCCGAGGCAGCCCGCCTGATGGGGATCGCCTTACTCCTCGACAACCAGCCGGCCCGGGCCGCCGCCGCGTGGCGGCAGGCACGGTTGCTCGCCGCCACCGACGCCTGCGTCGTCGCCGAACTGGACCTACTGACGGCCGACGCCCTCCGTCGCACAGGCTGGGCGTCCGAGTCTGTCGCCACCTGGTCCCAGGCGGCTCGCGGCGGCACTCGCGTGAAAGACCCGATCCTCTGGGAACGCATCGCGGAACTGAAGCCCTCCGGGACAGCCTGGCCGACCGAGGTCCAGGCCTGGGGCCCCGCAACGCAATTCGACGAGGGCATCGTCTGGCGGCAGATCGGCCAGTGGCGATTGGAGCGAGCCGAAACAACGGCCGCCCTGCTGGCACTCACGCGCGCCGAGGCACAGAGCCGTTCCGCCCGCACCGCCGGCCTCGCCCGAATCGCCCAGGCCCAGACGCTCTTGGCCATGAATCAGGACGCCCCTGCGATGGCCATCCTGAACACGCTCGTCTCCTCGCCCGAGCCCTCCGTCGCCTGTGGCGCCCTGGCCGTCCTGGGCGTAGTCAACATCCGTCAGGGACACGCCCCCGAAGGTCGGGCGATGCTCCAGAAGGCGATCGACACCCCCGCCGGTTCCCGCTGGCCCGGGTTCTCTCGCGCCCAGGCCGATTTGGCCCTAGCGCTGCTGACAGACGGCAAGGAGGTTGAGGGGCTGAGCCTTCTTCACCAGGCGCAGGATGCCTTCCGGCGTGAAGGGCGACTGTCAGACCTGAGCCAATGTCTGTCCAACGAGGCTGCCTACCTTCGCAAGGCAGGGAACCCGGGACAGGCAGGCGTCGCACTGAAACAGCAGGAACACTTGGATGCGGTGCCCTGATTCCCCAACACGGAAAGGTGCAACTAAAGTGCAACTATTTTGTTGCGCATCCTGGCGATTTTGGTTATCCTGGTGATCGAAGAGCTGTGACCTAAC
Source organism: Planctomycetota bacterium (assembly GCA_026693065.1). Lineage (GTDB taxonomy): Bacteria > Planctomycetota > Phycisphaerae > SM23-33 > SM23-33 > JAPLNA01. Next base: position 5,776 of record JAPLNA010000047.1, read on the forward strand.
CGACAGTCACTTCCGTATGTTACGGAAAAGCAGGCACTTCGGGAAGATGGCCGGAATCGGCTCATAACCCGGAGGTCGTGGGTTCGAATCCCACCCCCGCTAAGTTTTATCAGAAAGGGACTTGCAGCAATGCGAGTCCCTCTTTTTTTGCCTGAAAATCGCCCGTTTGTCCCCTGAACTGTACCCCAAGGGACGCAGAAAAACGGGACTCGCCGGCAACAGTGGATCCTTGTTGAAGGAGTCAGGCGATGGCGAGTCTCAGGAAACGTGGGAGAGTCTTTTACGCTCAGTACTACGTCGGCACGCGTCAGAAACGCGCCAGCCTCGAAACCGAATCGCTCCAGGCGGCCAAGGAGAAAATCCGCCGCCGCCAAGGCGTCCGGATACGTCTATCTATGCGCCCTGGTGTTCGGTCCGGCTGATGAGTTCGTCCTGAAGGGCGGGCATGAGCTTGGTGAAGTAGTCGGAATACCCGGCGACGCGAACGACGAGGTCGCGGTACGTCTCCGGCGTTTCCCTGGCCGCCCGCAAGGTGCTCGCCGAAACGACGTTCACCTGGATCTCGAATCCGCCGCGGCGCAGGTAGGTTTCCATGACGCACCGGACGGCCTGCCGCCCGGTCCGTTCGGCTAACGTGCTTTCACCGAAGCGAAGGTTATGCACGAGCCCGCCCAGCGCCTCCCGGTGCGGCCATTTCGTCGTCGACAGCACGCTGGCAGTCGGGCCCTTCGCGTCCCGCCCCTGGGCCGCCCCCGCACCGTCGGCGAACGCCGTCCCCGCCAGCCGCCCGTCGGGGGTCGCCCCCGTCTGCGAGCCCAGCGTCGCGTGGTTGATGTGGCAGAAGAACCCCGGCACGTACCGGTGCCCGCCGACGGTATTGGACTGCGTGGTCTCCATGCAGAATCGCGACCACTCGACGGCCAGGGCGTCGGCCGCGTCGTCGTCGTTGCCGTACTTGGGCAGGAAGTTGAGGATCCGATGACGCAGCGGCTCGTGGCCGGCAAAGTTGTCCCGCACGACCCCGTACAACTCCGCGAGTGTCATCTTGCGCTGCTCGAAGACCAACTCGCGGATCGTCACCATGCTGTCGACGAGGTTGGCCAGCCCGACGAACGAGTTCTCCGCCCACTGATACCGCGTTCCGCCGCGATCGTGGTCGAGTCCCCGCTCAAGGCAGTCGGCGATCAGACAACTCGCCAGCGGCTGGCACCCGTGCGCCTCGCGCCTTCGCCACACGTCGTCCAACCAGGCGGCCGTCTCCCGGACCTCGGCGGCGAGGATCGCGCGGACGCGGCCGGCGAATTCGGGCAGGTCCTTCGCGGGCGGCATTCCTCCGGCGGCCTCCCGCCGCATGGCCTCCAGCAGGGCGGCGCAGCAGTTGTGGTATCGGGTGGCGACCCAGATGTTGGAGTTGCCGGCGGTCTTGATCTCCACGCAGGTGGAGTTCATGTAGTTGCGGGCGTCGGCGAGGGACACGCCGTGGTCCTGGAGCCCTCCGGCGACGGTGTCCTCATTGAACATCGCCGGATCGCCCACGCCGGTGGCGATCATGCCCATCGCGAAGTCCATCAGTTCGTCGGGCGCCCCGGCGTGCCAGGAAATCGCCACGGTCGGGTACACCAGCTTCGTCACCCGCCTCGCCAGCAGCGCCAGGTAGGTCACCTCGCAGGTCACGTCCCGGCCTTCCCCGTCGCGCCCGCCGACGATCACGCCCTGGGCGAGCCCGAACGGGCAGGTTCGGTTGAGCTGGATGTACATGCTGCTGATAATGTCGAGCGCCCGCTGCGGT
>JAPLNA010000047.1:7582-15312 GCA_026693065.1 Planctomycetota bacterium
CGCCACGTCGCGCCGGTACAACTCGCCCATCGTGCGGTCCATCCGCCCGTAGCAGGTCAGGATGTGGTCTTCGCCGAACCACGCCGCCACGTAGGTCAGGAACATCAGTTGGGCCGCCTCGTGGAACGTCTCGGGCGGATCGACCGCGACGCGCCGGCAGATTCCGGCCAGTTCTCGCCAGTGGCCGGCCGCCTCGGCGTCGGTGACGGCCATGCGGTCGCAGGCGGCCCCCACGCGCCGGATGTACGCCTGGAAGCCCTCCATCGCGATGCGGCAGGCGTCATAGAACGTGCGTTGCTCGTCGGAGCACGCGCACCCGCCGCGGCGCCGGGCGATTTCACCCAGGAGTCCGCCCACGCCGACGCGGAAGAGTTTCTCGTAGTCCGGATGGAAATGCCCCGTGTCGCCCCCCGGGAACGGGGGCACCGATTCCAGCGTCTTGTTGGCCTCGGCGATCTGGGCCTGCTCGGCCGGCGTGGCCGTGCGGAATTCCGGCTTTCCGACGACCAGCTCGCCCGGCTCGATGTCGATCGGCAGCGACTCGCAGCGTCCGGCGACCCGGCGGGCGCGCCAGATCTGCCAGTCCTTCGCGCGGTCGTGGGCGGCCCATTCGCGGGCGTCGCTGAGGAGGCACTCCGTCAATGGCTGCCACACCCACCCCTTGCCCTGGATGTCCAGCGCCTTGTCCCGGAGCATCTGAAGCTCCTCGCTCAGTCCCGACGACAGCGGTTCGTCGATTCCGGGAACGGCGATGCACGGCGAAGTCATTCCATGGTCCTCAGGGCGTCATGCCGTCCGCTTTCCGCAGACGCCTCGCCGCCATAGTACTGGGCCGGGCGCCAAGACCGCAACCCTCAATCCCGCATCCCCATGCTCAAGCCCGACAGGGGTCACGCGGCCCGGAGTGCCTGCCAAACGGGGAACCGCACGACGCCAGTGACGCCCTCATGACCGCCTGCGACACCCGGTACAAAGCAGCCCCCCGCTAATGAAAAAGGCCACGCACCGCGTGGCCTTTTTCATAGGGCCGTGGAACAGTTGACCAGGGGAGCAGTAGACCTGGAATCGGCCTCCAACGACACACGGCTTTCCTTTCTCTACCCCGCCTCCACGGCGGTCTCCTGTTCCGAAAACAGAAGATCTGACGCCGACGACCTGGGTGCCGGGCTTCCGGGTGCCATGCTTCTGGCGACAGTTTGCCAGAAGCATGCTCGCGCGATGGACGCCTCTAGCATGCTTCTCCGCTGCGCGTAGAAGCATGGCACCCGGAAGGTTCTCATGGTTCGCGGGTGAGCCGATGGCTCGTGATGAACTGCTCTCCCGTTCTCCTGCTCATGTCTTCTGCGTCGCCCCCTTCCCGGCCTGGGCCGGCATGCACTGCTGCCGTGCGACCTCGTAGCACATCACCGCAGTCCCGCACCCGCTTCATTCCTATCGGGGGCCCTCTACGCGCCAGAACCTCGCCAGGTGCGCCGGAGTCGCGCCCAGCCCGCCCCAGCTGCCCGGATCATGGTTGGCCTCGAAGACCTTCCGCAGCGCCGGATCATACGGCACCAGGGCCGTCCAGAGAACCCCCGGCGTCTTGGCCCAACGCGGGTCCGCAGCGCCGCCGTCGATCCGCACGAACGCCACGCCGGCTACCCGCCCGTTCCACATGACATCCCGGTTTGTCGCGATCAGCCGGCCCAAGTCCGCCTTCGTGAACACCAGCCCATGCTCGTACGCGGTCACGATACCCTCCACGTCGATACCATAGTACCCGCCGTTGGGATGCACGCCGACCCAGTGCTTGAGCGATCCGTCGGCCTTCTTGTCCCAGGGCCCGGCCGGGTCCCAGTAGTTCCACACGAAGCTCTTCCCGCCCTTGCCGAGCCTCATGCGAGACTTCATCACCTGCCACCACGTCTGGGCCCGCTGGCGATAGACCGCCTTGCCCGTCACGTCGTACATGGCCACCAGCCAGGAGGCGACGAGGTTCTGCTTGTTGGCTGGCAGCGTGAAGCCGTCCTTGTTCCGCAGGCCGTATACGGAGGTCCACTGGTTGGTCTTGGGATCCAGGCCGAAGGGAGGAACCACCCACACGCCTCCGCCCTTGACCTCTCGCCAGGCGCCGCGCTTGTCCCACTTCTCGAAGACCTGTTCCGACAGCTTGAGGTACTCCCGGGCCTTACGGCCATACTTGTCCTTCAGGGCGGGCGTCTTGAGGATTTCGCCGGCCAGCAGCACCATGGGACGGAGCATCATGGCCTCGCCCAGTTGGTTGTCGGTGGTGAAGTCCGGCATGGCGCTGGTGCTTGCCCCGGCGGCCTTGGGCCAGCCCATGTACCCATCGGGCTCCATCAGGCCCCTCTTGACGACAGCGTCCGCCCAGTCAATCAGCCGGTCGATCCACTGGCTGTCCCCGGTGGCCAGGTAACCGTAGTAGAAGCCATTCAAGAACGGGCTGACCAGCCACCCCAGCTCCTCCCCCATCTCGCGGTCGCAGCAGCGGTTCCGCGAGTCAGCGACAATGTTCTTCTCCCATCGCACCAGCCAGGCCTTGCCCGCGGCGTCCTCCATTCTCGTGGGCCTGCTGGCCGGCGCGGTCGTCGCCGCCATCAACCCCGCAGTGCAGACCATCGCCCCCCCTACCCAAGCCGCCACGAACTTCACGCCACGATCCGTTCTCTTGGCCATTCTTCACCTCGCCCGCCTCTGTCGCGGGGCTGTCTCCCATGATCCAACGCCCCCTCGAATACGTCGATCATTATGCCGCTCTTCCTGGCGCGAGACCTCGCGTCGCTATTCATGCGTCGCAGGCTACTTGGCCAGAATCAAGTCCAGCAGTTTGTCGGTCACCGTCAGGCGGGCGTCGAAATCCTTGAAGTTCTTTCCGGCGTCGGGACTGTAAATGCGTTCACTCATCGCCGGCAACCGCTTGCGCAGGCTGGGCAACTCGGCCGCACCGGGCTGTTCCCACGCGCACATCTGCGCGCCGAGCACCTGCGGCGTCGGCGGAACATTCAGGCCGGCATCGGCCGCCGGGGCATTGAATTTCTTGAACCGGAACAGGTTCCAGGCATAAATCTCCTCGGGCGGACGGCAGTTGGCGTTCACCACGTACAGCGGCGTCCAGGTGGCGTTGATGACGTTGTAGCCGTCCTTCACCAACTCGTGGGGCAGGTAAAAGACGATCTCGTACGCCATCACCGTGATGTCCTTGGGAATCTCGATCTTGCCCTTGTTGGCGAAGCCTTCCCACACGATGGTCTTCTTGCCGTGCTTCTTGACGATCTCGTTCACGCGGACGATGAAGTGGCGATACAGTTCCTCGACGTTTTCGATCTTCTTGGCGGTCATGTAGGCGGCCGTGTCGGGATTGTTCCAGCACCCCTTGTTGACCTCGTCGCCGCCGATGTGAAAGTACGGCGAACTGCCGAACACGTCGCTGATCTCTCCGACCAGTGTGTCCAGCGCCGCGTAGGTCCCCTCGCGCCCGGCATCGACCACGTTGCCGCTCTTTCCGAACACGTCGGGCATCGCCTGCACCAGCGCCGTCGCATGGCCGGGAACATCCAGTTCCGGCACGATGGTCACGCCGCGATCGTCGGCGAACTTGACCAGTTCCTTCACCTCAACGAGCTTCCATGAGCCCTTGAGTTTGTCGGCATACTTCGTCGAGGGGAAGCAGAACGCGGGATCGTCCGACAGATGCAGTTGCAGGTAGCGAATCTTATAAAGGCGGGAAAGCTGGACAATCTGCTTGATCTGCGCGATCGTGTGGGGCTGGCGCGCCAGGTCCAGCATGATGCCGCGATAGGCCACCTGCGGCTGGTCCGTGACCGTGAGGTTCGGCAGCGTCACGGCCGTGTCGGTCTTCGTCATCGCCTGGAGCAGCGTGACGGTTCCTATCGCGATCGCGCCATAGGTGCCGCCGCGAACGAGGGCCGTGTCGGACTTGATCGTGAGCGTGTACTGCTCATCGTGAAGCTTCGTGTCGAAGTCCAGCGAGATGTCGCCCGACTTGGCCATGCCCATCTCGGGCTTGCACGCCACGCCGGCGGCCTGGTTGATTTCCTGCGCGAGCACCTCGGCCAGCGGCAGCAGCTTGGCATCGCCGACGGCGATCCGCGCGCCGACCTTGAGCGGCATCGTCCCGCTCGCCGTCTGAACCGACTTGGGCCAGGGAACCAGATTCAGTGTCGGCGCCGCGGCCTTCGCCTCGGCGGCGTCGGCGGCAATGGCGCTGGAACACAGGCCAAGAGGCGCGGCGCTGATCGTGTACAGACACGCGCTTAGCAGCATGAGGAGCTTGGCGGTGGTGGAGACAGAAAGAGCCGACGGGGAATTCGCCACGGGCATTGTCATCGTTGATCCTTCCGACATGGTCATGATTGATCCTTTCGCGAAAAGCTTCGGAATCATGGATATGAACCGGGATTTCTCAGATGAATTCACGCTGACGACCGCCGCCAGTAGTGTCCATGATCGTATCTCGCTGTCATGCCGCTGCAAGCGAATTCCCCCCCCCAAGCCTGCGGAGCCCTCCCGCCAGCGTCGGAACCGGTCCCTGCGGACCGGGGATGGCGTATCTTCTCACGTGCCGATCTGGACCCTGTACACCGCTTCCTGGCCGGGTGCCAGCCAGTGCCAGACCGCGATGCCGTCACCTTCCGGTCCGGTGCCCTCCGCGAAGAAATCCTTACAGTAGGCGCCCCCTTCGTGCTCACGCCCATTCCAGTCCCACGAGAACCACCGCACGTTCTTCCGAAACGTGATCTTCACGCGCTCGCTCTCCGTCATGCTGTTGTTGACCAGCATGACATAGCGTCCGCCCTCGACGTCCACGAACTCCCCCAAAAGGATCGGGTGGGTATTGCAGCCATCCGGCCGAATGCTGGCGACGATCTCGTTGGGCTGGAAGACGTCCCCGCCGCCATAGGCGTGCGGGAAGAACGAGACGCGGGTACACGCGATCCGGTTGAACAGGTCCCCGTAGCGACGGTGGAAGCTCTTCTGGACGCGGCGGACGTCCTCGTAGGTCTGCGTCCGATTCCAGTGTTCGTCCACGGGGGACATCCTGAAGTTCAACTCCGGCGCCCGCATGTAATAGAAGAACCAGGAAATCCCGTTGGCGCCCGCCGCGATGGACGTGTTGAACTGCCAGCGAATCTCGTCCTGGTTCGGACAGCGATACTTGAAATGACCCACCGACAAAAGGGTGTTCCAGAACGGAACCCCGTATCTCACGGCCGCTTCCCGGTACAGACGCAGGTTCCGGTAGTAATCGTGCCAGCCGCTGTCGCCGGGATTCATCTGGGCGTAACAATCGTAGCCGAGCATGTCGGCGTCGGACTTCTTCACATATTCGTCCAGGTAGTTGGGCCAGGAGTCCGTGCCCGCCCGTGCTTCAATCCCGGGAAAGTGCGGAAGAAGGTTGGCGTACGGGTGCAGGTGCGGCGCGATCTCATTCTGTGTCTTGTAGCAGGCGAAGAAAGCCTCCTTGATCTCCGCGCCGGGTTCGTCACCCACATGAAATCCCAGCAGACCCGGGTGCTTGCCGAAGTCGGCGACCGCGGCCTTGACCCCGTCGGCGTAGTCCGGGGCCACCTTCCCGTCCGGCGCCGTCCGGACGTACGCGCGAGGATCGCACACGATCAGCTTCATCCCCCGTTGGTGCGCCCAGTCAAGGAGCTTGACGATGTGGGCCTTCTGGGCCGGATCCTTCGGATCGAAACCGGGGCTTTGCGGCACGGTAAAGCCGGCGTCCGCCCAGGACTCGACCTCGGCTTCCGTCATGTGCTTTCCATGTTCGCCAAGATTCGTGTAGCTCCAGAAGCTGACGGGAAAGCTCTTCAATCCGAAAGACGCGCACTTCTTCAGAATCCTGTCCATCTCGCCTCCTCCTGCCGTGTCCCGACCCTAAGGCCAGGCCCGATGCCGATTAAGCGGGAACTCGCCAAGACCGCGATCGCCCGGATGACCTTTCGCTGACGACCGCCGCCAGGAGTTTCCATGATCGTATCTCGCTGTCGTTCCTTGGCAAGCCAATTCCCCAATCCCTGTCCCCAAACCCACCTCCGGCCAGGATACGCCTCCGAGTGGTTCGCGTGAAGCTGCCATTTCGGGGCGGACGTGAAGCCGTAAGCTTGGACGTGAGCGCGGTGAAGTCGATCCGGCTGTCGGGCGGGGGCGGCAGGGACTTGGGGCGTGGAGAATCTGCTTGCCGGAGCACGACGGCGAGATAGAATCACGGACACACCTGGAACCCGGAGAAGTACGATCCGGGCAGAGTTCCTGCGCAGGCGGCCGCTCTCCTGTCGCGGCTGTCCCGGCCAAACAAATAGGATAAGGAACAGCAACGAACCGGGAGATCCTGACAACACATGGCCGGGACATCCCGGCTTGAATCGGCACCCAGCAATCAGGAGCCAACATGAACAGTCGAACCATTCTCAGTGCGGTGGCGGTAGCGGCGGCGCTCCTGGCTTTGGGGGCGATCTGCACTCCCGCGGTGTCGGCCGTGCCGGCGGATGGCGGCGGCCCGTGCATCATTCCCTGGCCTAAGAGCCTCGACCTGGGCGAAGGGAACCTGACGCTGACGGACAAGTCGCGGATCGTCGCCGACGGCGACGCCCTGGCAGGGCTGGCGAAGATCCTGTCAGATGAAATCTATCAGACCACCGGCGTGCGTCTGGCAGCGGCCACGGGCAAGGGCGGCATGGGCGACATCGCGCTGGCCATCGACAGTTCCCTCAAGAAGGGTATTGCGCCGGCCGACGTCAATACCCCCAAGGGCGAAGTGCACGTGGTGGAGATTACCAAGGATCGCGTCAGGGTTCGCGGCGCGAACTACGCCGCCGTCGCCATGGGCACGACCACCGTGCTCCAGGCGGTCACGCCGCAGGGCGCCACGTTCTCGCTGCCGGTAATGACGGTGAACGATCAGCCGCAGTCGGAATACACCGGCACCATGGTGGACGTGGCGCGTCGGTACAACTCGCTGGACCATCTCCGGCAGGTGGTCATCCTGTGCCGCCTGTACAAGATTCGCTATCTGCATCTTCACCTCTCGGATGACCCGGCCTGGCTGTTCCCGTGCAAGAGCTTCCCCCAGATGGGCAAGGGTTCCGGCTTCAATGGCGTCGATAGAGGCCCCGCGCCGTACGATCTCAACGAGTTGCTGGCGTTCGTGAAGTTCGCCGACGACCGCGGGGTGACCATCGTGCCCGAGATCGAAGCCTCCGGCCACAGCTACGGGATTCAGGGGGGCATGGAACACATCTTCGGGATGAAGGACCCCAAGACCGGCAAGTACCACAGCATCAGCGGAATGATCAATATGGCCAACGAGGCCGAGATCTACCCGGCCCTCGAGAAGATCATCGGCGACCTGGCCGACGTCTTCCGCTCCTCGCCGTACAGTCACCTGGGCGGCGACGAGATGTACTGGCCCAACTGGGAGAATTCCGACGAGGGCAAGGCGTACCTGGCCGCCAAGAAGATGGGCACGGGCGAGTTGTACGCCTACTACATCAACAAGCTCGACGCGATGATCAAGAAGCACGGCAAGAAGACGATCATCTGGGAAGGGTTCTGGCTGGGCTCGAAGCTGGATCGCGACGTGGTGGTGATGGCCTGGGGCGGCGGCCATCAGGCCCTCATCAACGCCGGTTTCAAGATCATCAACGTGCCCTGGTGGCCGCAGGCCGGCAGCTCGATGCGGAAGAACTATGAGTGGAATATGTGGC
>JAPLNA010000048.1:0-2722 GCA_026693065.1 Planctomycetota bacterium
GAGTCGATTCAACTCCCGGCAGGCCTCTCGAAACAGTTCGCGTTCCATCGCTGGTCTCCTTGCTTGGCAAAGCCGAAGAACAGTATGGGTGCGAACTTTTCGTGGCGCAAGGGGTTAAGTGTGATGGCGCATAATGTTGACCGCGGGGGGACCGGTCCGACGGCGATCCTCCAGGCCCCCGAACGGCATCCCCCTGCGATGCAGGGGGCTTGTTCGCGGGGGCGGAAGGCATGCGGCCCTAGCGGGCTAAGTCCAGCGCCTGCTTGAGGGCGTCTTCCGGGGCCCCCGAGGCCCGGAACTCCAGTCCGACGTACCCGGTGTAGCCGGTCTGGTCGATGGCCTTGAAGATCGAGCGATAGTCCAACTCGCCCCCGGCCAGATCCCCGCGGCCAGGAACGCCGGCGCAGTGAATGTGCCCGAGCATCGAGGCGTACTGCCGCAGGTTGTCGATGATGTTGCCCTCGGTGATCTGCTGGTGGTAAATGTCCATCAGGATCTTGAGGTTGGGGCTGTTGACCTCGGCGACGATATCGGCGGCGTCGGACATCTTCGTCAGCCAGTAGCCCAGGTGGTCCACGATCGGGTTGAGGGGCTCGATGCAGAGGGTCAGCCCGGCGTCTTCGAGGACGGGCATGGCGGCCTTCAGGTTGCGGACGAGGCTGTTGCGGGTAACGGCGAAGCTCTCGCCCTTCCGCTCGTTGCCCACGGTGAGCATGAGCGTCCGGTTGCCCAAGACCTTGGCGGCCTGGACGCTGGCCTTGGCGCCCTCGACCATCGCGGCGGCGGCGTTGGGGTGCACGGCGGGCATCTTGGCTTCGAGGAAGAAGATCGGCACGACGACGCCGGCCTTGTCGGCAGCGGCCTTGAGGGAGGCCAGGTCCTTGCCCCCCCAGAACCAGAACTCCGCCGCCGGTATGCCCAGCGCGCCGACCCGCTTGATTCGCTCCTCGAAGGGCAGATCGCCCCAGAACATTTCGATGCAGACGGACAGTTTCGGCATGGATAAGCCCTCAAATAGTTCAGGTCTCGACTAGCGGGGCATTGTCGCCGGAACGGGCCGCCGCCGCAAGAAAAACCCCCGCGACCGAACGCCCGCCGGCGCGGTGGATTCCTCCAGCACTGGTGCCGTGGTTTGCGGCGGGAACGTCAGGGTCACCTCGCACGAGCCGCCCTGGCGGATCATCGGGAACCGCCAGCGGCGGAGAACCGTCTCGAACCTACTGCGATCTTCCGGCGTGAGCGACTCGCATGATAGGTCTCCCTTGGGCGGACGGTTCCCCCGCCGCCGCACGGGAGTATTCTACGCCGGGCCTGGCCCGGGCGGCAAGAGGAGCGGGTTCTTGAATCGCCGGGCTCGAGGCAGTATCCTTCCGCCATGGCAATGTTCGATGTCAGTGCGTTCTTGGAGAACTTGAAGAACCTGGTCGACTCCGCCGGCGTCTGGCCGTATGTGATTCTGCTGGTCTGGACGTTCCTGGAGGGCGAGACGATCGTCATCATCGCGGGCATCGCCGCCAAGGACGGCACACCCAAGCTGTGGCTGGTGATTCTGGCGGCCTTCGTGGGCAGCCTGGCCAGCGATCAGTTGATGTTCTTCCTGGGACGATACAAGGGCAAAGCCTTCATCGCCAAACGCCCGACCTGGCAGAAGCGGTCACAGAAGGTGTTGGACATTCTCCATCGCCATCAGACGCTGCTGATACTCGGGTTCCGCTTTCTGTACGGGCTGCGCAACGTCACCCCCCTGGCCATCGGCATGAGCAAGGTCTCCACGCGGCGATTCGTGATTCTGAATGTCACCGGGGCGGCCGTCTGGGCCTGCGCGTTCGCCTGTGGAGGCTTCCTCCTGGGCCGTGCCATGGAGAACTTCTTCTCGAAAACGGAACACCAACTCATGATCCTGGCCGGAGTGGCTGGCGTGGTGTTCATCCTGTGGCTGCTCCGCCTGCTCCGGCGGCGCAAGGCGGCGGCCTCGGCGGCAGCGCAGGAGGCTCCCACGACCGTCCCCCCGGAAGACACCAAGGACGCCTGAGACTCCAGGGCCCCGATCCCTTAAATACAATCGCCGTCGATGGCTCGACGGCGATTGTGCAATCTGCGTGCGGGCGGCTTAGCCCTTGCGGACGTTGACGGCCTTGGGACCCTTGGGGCCCTTCGTCAGGTCGAACGTCACGGTTTCGCCCTCGGCCAGGGTCTTGAAGCCTTCGCCCTGGATGTCGCCATGATGCACGAACGCGTCCGTGCCGTCATCGGCGGTGATGAAACCGAAACCCTTGGACTCGTTGAACCACTTCACCTTGCCAGTAGCCATTGTCATGGCTCCTTCCCAAACAGCACTTCGGATTCGCCAGCGTGATCACACAAGCCCACTATCTCCGCGGCGGTGAAGGGGAAACCTTTCACAGGGCGGGAAACTTGGTGCTAGCGGCAAACGAAAACGGATGCCAGCCGCGTTCGCCGACGACCCGAGGAAACACTCCTCTACAAGCCGCCGGTCCATATGTCTCTATCATATTAATCGGCCCGCGGCGGAGATGTCAACACAACATTTTCCCCCCGGCCGGGGGGGGTTGGTGCAATCTCCCCCTGGCGATATCGCGATGCGCGGGCTAGAATGACCCGAACCTTTCACAGCCATGATGAGAGACACCCTCACATGATCGCCTCCATCGTAGCAGGCACGGCCGCTACAGTTCCGGCGCTCTGGCCGCTGGCGGTATAC
>JAPLNA010000048.1:2770-3916 GCA_026693065.1 Planctomycetota bacterium
GTATACGCCGGGGCGGTGCTGGCGTTGGTGGCGTTGCTGCTGATTGGGTCCTGGCTGCTGGGGGTGCGGCACCGCGAGCGGGCCACCGGCGAGGCCTACGAGTCGGGCATCGCCCCCACCGGCGCCGCCCAGGGGCGATTCCCCGCCGGGTATTACCTGGTGGCCATCCTGTTCGTGATCTTCGACCTGGAGATCGTGCTGTTCGTGGCCTGGGCGCTGACGGCCCGGCAGGCCGGGTGGGCGGGGTTCGGCGTTATCGGGGCGGTCGCCCTCACGCTGACGGCGGCGTGGGCGTACCTCTGGCGCGTGGGGGCGCTGGAGTGGTGGAAACCGCCGAGGGTGGGCGGGGGAAGGCGGACGCTGGGAGGGAAAGAAGAAGAACGCGCGGTGCAAGCACCGCCGCTAAACCAACAGCGGATCCCACGGGATGTCCTGCCTCCGATGGAAGGGACGCTTCCGGAACCCCGGGGGGGGCAGACCGATGGTTGAGACAGGCGAAAACCCCGCGACCGGACCCGAGGGCGCCCCCGACAAGGGCGGCGGCGGGGGCATCCTCGTCGCCAGCCTCCAGAAAGTGCTCGCCTGGGGGCGGAAGAACTCGATGTGGCCCTTCAATTTCGGCCTGTCCTGCTGCTACGTCGAAATGGCCACCAGCCTCACCAGCCGCTACGACATCGCCCGGTACGGCGCGGAGGTCATCCGCGGCAGCCCGCGCGAGGCCGACCTCATGGTCGTCGCCGGCACGATCTTCGTGAAGATGGCCCCGGTGATCCGCCGGCACGATCTTCGTGAAGATGGCCCCGGTGATCCGCCGGCTGTACGAGCAGATGATGGCCCCGCGGTGGGTCATCTCGATGGGCTCGTGCGCCAACTCCGGGGGGATGTACGACATCTACAGCGTCGTCCAGGGCGTCGACAGTTTTCTGCCCGTGGACATGTACATCCAGGGCTGCCCGCCCAGCCCGGAGGCGTTCATGCACGGGCTGCTCCTGCTCCGCGAGGCCGTCGGGGCCGAACGCCGCCCGCTGAGCTGGGTCGTCGGGCCCCAGGGCGTCATCCGCCCGGGCAAGCCGGTGCACCGAGACCTCCGCCGGGTCGAGCGGACCGCCGTGAAAGACCTGAGGCCGCCCAATACCGTCTGAACCC
>JAPLNA010000049.1 GCA_026693065.1 Planctomycetota bacterium
CAGGGAGACGTCCTGGCGGGCGCAGTCGATCATGAACCCGCAGTAGTCCGCGAAGGGCCAGTCCTTGACGGCCATCTTCGGCAGCGAGGCCTTGCCGTCGGCGATCTGAATCGCCTGGAGCAGCGTGGCCGTCCCTTCGCAGACCGAGCGATAGTCCCAGCCCTCGACGACGCACATGTCGCCCACGTTGATCGTGTGGGCGTAGTCGCGGACCTTCTTCACTTCGCGGTTCTGCACGGTCAGGATGTCCAGATCGGCCCGGAGCTGCGGGTTGATCTTCAGGACGATGTCGCCGGGCTTGCCTTCGCCCTCGACGGGCTCCATGCGGATCTGCGTCATCGCGAGGATCTCATTGGAGAAGATCACGGCCAGGGGCTTGAGCTTCGGGTCCGTCGCGACGATCCGGCCCTGGGCGGTCAGCGGCATGTCGCCACCGGTGACCTTGACCGACTTGGGGGAGGGGCAGAGCTTCAACTCGGCCGCCCGGGCCGCGTTCAGGCAGAACGCCAATGCGGCCGCAACACAGAGAACGCTCGCTGCACTGTGGAAACGTCGCTTTGTCATGGGGCACCTTTCGTATCGAATGGTCTGGTGTGTTTGCACCCGTATGGGGCGGTATTGTCCTGTCTGGGCTGTCTGGATTTCCAGTAGATTCACGGTTGGCGGACGTTCACAAACTTGTTTTCGCGGACCACGGCCCCGCTGACGGTGGGCTCGACGTGCACTCCCACGTCGGCGTTCTCGACGGTGTTGTGTTCGACGACGGCGTCGGTCACCGAGCCGGTCAGGTCGATGCGGGCGTTGTTGTGCAACCGGTTACCCCGGATCACAACGCATCGCGCCAGGGGCGATTCCAGCGCGGGGATCACCGACGCGGTGACGGCCACGTGCGAGTCCAGCGGCTGGGTCTCGTTGAACGGGCCCAGCACGCCGTTGCCTTCGAGGATCTGGTTGTCGATCACCTGGCAATACCAGACGGGCTGGGCGCTGCCCTGGATCAGCCCGCTGAGCTGGAACCCGCCGGCCCGGGCGGACGTGTTGCCCGCGATCACGTGCCCGATCGCCACGCTGTACATCTGGATCGCGCAGGTCGCGTCGGCGTACTCGTTACCGATCAGGAAATAGTTGCCCTGGAACATCGAGATGGACACCATGCTCGTGGCGTCCGGGGCGACATCCCACGGCCGGTCGATTTCCACGGTGCGCCCCACCTGCTTGATCGCCCTTCGCCACTGGCCCGCGCCGCGCCCGCTGAGGATGTAGACCCCCATGCCCGGCGTGGCCTCTTTGTTCCAGATGTCCGAAATGCGGCGAGGCTCATCCGACAAGACGAGCTTCACGCCGTCGGCCGATACAATGCGCCCGGAATGACAGCCCCCGCCGCCGTCGCTGGTGGTGGCCTCGCGGTTATCGCCGTACACCGTGTGGATCCGATTGTGGGCGAAGTACAGGTTCTCGCAGCCGGTGGTGGCCTTGAAGAACGTGTTCAGGCTGCCCCCGGTGGCCACCTCGGAGGCCCCGATGACCTCGTTGTTTTCGAAGATCAGGCCCCCAATCCCGGTGAGGCTGTACCAGCCGTATGGGCCGTTGGAGATGATGTTGCCCGACACCCGCCCGCCCCGCACGCCGGTGAGGGTCAGCCCGCATCCGGAACCGTACAGGTCGCAGTCGGTGACCTCGATGTTTCGTCCGCCCACCGACACGGTGGCCCCGCCGCAGTTGGCGTGGGCTTCGGCAAAGCGTTTCTGGACCTCCGCGAACGGGACGTGCGTGTACCGCATGGCACGCACGCGAAGGCGGCGAAGGAACACATCCCCGGAGTCCGGCTCCCAGCCGCCGTCGCTCACGATGCCGTCCGTATAGTTGAGGGCCGCCAGCGTGAGGTCTTCCAGGCCGAACGAGTTGGTGCCTTTCACCAGAACGCAGGGCTTGGGCTGGTCGGGCCAGAGCAACTCCGCCCACTCGCGTTTCTCGCCCCGCAGCACCGTGAAGCGGGGGATGGCGAGGGTGGCGCGGATCTGATATCGCCCGCGGGGGAAGAAGACGATGCCGCCGCCGTTGGCCTGCGCTTTGGCCAGGGCGGCCTGGACGGCGTGGGTGTCGTCGGCGTCGCCGCGCCCCTTGGCGCCGAAGTCCGTCACGTTGAACACTGTCTGCGGCCAGGCCGGCGGGCGGGCCACCACGAACGGGATCGGGTCGCTCCAGCCAGCCTCCTGGCCCCACCCGTTGTGCACCTGTAACTGATACTGGCCCACGGGCGTGTCGGCGGGCAGGAGGGCGGTCAGGGAATAGGGTTCGGCCTTCTCGACGGTCACGTCCACGTTCTTCTCGCCCTTCACCCGCACGCGGAGGGCCTTGGCGTCGCCGAGCATGTTTCGCCCGCAGATACGGAATCGCCCGCCCGGGCTCTGGCGGTCGCCCAGGTCGCCCACCCACCACACGGCGGCCGGGCGATTCAACAACGCCGTCGCCTTGTCCGAACCGGTCCGCACGTGGAACTCGTATACGTTCGCCTTCCAATCGGCGGGGATCAAGGCCTTGAGGCACTGCTCGCTCCGGCCCAGGATCTGGAGTTTCTGCACCGGCCCTCCGGCGGAGGGGGATGCCTCGACGACCGCGTCCTCCGTGAACGCATGCCCCTGGATCATCAGCGTCTGCCCGGGGCCAATGGGGTCCGAGGCCCAGAAGATCACGGGTTTCTCTCCCGCGCGGACCGGTACGGTCCAGCCGCCGACGGCCAAAACAAACACCGCGCCGAGAATGCCCGGGAGAAGGGATCGAGAACTCATATAACAGGTACTCCTACGGCGAGGGCACAGCCGTCCGAAGATATCTTGCGCTACCTCTCCAAACGTCCGACGGGGCAGGCCTATTGCGTGGTTGTCGCCTCGGGGTAGGGGTTCATTCTTTCTCGGCGTCGGTCAGTTCCAATTGGCCGATCCAGAGGATGTTCGGGCGGGTGGCATCGCCGCCGCCGGGCAGTTGATAGAGGCGGAGGAAGTTGAAGGGTTCCTTGGGCAGGGGGTGGCTGCTGACGGTCGAGGCGTTGCCCTTGACGTCGGCGACGGTCTTCCACGCGTCGGAGGCCTTGTCCTTGACCTGGATGCAGAAGTTCCGCGACGCGAACCAGTGCCCGTGGTCGGGGTTGAAGCGGTCGAACGCCCAGGTGATCTGGAGTCGTCCGCCTTTGACGGGTTTGCCCAGGCGGATCTCCAGGCCATGCGGGTCCTGGTCTTCCAGCGAGGCCCAGGCCGAGCCCTGCCAGCCGAGGCTCTTGCGGTCTCGGACGCCGTCGACCAGGGCCAGCAGGCAGTAGTCCATGCAAGCGGCGGTGGCGAACATGGTCGTTCCGGCGGGCAGGCCGTTGCGGTCGGCTTCGAGGACGACGCCGGTGTTGGAATCCAGTCGCAGGGCCACCGGCGCGGGGGTTTTGGGCGTCGCCGGCGCGGTGGGGGCCGCGGCCGCCCGGGCCGGGTCAGTGTGCTCTAGGCGAAACAACCGTCCTTCGCCCGGCTCGAGCGAAACGGCCAGGCGTCTGGCGGCCGGGTCGAAGGCGGCCTTGACGGGCTGGCCCGACTCCTGCGAAATCTCGACGACGTCCTTGACGCCCTCGCGCAGGGCGACCGTGCCGTCGGCCTTGCCGGCCCGCGAGCTGACTTGCCGGGCCACGTCCAGCCCATCGAGCAGGCTGCCGTCGGGCTTGAGGAACTGGGCCCAGATGCCCAGCTGGCCTTGGCGCGTGAGTTTCACCAGCAGCGTGTTGGGCCCAGGCTCGAGGACGACCTTCACGTCGGCCTTCCTCTCGCCGGCGCCGACGGCGGCGAAGACCGGCTTGCCGTTGAGCCACGCCTTCGTGCCGGTGGTCAGGCCCAGGCGGAGGAGGGCCTCCTGCCGGGCCGGGGATTTCACGCGTGTGCGAAGATACGCCACGCAGACGTTGGGCGGGTCCAGCACGCCCAGGACGTCGATCTTGCCGGAGGTTCTCACTCCTGCGGCCGGCCAGGGGCTGGAGGCGGTCTTCGCCGTGTCCGCCGACTCCGGGGGGAAGGGCACGTCGAAGAGTTCCTCGGGCGTCTTGCCCGCCTGGGTGAAGGGCCCGCTCACCTCCCAGTTGCGGATGAGCCCCTGGTGGTAGTCGAAGTGGCGGTTGACGACGAACAGGTAATCGCGTTGGCCCGCGTCCCGCAGCCAGCCGACGGTCATGGGCATGCCGTCGGCGGCGGCGACGGGGAAGTTGTCGTCGAAGCCGGCCGCGGCGCGGGGGACCGGGTCGGAGTGGGCCACGCGAACGGCTTCGAGCCCGGCCAGCACCGGGGCCAGGGCGTTCACTTTGCGGTTGATCCGTCGGGTGTATTCGTACTTGGCGGTTCGTCGGCCTTTGGCGTCGATGATCGCGTCCCAGCACCAGTTCTCAGCCGGCGTGATGTAGGTGAAGTAGATAACGCCCTTGGCCCCGTAGGCCAGCGTGGTGTACACCTGCCACCGCAGGTCGGCCTCGTTCGGGTCGCGGTAGGAGAAATGCGGCATGGACAGAATGATCTGCACGAAGGGGATCTTCGCCTGGCGGCACAGCCGCGAGACGATCTCCAGGTTCTCGAAGTAGTCGGGCCTTTCGCCCGAGCCGTAGAGGGCGTAATGGTCCCACGACACGAACGGGGGCTTGACGGTCTCGATGTACCGGCGGACGTGCTCTTCGTACGTCGGAGTGCCCAAACCATCGGGCGTGGCGTAGGTGGGCAGCAGGTTGACGTAGGGGATGTATCGCGGATTGGCCTTGCGGACGGCGTTGGCCTGCTTGGCCAGCTCGGGGAAGTAAGAGGCGCCGGGCTCGTCGGCGAGGAACAGGCCGACCACGGTGGGGTCTTTGGAGTACGCGGGGACGTCGGCCGGGCTGCCCGAGGCGATGGCCTTGATCCCGACGGCCTTGGCCAGGGGGATCTGTTCCTTCGGCGCTCCCAGGACGACGTTGAAGCCGCAATCGGCGTATTCCTTGTAGCGTTCAAGCGTGCCCTCAGGCCCGCACCAGGCCGAGATGATGAACGGCGGATCGTATGGGGACATGGGGGGCTTGACCTCTTGCCCGAAGGCGCACGAAGCGACCAGCGACAATCCAACGACGCACAGACAGTATTTCATTGTTTGCCTTTCCGCAATCCGTTTGGCCCGGTCAGATGGATTTCATCTGCCAGGCGTCCAGTTTCGTGAGTACGGCGTCCTGGCCCTGGGCCAGAAGGGAGACGCCCAGGCTGTCCGGGCGGGCGGGGTAGACCCGCATGGCCAGGTACTGCTTCCCGTTGACGAACACCTCCACCACGCTGCGGTCGATGAACACTCGCAGCCGCAACGGTTCGCCCGAGACTCGCTCTACCGTCGCCTGCTCGGGCGGGCGGAGCCACACGTCCGGCCGCTGGGAGGACCGTGACCCGTCCAGGCAGACGAGGCCCTTGGCCTGATACCAGTAGCTCAGAACGCGGTCGTAGTTGTAGAACGTGATCGAGGTCCGCTCCTGGCCATCCGGCGAGCGGAGGACGTTGAGCTGCACCCACCGCGCCTCCCGCGGGTCGATCTCCACGTCCAGTTCCATGGTGTTGCCCGCAACCGTCTCCAGCACGACCTCGCGATTGGCCGGCAGGGCGGTGCGCCCGACGTGCCGATGCTCGCCCCGCAGTGACGCCAGGGCCTCGACCGGCTCGATCCGCAGCCGTTTGTCCTCGCCCAGGCTCAGCCGCTGGGCGACGGACATGATCTGGTCCCACTCGTCGCTGTGCAGCCCGGCGTTGATGTTGAGGATGTTGACCACGCCGCCCTGCCCGTCCACCGCCCCCGACGGGGCGTGCACGCCGCCGGGCGTGATGCGGCCGTGATTGAACCGCCCGTGGTCATAGGGCGTGAACTGCCGGCTCGTGCGGTCGTAGTCGCCCAGGAGGTACTGCCCGCCCCGGCCGTGACTGAACAGCAGCAGGATGTGCTTGTCGCCGATGGGCCCGAAGGTGGGGCAGGAACCGTCGTCGATGGGGAAGGGGGTATTGCCCAGGAAGGCGGCGTTGGCGACGGTCCAGTCGACGAGGTTTTTCGACGTCAGCACGCATCGCGAGCCGATGAGGGCGAAGTAGGCGTCGGCTTCCTTCCAGATGCACGAGTCGCCCATGGGTTCGCCCGGGCGCGTGACGGGGTTGCCCTCGATCTTCTCCCAGTTCAGCAACAGCGGGTCGCTGGCGAGGGCCACCATCTGCGAACGCGACGACCCGATCGGGCTCGACCACCGTGCCGCCGGAGAAACACATGCGTTCGATGCCGGGATAGATCGCGTAGGGCAGGTCGCGCCAGTGCACCAGGTCGTCGCTGACGGCGTGCCCCCAGTGCTGGCGGCGTTTCGGGATGCCCGCCGGCTCGGGGAACTCATCCGCCGGGTAGCCCTGGTAAAACATGTGCCATTGCCCCTGCCAGAAGCACAACCCGTTCGGATCGTTCAGCTGGCTCTCCGGGCTGACGAAGTGATACGCGGGCCTGTACGGGTCGCCCGCCAGGCGCCGCCGCGACCGGGCGAAGCGGAGCATCAGCTCATTCGTGGCCAGTTCCTTCTCCTGCTCGGCGAGCGTTCGCGAGAACACCTGCCGGGGCACGGGGGATGGATACTTTTCAGGCCACGATGTCTTACGGGGCTGGTCAGCCATGGGAACCATTCCTTATCGATGAACCTTCACTCGCCGGGCAGGCTCATTTGCCAGGCCTTGACGTCCTCGAACCGGCAGCCGCCGTCCTGGGCGAGGAATCCGATTCGCCCGGTGGCCTTGGCGGAGAAGAAGAACGTCTGCACGAGAAGGTCGTTCAGGTACAGTTCCATGATGTCCCGCCGCAGGAGGAGGCGGAAGGAATACTTTCGGCCGTCGAGGATGCCGCCGGGGGAGGCGCACCCGGGGCCGGTCACGTCCAGGCAGGTGAAGTGCAGCTTGCCCTCGCGGCAGGCCAGCCGCCCGATGCGGGTGATGCCGTAGGTTTCCATGCAGACGGCCATGCCCTCGCCGGGCCCTTCTTCGATGTAGAACCCGACCGAGACGGGGATGATGTGCGTGTCGGCCCCCCAGCCCTCGTCGAGGGCCGTCATGCTGCCTTCCAGGACGACGCCCCTGGCCAGGTCGAAGCGGCTTTCCATCAGGGCGACGGTCCCGCCGCCGCCCCAGCGCTGGAAGGCGACCTTCTTGTCCTTGATCTCCAGACGGGCGCCCCGGCCCGTGAGGGTGTGAGATTCATCCGCCGCCGCGGGATGCACGAGCACGCAACGGCCCAGGTCCAGGGGGATGGCTTGGCCCTTCATGGCGTCGTTGCCGGGCCAGTAGCCCATGCGGAGGTGGCCGGCGGCGTCCACGACGGCTTTCTTGATCGGCGTGAGGGAGATCTTCTCGCCGGAGTCTTCCCACAGCGTGGGGGTGTAGTTGGTCAGCAGCAGTTCGCCGCCCTTGCCCCGGCCGAACGCGCCCAGCGTCTGGACGCCGATGGCGCCGCGGGTTCCCCCGAGCTCCGTCAGATCGTGGGAGTTTCCGCACAGGCGGAAGGCCTCCAGGTCCGGGCGGAACGGGCCGGTGGGGGCGTCGCTGACGAACGTGAACATGGAGTACCCCGCGTTGCCCATGTAGTTGTAGCGTGCGCCCAGGATGAGGTAGTACCGCCCGTTGATTTTCTCGCAGCCGCCGACTTCCATGAACTGCTGCGGCGTGTCGCCCCAGTCGAACGTGGGCGGGGCCAGCCAACGCCAGGAGGCCCCGTCGTCGGACTCCATCATGCCGATGCTCTTGTGCGGCCAGGACGGCGCGCTGGTGGCCACGATGTAGCCCCAGTACCCCTTTTCGGGGGCGGCCTCATCCTTGGGGATCATATACATGTGGTCGCAGCGGCCCTCGACCTTGTACCAGCGGGGGGGCGGGTTGGTGTCGGCCTCCTTGCCGAAATACCGCCAGTGGATCATGTCCGGGGATTCCCAGAAGCACATCGTGTCGTTGTGGTGCCCGGGCTTGCCGCTCACGCTGCCGTGGTTGAGCACGAATCGCCCGCCGGCGCGATGGATGAACATCTTCCAGACCGGGAACGGGGCGTCCCGGATCACCGGCGCGCCGTTGCCCCAGTGCACGCCGTCGGGGGAGGTGGCCACCCACATATTGTGGCCGCCGCGGCCTTCGTCGTGCATGGCGAACATGTAGTACACTCCGTCATGCCACAGGATGCTGGGGTCCCACATTCTTCCGTACGGCGGGGCGTAGATCACGATCGTAGTCTCCAGGGTGGCTTCCGAACCTCGTATCCCCCCAAGTATGTGCTGCCTCGCGTCCGGACTCAAGGGCAATACCGGCTATCCGATAGCCTTACGCCCGATCCGCCCGCGACTTCCCCTTCCGGTTCCGCTGGGGGGTGTGTGGGCCGGGCAGAGGGGTTTGGGGAGAGCGTCCGCACGCTCTCCCCATGATCGTTCCAGCAAGGTGGTCGGGAATGAGCCGTTATTGGCTCTTGCCACGCCGAAACTGCGGATGAGTCCGGCGGTTTCGTTCTTGACGCGGCGGGCCGGCCCGGCGACCATGGCCGACCGTTCGTTCCAGGTACTTTCGACAGAGGAACAAGGCGTGAGCGACAAGAAAACTCCCCAGGGCCCGGACTCCGTTTCCGCACCGGCCGGCGTTGATAAGGCCCTCATCGCCCGGCTGATCGAGGACTTCGACCGGCTGCGGCCGCTGGTGGTCAAGCCGGCCAACGGGTTCATCCGCTACCCCTACTGCATTCCCGGCGGGTTCTACCAGCAGCAGTGGGACTGGGACGGGTTCTTCATCGCTTCGCACCTGGCCAATCGCACGCCCCCCCAGGCCGAGTATCTCAAGTACTGGACGCTGAATTTCCTCTCGGCGGCCCTGCCCGACGGCGAGGTCTCCGCCTGCGTCAAGCCCGAGGGCCCCACCCCGGGGCACGCTTCGCTGCGGATGAAGCCCTTCCTGGCCCAGGGGGCCGAGCTGGGGGCTCGCCTGCTCAACGACTACGGCTGGATCAGGGAACACTACGACCTGATCGTCGCCATCGCCACCCGGCGGGATGGCAGCCATTTCAAGCCGGACTACGGCCTGTTCGTCTGGGACGACGCGATGCAGTCGGGCGCGGACAACAACCCCGCCGTCGGCAACGAGCCCGAGGACAAACTGGCCGTGCTCTCCTGCGACGTGAACACGTTCCAGTATCGCGAATACCTGGCCCTGTCGGCTCTGGCGGGGGCGGTGGGCAAGACCGACGACCGGTCGCGGTTCGCCGCCAAGGCCGCCGCCCTTCGCGACGCCCTCAACCGCCACCTCTGGGACGAGGCCACGCAATCCTACTGGAACCGCAACGCGGCCACGGGGGCGTGGCGAAAGCGGGTGTCGTATTCCAACTTCGTTCCGCTGTGGGGCGGCATGGTCCCCCCCGAGCGGGCGCAGGCGATGATCCGCCGGTACCTCTGGACCGGCGAGCACATGCTCACCCCCTTCGGGCTCCGGTCGCTGTCCCGCCAGGACGCCGAGTACAACAACGTCAACATGATCATCCCGTACTCCAACTGGCAGGGCCCGGTCTGGCCGATCGCGAATTACTTCTACTTCGTCGCCCTGCGGAACTACGGCTTCGCCCCCGAGGCCGCCGACCTGGTCGCTCGCCTCGCGAAACTCTACGCCGCCGACATCGCCTTCTGCGGCTCGCTGCACGAGAACTACGACGCCGAGACCGGGCGGCCGATGGCGCCCTCGGCCTCCCAGAGCAAGCACGGACAAGAGGGCGGGTTCATCGGCTGGAACCTGCTCCTGCAGGACATGATCGAAATTGTCGATGGCCGCGGGCATCTTCTGGAGCTATCCTAGTGGCTATCCCCCCGAACCATGCCGGGCCCTCCCGGCAGGAGAAACCGATGGAAACGACGTTGCCGTGGATGATGTGTCTGATGACGTTGACCCTGATGCTGCTGGCGGCGGGCGCCTGGGCGGCGGACTCGGCCCCGGGCACCGGCGAGGGAGCGTCCGACCATGACGTCAAGATCGCCCGCCACAAGGGCCGAACCGTTATCACGGTCGACGGCAAGCCCCTGCCCGGCATCGCCCTGCTGACCGGGCTTCGAAGCCCGGAAGACAAGGACTGCACCCAGAACATGGCCCTCCAGGCCGGCATCAAGACCATCCTGGTCTCGCTGGGCGGCGGATGGGAAGGGCCCGGCAAGTGGGACTTCACCGGCGCGGTCAAACACCTCCAGTCGGCCTCCAAGCTGGGCGCGGATATCTGGCTGATCCCCCGCATCTGCATTGACGCCCCGATGTGGTGGGTCCAGCAGCACCCCGACCAGTGCGCGGTGAACGCGCACGGCACGGGGCCGGAAATGTACGCGTCGATGGGCTCGCCGGCCTGGGTCAAGGACTCCAGTGAGTACCTCGCCGCCCTCGTCCGCGCCCTGGAGGCCTCGCCCGCCAGCAAGAGAATCCTGGGCTACTCCCTCATGACCAGCCACGGGGGCGAGTGGATCTACGTCGGCGCCGGCGCGGGAAAGACCGGCGACTACTCCAAACCCAGCCTGGAGTACTTCCACCGGTGGCTCCGCAACAAGTACGGCGACCAGAAGTGGATCGACCAGACGCCCATCCCCACTGAGGAAGAGCGAATGCGCTCGCAGCCGGCCCTGCTGCGAGACCCGAAGATCGACGCCCGCGTGATCGACTACGACCTGGCGTTTTCCGACATGACGGCCGACAACCTCCTCGCCTGGTGCCACGCGGTCAAGCAGGTCACCGGCGGGCGGAGGCTCACCGGGGCGTTCTACGGATACATCCTGTGGCAGACCGGGCTGGTGAACGCGACGGCGCACAACGGTCACCTGGCCCTCCGCAAGGTGCTCGAGAGCCCGGACCTGGACTTCATCACCAGCTTCCCCAGCTACGACGTGCGGGAGCCCGGCTCGGCGGCGCCCATCCTCGTGCCCATCGAGAGCATCCAGGCCGCCGGGAAGCTCGTCTTCGACGAGTGCGACGACCGCACACACAAGACCGGCCCGGGGGTTCCGA
Organism: Planctomycetota bacterium; assembly: GCA_026693065.1. GTDB lineage: Bacteria > Planctomycetota > Phycisphaerae > SM23-33 > SM23-33 > JAPLNA01. The sequence goes on from JAPLNA010000049.1 coordinate 11,055, forward strand.
TCCGCTTCCACATGATGCGCGACCAGCGTGACCCGGCGAACGGCCCGCAACTGTGGTCGGGCATGTGGAACCTCTGCGGGCTGGAAGATCAGGGCCAGTCCCTGAACGTCCTCCGCCGCGAATACGTCCAGCATCTCATCCGGGGCAGTTCCTGGTGGTGGTTCGACATGGGCGGCAACTGGTACGCCACCCCCGAGATCATGGCCGACTTCAAGAAGGAGCAGGCCATCGCCCAGGCCGCGTTGGATTGGGACATGTCCAGTTCGTCCCAGGTGGCCGGCGTGGTCAGCGGCACGAGCCCGGCGACGCACTCGATGTCCCGGATGTACGACGTGGACCCGCAGCCGTCGTTCGTGGAGCTGAACGCCGACATGTCCACGCGGGAGATGTACAAGGCCGGCGCGCCCATCGACTGGTGGATGAGCGAAGACCTCGCCCGCCCGGAGATGGCGCAGTACAAGGCCCTCTACTTCCACAACGCCACCGTCCTGAGCGACGCCCAGCGGAAGGCCCTGGACGCCCTGAAGCGAGACGGGCGGGCGATGATCTTCGTGGGGTATCCGGGCCTCGTCGCCGGCGGCGCCCTGGACGCCAAGGCCGCCTCGGATACCGTCGGCATCCGCCTGAAGCTCGTCAACTCCCGGGCCGCGGCCAGGCTGCCCATCAAAGACTACAACCTCCCCTGCATGAAAGAGGCCCTCGCCCAGATCGTCCTGGGCGGCGGGGTGATCGTCTCCCCGCGCCTGATCGTGGACGACCCGGACGCCCAGATCATCGCCACCTGGCCCGACGGCGAGCCCGCCGCCGCCGTCAAACGCCACAAGAACTGGACGGCCTACTACTTCCCCGTCCCGCCCAACAACGCCTACGTCTTCCGCGGCATCTTCCGCGACGCCGGCGTCCACATCTACACCCACAACACCTGCCGCGACATCGTCTACGCCAACAAGAGCCTGCTCGCGGTCCACTCGATTCACTATGGTCAGCCGATCAATCTCCCCGGCCCGGCCCGGGTGACGGACCTGTTCACCGACCACGTCGTCGGCGAGAAGATCGACCGGATCGACCTGGGGCGGAGCTGGCAGTGGGCGGGCGGAACGCACCTGTTCCGGGTCGAGTACGACAAACCGGCCAAGTGACCGCGCCCACGATTCTCCGCCCGCCTGGTTGACCTTGGCGGACGGGCGGGTATAGTGCTCGTGCATCGAGCATCGTTCTTTCATGGTCGCGGTCCGAATCGCGCAGGAGCACGTCATGAACATGGTGGCGGCGTTCAGCATACCGATCGACGGCAGCATCGTGGGGCTGTACCTGATCGCGACTATGGTCGCCGGCATCATGGTCCGCAAGTACGTCGGCAAGGTCGAGCATTTCCTGATGGCCGGGCGGGAGATGAACGTCTACCTGGGCATCGCCTCGCTGGCGGCGACGGAGTTCGGCATCGTCACCTGCATGTCCCAGGCCCAGAACGGATACGCCTACGGGTTCGCCGGGAGCACGCCGGGCATCTGCCAGGCCGTCGCCATGATGCTGATCGGCCTGACGGGTTTCTGCATCAAGCCGCTCCGGGATTCCGGCGTGACGACGATTCCGGAGATGTTCGAGAAACGGTTCGGCCCGCGGATCCGCTGGGCGGCCGGCGTGGTCATCGTCCTGGGCGGGTTGCTCAACATGGGCATGTTTCTCCGGATGGGGGGGGACTTTCTGGTCAATATTGTCGGGTACAGCGCCGCCAACGCCGATCCCTCGGCCGGCCCGGCCATGCAGTTCATCACCACGCACGCCCTGGAACTCACCATGACCGTGCTGCTCCTGGCCGTGGCGGTCTACACGATCCTGGGCGGCATGCTCTCGGTGCTGGTGACGGATTTCCTGCAGTTCGTGGTGATGAGCGTCGGATTGATCGCCGTCACGGTTCTGATCCTTGTCAACGTCGGGTGGGACAAGTTGGTGACCACCGTGGACACGAAGTACGGATCCGGTGCGTTCAACCCCTTCGCCAATCCGTTGCTCGGCTGGTCGTATGTGCTGTTCCAGATTCTCCTGAACACGGCCGCCACGTTGACATGGCAGACCACCATCCAGCGCCTGCTGGCCTCCAAAGACACTCGCACGGGGCGTCGGATCTTTACCGGCACGAGTTTCTTCTTCGTCTGCCGCTTCCTGATCCCGGGCCTGTGGGGGATGGCCGCCCTGGCGATGCTCGCCCCGTCGGACGTGGGCGACAAGACGCTGCTGGCCATGCCGAAGTTCCTGGCCACGGTGGTCCCCGTCGGCCTCATGGGCCTGCTGGTGGCGGCCATGCTCGCCGCCGACATGTCCACCGATTCCTCGTACATGCTCACCTGGGGCAGCGTGATCTACAACGACATCCTCGCCCCCTTCCGCAAGAATCGCCCGCCCGTTTCGGAGAAGCGGGGCATCCTCTATAACCGCCTGATCGTCGCCCTGATCGGCGTTTTTCTGCTGATCTACGGCCTGTGGTACGAGATGAAAGGTAACCTCTGGGACTACCTGACCATCACCGGAACGATCTATCTGGCCAGCATGTCGGTTCTCCTGGTGGCCTGCTGCTACTGGAAGCGGGCGAACAACTGGGGCGCCGCGGCGGCCATCGTTGTCGGTGCGATTATCCCCGTGGCCTTCCTCGTGCTCGAAAAGAACTGGATGGTCACGAACGCCGCCAAGAAGGAAGTCAGTTGGCTTTCCGAAAACGGCATCACGAGTGCCATCGCCGGCCTGGCCGCTTTCGGCTGCGCCATTGCCGCCATGATCGTCGGGTCGCTGCTCAAACCCAAGTCCGCCAGTCCGTCCGCCGCGGAGCCGGCGGCCTGAGCCCGGGAGAACGCCATGGAACACTGGATGAAATACTTCCTCGATCACCCGTTCTGGTTCACCCTCACGGCCGCATGCCTGGTGTGGTACAGCACGATCACCGTGTACGTGGCCATTCGCGGCGTGTTCGACATCCGCGGCATGCTCAAGCGCCTTCAGGCCGACGCGCCGGACGCCAACGAAGACGCCGCCGGCTGACGACCGGCGGCGCCTGGGGGGCGCTGCATCGCGGGGACTACTTGCCTTCTTCGTACACCCGCACCTCGAGCAGATGAACCGCCGGGTTGTCGCTGTTCTTCAGCACGGCCACCTTCACGTACCGGCAGGAGAGGGGGGCGAACTTGTGCAGGTAGCCGGTCTCCGTCCCGGGCGTGGTGTTCTTGCTGGCGTCGACGACCTTCGTCCAGTCCTTCTCGTCGCTGGAGACCTCGACGGTGTACTGGTAGTACCGCTTGCCGTCGTAATAGGGGATGACCTGCACGCGGTCGAGTTTGTGTTCCTTCTGCAGATCCACCTGCCACGACTGCGGGCCCGGGATGGTCCCCCAGAACTGGTCGAGGTTCACGTACCCGTCGTTGGCGAACTCGGGCTTCTCGGCCGGGTTCACGCCGCCGGAGGTCTTGACGGGCTTGCCGGTGGTGAGGTTGATCTCGTGCCCGATGTAGTTGTAGCGTTCGCTGAAGGTATATCCGCCGACGCGCTGCCCGTCGGCGTCGAACATCGCCGCCCGGGCACGGACCCGCCCGGTGACCTTGAGAGGCTTCTCGTACAGTGCCGACTGCGCCGTCGGGGCCGTGCCGTCCAGCGCGTAGCGGATCCGGCAGCCCTCCGGCAGATCGACCGACATCGTCAGCGTCATCGAGTCGGTGTAGTTGCTGGCCATGACGTAGTTGGCGTCGGTTTTGGAGAGCTTGGCCTCGACGGCGAACTCGATGGGGCGGGTCAGCCGGGCCATGCGGGCGGTGGCGAGTTTCTCCCGGGCGCGGAACTCGGCCAGGTCCATCTTCGTGTCCGGGCCCCAGACTCGCTCCTGCCGCTCGGCCATGCCGTTGACCCACGAGCGGGTGAGTTCCTCGGCGCTCATTTCCCACATCGGTCGGCTATGGCCCAGGACGCGGTCGCTCTTGCGGTCGAGGACCTCGCCGTTGCAGCTGTACATGTTCCACTCATTGAAGGGGCCCTTGATCTCCCACGGGACGGTGATGGTGGTGAAGCCGGCCTTCTGGGCCTCCCTCACCCCGCTGAACCACGAGTAGATGATGCAGTCGTTGAGTTCGGCGACCTGCGGCGGGCCCTGCCAGCCCCCCCAGAAGATCGTCTTCTTGCCGTTCTTCTTGACCGACTCGTTCAGCCGGGTGACGTACAGCTTCAGCAGATCCTCACGCCCGCCCTTGTCGTGGGGGCGCAGGTTGTTCTTCTTGATGTACTCCCGCACGTGCGGGCGGTCGATGTACCAGTCGAACTGGATCTCGTCGCCGCCGATGTGGAAGAAAGGCGAGCTCTTGAAGACGTCGCAGATGTCCGTGATGATCGTGTCGAGGATGGGGTAGATGTCGTCGTTGGCCACGTCGAGCATCCGCCAGCCGGGGTCGCCGAGCTTGCCGCCCAGGGCGCCCTGCAGGGCCGAGCAATGACCCGGGCCCTCCAGTTCGGGCACGAGCGTCACCCCCCGCGCGTCGGCGTAGGCCACCAGTTTGACCAGCTCGTCCCGGTCCCACACCTGCGGGATGTCGCCGCCGTAGACCGAGCCGTTGAACTTGCCCACGTCGCCGAAACCCTTGAGCGGGAAGACGAACGAACCGTCCTCGGCCAGGTGCAGGTGCAGGTATCGCACCTTCCAGAACCGGCAGGCATCGACGGCGTCCTTCAGGGCCGGGATCGGTATGTCCTGCCGCGCGCAGTCGATCATAATGCCCGTGTAGTCGGCGTGGGGCCAGTCCTTGATCGTCAGCTTCGGCAGCGACCACTTGCCGCCGTTGGCCCGCAGGGCCTGCAGGATCGTGGCCGTGCCCTCGCACACCGCGCGATAGTCCCACCCCTCGACGACGGCCATGTCGGCGATCGCGATCGTGTGGGCGTAGTCGCGAGTCTGGACTACCTGCCGCTTCTGGACGGCGAGGATGTCTTCATCGGCCCGCAACTGCGGGTTGATCTTGAGGACGATGTCGCCGGGCCTGGGGTCTCCCTCGGCCGGGGTCAGGCGGACCTTCGTCACGGCGAGGATCTCACGGCAGAGGATCTCGGCGAGGGGTTTGAGGCTCGCCTCGCCGGCGACGACGCGGCCCTGGGCCCTCAGGGGCATCTCGCCGGAGTCGACCTTGACGGACTTGGGGGTGGGGATCAGGTTGAGACCGTCGGCGGCCCGGAGTTGGGCGGCCAGGCCCAGGAGGGCGGCGGCGACGAGAGCGACGCCGATTCGACGTTGTGCGTGGGTTCTCAAGGTCGTGTTCCTTTCCGGGAAGTTGGCGCAACCGGCGGTCACGCCTGTTTTCGATTGCGATACAGCGACGGGTCCACCGCGGCGGCCATCTTGGCCGTGTCCAACGCCCCGCCGAGGAACTGGTTGATCCGCTCGGCCTGGGCCAGCGGCGAGGCCAGCAGGTCGTGATAGCCGACCCGGAGGACGTCGATGTGGCCCTGCTGCCCAAGCCACGCGTTCAGCTTCACCAGGTGGGTGGTGAAGGAGCGTCGCATTTCGTCGGCGTTACCGGCCGGTCGGCCCAGCCGCTGGAGCATCTTCCCCTGCGAGGCCAGAATCTCGTCCAGGTTCCGCTCCACGAAGATGACGCGGTATCGGCGGTCCGCCGGGAGATCATACAGCAGCAGGGAGACCATCTTGAAAACCTTGCCCACCGCCTGGTTGAGCCAGGACGCGTCGCGTTTGATGCTCTTGACCTGTTCGAGTTCATAGTAGCCGCGCGGGTTGTCCACGTCGGCCGCCCGGGTGTTGTCGGTCATCGCCTCCAGTCCGCCGCCGGCCAGCATCTGCATCATCAGCGAGGTGCCCGAACGCGGCAGGCCCGAAACGATGACGATTCCCACGTCGCTCATGCGATCTTCCTTTTGGCTACAGGTTCACTTTGATAAACGACCGGAAGCACAGGGCAAAGACCATGGAGGCCGCGAAAACATACGCCATCCACCAGTCGGTGCCGCTGGTCCAGGACGCCCGGTCGGGGTAATCGATCTGGATCGCGCGGACGGGGGAGGCGGGGGGGAAGGGCCTCTCCGCCGGGTTCAGCAGAATCGCCGGCCATTGCCACCCGGGCCTCTGCACGCTGGTCCGCATGAAGGCCTCGCCCACCGCCAATTCTTTCTCCACGGGTTGCCCGTCGACCAGGAATTCCATGCGGTGGTATCCGTTCTCGCGGGCGCGGAGGTTCCAGCACAGTTCGCGGCGGCTGAGAATTCGCACGGGCCCGATCGTGGCCTGGGCCCCCGGCGAGGGGGCCAGGCTGACCGCGGGCCAGTCGGGCCCGGCGCCGTTGAGCGTCATGGTGACGACGGCTTCTTCCCCGGCCCGTAGCGGGCGAGACTGATACCACAACCCCAATTGCCCGAGGAACAGGGTCACGGGCAGGGCCATCACCAGCACGGGCACGATGGCCAGGACCAACAGCAGCAGGGCCCCGCGGAGCACGCGGCCCTGCGCACAGAGGGTAACCCAGAGGCTGTCGGGAAAGAGCTTGATGGCCAGCAGGTGGGCCTTGATGTCGTCGCGGACCCGGCGGATCGCGCGCTGGTTGGAGGTGTACTTGAAGACGACCAGCAGCACCAGCCCCAGGGGGGCCGATACCAGCGTGGCCGACAACCAGCCCGGCATCACGCCCACGAACGCCAGCAGCGGTTTGCCCAGGGCGTTGGCGGCCAGGTTCAGCCAGGCGGCGATCTGCGCGAGGGCGTCGGTCACTCGATGTACCCCAGGCCGCGGAGTTGATCGGCGACGCGCCGCTCGGCCTCGTCGGTCTCATGCCGGGCGAGTTCCTTTTCCAGCAGGTGGGTGACGAATTCTTCCACGCTGCTGTACCCGGCGGCCTGGGCGGCGAGTTTGGCCCGTTCGAGAAGGCCCGAGTCGATCTTGATCTTGCCCATGCGGTGGTGCTCTCCTTTCCGGGTTCCCGGTCGCTATTCGACGAAGAAGTTCTTGCCTTCCATCGCGCCCGGGACGCTCAGGCCGAACCGGGTCAGGATCGACGGCGCCATGTCGATCAACGAGGGGGCGCCGGCCTGGATGGGGCGGTTGCTGAACAGCACGCCGGGCAACTCCGCCGCGTCGGCGCAGTGGTCGGCGCTCCAGGCCGAGTCGTTGTCCATCAGCACCTGGTCGGTCAGACCGCCAAGGCAGGTGGCCCATGACGCCCGATACCCGCGGTGGTAGCCCACGATCAAATCGGGCGCCAGGGCCGTCGCGGAACCGGAGTAGACCTTGTCGGCGCGGTAGACCCGCCCGATCACTTGCCGGCCGTCGGCGTCCCGGACGGCTTCGAGCTTGCGTTGGAGTTCCACGAGCAGTTCTTCCCGCTGGGCGGGCTCGACGATGCCATCCCGCTCGCGGCCCTTCAGGTTCAGGTAAAGCCCGTTGATGCCTAACCCGTACGCCCGGGTCCGCGACCAGTCCACGTCCTGCATGATCGACTTGCACCCGGCCGGGCCGAGGTAGCCTTCCTGACGCAGCCAGGTGTTCAGGCCGAACTGCCGCCCGAAGTTGCCGAAGCCGTGGTCGCTCATCACCAGGACCGTCGCCTTGTCGCCGTAGCGGGCGACAAGGTCGCCCACGACGGAGTCCATCTTCTGATAGAGGCGGTGAATGTGGTCGAACCCCTTGGCCGCCTCGGCGGCGCTCCGGGTGGGGTGCTTCTCCTTCGGGTCCCACCAGAGCATGTGCGACTGAAGGTCCGTGCTGGAGAAGTAGAAGAACAGCAACCCGTCGTCGTAGTTGTGCAGCGCGTGATCGAGCAGCCGCAGGCGATCGTCCAGCACGCTGCCGGCCTGGGTGATGAACTCGTCCTCGGTGAATACGCGATTGGAGAAGGCCTTGTGGTCTTCCTGGAACCCCGCGGTGGGGAACAACCCCAGGTCGCTCGAGATGCCGTTGACGAACTCGCCCGGCTCGGAGATCCGCACGGCCGGGTTGGACGGGTCGATGTTGATCGGGCTGACGTAGAGCCGGAAGTTGGGGGCGGCCTCCTGAAGGTAGAACCGGGCGATCCCGCCCACCTTCTTGTCGGGCACGAGGGCCGGGGCCGACATCGTGAACTCCAGCTTCACCCACGGGCTCCACTGCCCGGTCTTCAGCAGGATCTTCCGCCCGGGGATTTCGATCACGGCGGCGTTGGCCTCGCGGTCGCGGTGCAACTGCAGCTCGAGAGTGGTGGGCTTGGGTTCCTTCAGCAGGGAGTTCTCCGGCCCGATCAGCGTCGCTGTGGCGGATTCCTGATCGAACAGCAGAGGCGATCGCCTCCCGCCGCCCTCTTCCTGGAGCGATATCACGTCTTCCGCGAAGACCTGATACGTGCCGTAGCTGCCCAGCATGTCCGGCACGCCCATGCCCGCCAGGCACCGGTGGCGCCCGTGCTTGGAGGGGCTGGGGGGATAGTTGGAGGGCAGGTCGTAGAACGTCGACTCGATGCCCGCCTCATCCAGGTGGTCCCAGAACGGCACGCCCTGTCGCCGCAACAGCGTGGCCGGGGGCTGGTGGTTGAAGGGCCAGGCCGTCAACTGAAGCCTGTGGTCGCCGACGTTCCAGTAGCCTTTGCCCGGAACGGTCTCCGCCGCCGAATAGAACGGGGTGCATTGCTCTTCCGGGCGGCGGTGGATGAAGTCGAAGATTCCATGCGAGCCCGGCCCGGCCCCGTTGATGAAATTCGCCCAGGCGACGGGGCTTTGCGGGGGGATGCTCGTGCCCAGGGGGCGGAACCCGCCCTGGTCGCGAAGTTTCGCGAACGTCGGCAACAGTCCCGCGGCCATCATCGTCTGGGCCAGCATGGGGTCCATTCCGTCGATGCCGATGACGATCACTCGCCTGGCCTGTCCGCGCCCGGGGCCGCTCTTGTGGCGGCAGCCGCTGGCGAAGCTCAGCCCGCCCAGGCAGGCGGCGGCCGCGACGGCGGCAGAGCCCTTCAGCATCTCCCGGCGGCTCAGTTTTCCTGTCGGATTCCCGGCCATCGTACGCCTTTCATTCCTCTGCCGGCGGGGGCGTCTCGTCCCCGTCGCCGGCCTCGGCGACGGCCAGCGGCTTGCCGTCCATGTAGGCGGGCACGTCCACGCCGAACAGGTCCAGCACGGTGGGCCCGATGTCCATCAGCCGCGGGTGTTCCGTGTCCACCCGCCGGTTGCACAGCAGCACGCCCGGCACGAGGGTGTGGTCGATGCAGTGGTCGCCGCTCCAGGCCTTCGCGTTGGTCGCGAAGACCGCCTCGCCGATCTTGCCGATCGCCGTGTCCCACGAGACGCGATAGCCTCGCTGGTAGCCGACGATCAGGTCCGGGGCCTCTCCTTTATACGGCCCCCGATACACTTCCGACGCCAGATACACGGTCTTGACGGCCGAGTGCCCGTCTTCCGGGTCGGTCAGCGAGGCCAGCTTGTCGGCGATCTCGCGGCCCAGGGCGGCGGCCTCGGGCCCCGGCTCGACGATGCCCTGGGCGTTCCGTCCCTTCAGATTGATGAAGATGCCCGCCAGCCCGACCGCGAACGCCCGCGTGGCCGACCAGTCCACCCCCGCCAGGTACTTCTCCTGACGCAGGCCCGGCGAGACTTTCAGATACCCGTTGTCCTCCAGCCAGCGGTTCAGGTCCACACCCCGGCGGAACTGATTGAAACCGTGGTCGGAGATGATCATCAGCACGGTGTCTTCGTCGTTGCACTGGGCGGCGGTGCGGGCGACCAGGTCGTCCATCCGCCGATAGAGCGCTTCCACCGCCGGATGCGGCCGCGGGGCGACGTCGCCGCCGGTCGCGGGCGACGGGTCCCGCCAGAACGTGTGCTGGATGCGGTCCGTGCCGTCGAACACGCACACGCACAGCCCGCGGCGCACCTTGTCCAGGCTGTCGAAGAACATCCGCTCTCGCTCGATGTCCCGCTCGAGGGACTGTTGAATGAACGCCTCGTCGCTGAGCACCTGCTCGCTCAGGGCCCAGGTGTCCTCGGCCAGCCCCAGCGTCGCGAACGGGCCCTGGCGCTTCGACAGGTACTTGCCGAAGCTCGCCGGATAGCTCACCGGCAGGGCCGGGCGATCCGGGTCGATGTTGATCGGCGTGACGTACAGGGAAAACTCCGGCTCCGTGCCCAGCAGCAGGAACTTGCACAGGCCGTGCACTTTGATGCCCGGGGCGGCCCGAAAACTTACGTTGATCCACGGGGAATACTCGTCCTTCCGCAGCGTGTGCTTCTCGCCGTTGACCCGCAGTTGGGCCGAGCCGGCGTCCTTGATCGTGACCGTCAGCGGGAGTTTCATGGCCGCGTGGTCTTTCCGCAGCGGGTTCTCCGGGCCGATCAGTTCCAGGTCCACCCGGTTGCCGTTGCGGGTCACGTGGCGGACGTCCCCCCCGGTTCGCTCGCCGCCCGCGTCGGGGCGGGTGGTGTAGAACGTGAAGGTTCCCTGCGTGCCGCGGAGGTCGGGCACGCACATGGCCGACAGTTGCACCCCCCGCAGCTTCTCGGGCGGGAAGGTGATCGGCACGCGGAGGACGCTGGAGAAGATGCCGCTCTTGCCCAGCACCTGCCAGAACGGCGCGCTCTTGCGGAGCAGGCGGATTTCGGCCTTGCCCAGCGGCCAGCGGTACTTGCCCAGCGAGAGGCTCCTCGCCGGCGGGCGGATGTCCACCGAGCTGAGCCTGGGCTCGTAGGTGCGGCGGTCGGGCGCGAGGAAGTCGAAGATGTTGTGTTTGCCCGGATTCACCCCCGTCTGGAACGACGACCAGGCCACCGGCGATATCGGCGGAATGGTGGTCGCCAGCGGCTTGAAACACCCGCGATCCCGCAGGGCGGCCATGTTCGGGAGGATTCCCTCGGCCATGAACTGCTCGGTCAGGCGGGGGTCCAGCCCGTCGAGCCCGAGGATGACGACGCGTTTGACGCGGCTGCGTGCCAGCCCGCGCCACGCGCGGATCGCTCGCACAAGGCAGCGGACGGGCCAGGTGAACAGCAGAACGACGGCGGAGAAGACAGCCGTCAGGGCGGCCATGAACGAGCCGGCCAGGGCGAACCCCGCCCCGGGCCCGATGTACGCCTGGGCCGGGCTGGGAAGCACCAACAGGACGATGCCCACCAACAGGAGCAGTTTGGCTGTCTTACACATCTATAGGAAAGGTCCGCGTTAAGGCGCCTCAGGGGCGCAATCCATACTAGTCCGTCGGCATCGAATAAGTCAACATCCCCGCGCTAAGGATACCCTCGCTCACCGGGCATCCGGCCACCCCTATCTCGCCGCGGCCATGCGGAAGTCCAGGTTCTTGGGCGGCGGGAATTCCTTCTGGACCCGCTGGCGGAGGGCCTCGTCGATCGCCAGGCCTTCGCGCCGGGCGAGTTTCTGTTCCTGCAGCCCGTACCAGGTGTCCGAGAGCATCAGTTCGCCCTCGAAGATGTCCGGCACGAGGAGGTCCTTGTCGAGGAGGATAGCCTCAGCCCGTTCAAGGTCGCCCAGTTTCAGCGCCGCCCGGGCCGCCAGAACGCGGATGCGCCCGTTGCGGCCCACCTCCGCGGGCATTTCGTCCAGCAGGGCCAGGGCCTCGGCGCACATGTCGGCGTCGAGCAGGGCGCGGTAACACTCCGCCGCCAGCGGCGCCAGGGCAGGCAGCATGCGGCGGGCCTTCAGCAGCCACTGCGCGCCCTCGACCATCTGCTTCTCGCGAAGGGCGGCGGCGCCCAGGTTCCGCATCGCCCAGGGCGAGGGGTGCAACGTCAGCGACCGCTGCCAGGCCTCGACGGCCTGTTCCTTTCGCCCGGCCTGGTAGTGCATCACGCCCAGGTGCAGCCAGGTGAGCCAGTGCTTCTCGCGGGACTCTTCCAGCAGTTTCTGCCAGTGGTCCTGGCACATCCAGCTGACCGGCTCGTCGGTCTGGGGGAATTGCCCCGTCTTCAGCAGGGCCAGCCAGGGCCTCTGGTCCGCCCCCAGCGAGGCCTCGTCGAACACCAGGGCCCCCGAGCACATGGGCTCTTCGTTGGCCAGACGGCGACGTTCGTTCTCCAACGCCCCCCACCCGCTGCCGCGGAAGAGCACTTCCTCGGGCGCCCGGTCGGCCTGGGCGGCCGTGGCGACGAGCCTCCGCTCGATGTCCGCCGCCGGCAGCGACCGGTCCAGCCGTGCCTCGACGTCGGCGCGGGCGGCCTGCCAGTCCTTCCCGTGCACGACCTTCGGGTCGGCCTCCATCAGCCCGTACGCCTCCACCCACGCCACTTCGCTGCGAGCGGCCAGGGGGACCTTCTGCCCCTGCGTCTGGGCGAGCCCGCCCTGGATCTCGATGTACGGCTTGCCCGGCACCGAGAGAAACTCCTGCCAGTGCCGCCCGCCCGCGCCCATCCCCCACACGAACAACTTCCGCCCGCGAAGGGCCGACGAAGAAGCGTAAACCAACCCGCGACCGTCCTTGTCGAGTGCCGCCTCCCAGGGCCGCTGGCCCAGCGGTATGTCGAAAAAGTAGTCCGCCGAACTCGGCAGGTTGCACGGATACGACGCGTCCCGAACCCCGTCGTCGCACGGCATGGGCAGGCGGGCGAGTTCCTTGGCCTTGTAGTTGTACTTCAGGGCCGCGTCCGCCGGGGCCAGCACGCGAAGGTCCGGCGACTCGGGCACGGCGATGTTCGACCACCAGTACAGCGGCAGCTCGCGGTCGGGCGGGTTCCGCACCCGCATGCGGGCGTACAGCCACGGCGAGCCCGCCGGCAGCGAGAAGTCGATCTGGTAGGGGATCTGCAGCACCCGCTCGAACTCGTAGATCCGCAGCACCGGCTCGCCGTCGTCGCCGCGGACCCTCGCCGCAAACAGCGGCGAGCACGTCAGCGGCGTGTGCCCGCCCGTGCAGCAGTTCCACTCGATGCCCCCGCTGAACCACGCGTTGCAGCAGGCCAACGCGCCCGGCTGGAACACCGGGTTGCGGTAGAGCAGCTCGCGGCCGGTGGGTTTGTGGACGAGCGACCACAGCCGCCCGCCCAGTTCCATCAGGAATATCGCCCGCAGAGTTTCGTTCTCCAGGCGGACGACCTGAAACGCCCGGTCCTTTCGGACGCGGTCGTAGCGGTTCTGCACGCGATAGGGCAGGCACCCGCCCAGGCTGGGCAGCGGGTTATCGGGCCCCAGCGAGGCCGCCGGCATCGTGTACGTCTCGAGGCACAGTGTAGTCATCAACAATCCCGCGTCGGGGTTACTTCGCGCCGGGCAGCTCGTGCTGCGAACCCCAGGGCATGCCCCCGTCCAGCCCGGCGATGCGGGCCTGGAGCTTCCAGCCCTTGGCCGAGTTCTGCACCTTGAAGACGTACAGGTTCAGTTCGTAGCCTTCCTTGAAGGTGACGAGGGCCTTGTCCTGGTTGAACGCCAGGTCTCGCGGCCCCTTGGCGGTGTGCACGAGCTTGCCGTTCAGGAAGGCCTTCATGTTGCCTGTCGAGCCCATGCCCAGTTCGTACTTGCCGCAGATCCGCTGGGTGGTGGCGACGTAGGCGACGGCGTCGGGGGCGTCCCCGAGCACCTTAGCCAGGTCGAGCACCCCGCCGAGGCTGCGCGCGTGGGTCCAGGTCTTGCCCGCCAGTTGGGCACCCTCCGCCGGGGCGAGGGCGGCCTCGTCGACGAACGCTTCATCGAGGGCGTTCTTGCCCGCCGGGGCCGTGAACGGGCCCAGCACCACCCAGTCGCACAGGTTCCGCCCGCCCCAGAAGGGGTTCTTGGGCTCCTGCTGCGTCAGCTCGCTCCACATCAGCCGGGTGTAGTGCACCCGCATCACATAGTCGTACATCGATACGATGCCCTTCTCGCCCGCGGGCTGCTTGTAGATCTTGTCGCCCGAGCCTTCGTCCGGGTTGTGCGAGATGTGGTCGGGGTAGCAGATCACGTCGTCGAACATCATGTTGACGGGGTGGAGGAACTCGTGGAGCTCGACCTCGCCGGGCTGCCCGATCTGGTAGCTGCCCGGGAACCAGGGCAGTTCCATGAACGACGCCCCGCCGGGCCCGCCCCCGCCCGTGTCCGCCTGGTAGGGCGGGTTGATCAGGCCCTTCTCGCCCACGTACTTCACGTACACCAGCATGTGCTCGTACCGCTTCGTCTTGTCCTTGACGTGCTTGTTGATCAGCTTGATCTCCGCCTCGCGGTCGCACGCATACGACTGCCCCTCGCCCTTGACCAGCGACGTCAGCGGCTCCTCGATCACCAGGTACTCCGGCTCGATCTTCAGCACGCCGTCGGTGAACGCGAACACGTACTTGCAGAACTCGCCCACCCGCAGATGCAGGTCTTCCATGTCCTTGTCGTTCACCTGCGCCTTGAAGTGCTCCTTGCCGTCTGCCAGGGGCACGTCCAGGTTCTTGAACACCACCACCAGCGTCGGCCAGGGCTTCGCCTTCGCCGGGTCCGTGTTCAGAGGCTTCACCTTGCTCCGGAACGAGTAAATGTGCTCGTACGCCTCCAGCCGCTGCGCCCGGCTCGAAACCGACCGGTCGATCACCCGCTCCCAATACATCAGGGCCGAGTCCCAGTCCTGTTTGGCCTCCGCCGCGATGCCCTTCTCCTTCATCTCCTTGGCATCGGTCAGCCCCATGTCCGCGCCGGGGATCTTGAACGCCGGCGTCCATTCCTCAGCCCGCACGACCGCGCACGCCGCCAGCAAAACCGCCGCGGCAAGGCCCGTGACAATAATCGATCGAACGACAGCGAGTGAATTCCTACGCATGGGTCTGGTCTCCTTGGTTGGGCCGCTCAAGCCCCTCCATCCCAGAGCCTATCGTCCACCCCGGCCAGCAGCAAGGCCTTTTTGTCTCACACCCCCGGCCGCGAAAAACCCTATTCGGTTGTCAAAGATCCTTCCATCGCCTCGCCGGGGCGGATTCACCCGCGCACTCGCCCTGGCCGGGGCCCGACGAGGGGCAGCCGTTGCCGCGGGCCCAAGGTCCGGCCCGGAGCGACCCGGACGCGGAGGCCCTCCTCAACGAAGGCCCGGCCGCATCCGGGGTACAATCCCAATCACTCTCATCCGGCGCGAGGCCGGCCGACGCTGTCATAGCGCCCCCGGACTCCCAACGGACCTTTTTCCACCATCTCCCCTTTTTCCCCCGGCCGCCGCTCACCGCGTCAGCCGGTCTTGGGGCTCTGCCAACTCGCCCCCAGCGGGAACTGGAAAAAATGGAAAAAAATGGTAAAAAGGTCACGGGGGTCTCGGGCGGGTAAGCGTGAAGGCATACCTTAAGCCTTGGCGCCCGCCAAGAGACGTTCCCCTTCCTCCATCGCCGGCGGTTCTCACCTCCGCCGGCCTGGCCGTTGGTCCCGCGCACACACCTCCGAACTCTGGGACGGGAGTTCAGTCTGTATCGTTTATCTTGTTGTCACGACAAGTCGTTAGTCGTGAATCGTGAGTCGGCCATTGGCATCTTCCCTTCCCTCTTCAATCGGTCCGCCTTCGGCGGAGCAATCGGCAATTGGCAATGGCCCCTGACCGCGCGGGCCCTCCATATTAAGAGCCACGCTTCCATGGAAAACCATGAGTTACAATTGGTCAGCCCCCCGCAACTCCCGTGTCCGTCGCCGGTAACAAACCCCCGCGCCGACGTACCCCCCAAACTCCCGTTTTTGCTTAAATTCCGGGGATTTCTGCCCAACATGGCAGATTTTTTTTCGGCTCCCGCCTGGCTACTGATTACTGGTTACTGGTTACGGATTACCGGCAATCTCTTTGCCTCCATCAAGAGAATTCCTGGTGGCCCGACTCATTTCTCCTCGCCGTCGAGCAGTTCGGCACAGGAGATCGTCTTGACGGCCGTGTGGTCGGCGTACGTCCAGACCACTTTCTTCTCCGGCGTGACCTCGATGAGGTGCGGGCCCTCGCCCAGGTGCCCGTGGCCCAGCCAATTGCACATCAGCGTGTTGCCGTTGGCCAGCCGCACCGTGCCAGCCATGAACCGCAGCGTGATGCCCGCCAGATCGCCGTTCTTGACCTCCCAGACCGTCTTGCCCGCGGGGTCAACCTCGTACACCTTGCTGCCGTTGGCGTCGGTGTCGGCGCAGGACAGCAGGAGGTTGCCCTTGGGCAGCGGCAGGGCGAAGAACACCGCCGGCGAGTCGATCGTCCGCAGAACCTTGCCCGTCGCGTCGTACTGGCAGACCTTGTTCTCGCTCATCTGCGCCACCACGTACGTGCCGTCGTCCAGCTTGCGGGCGCGGCGGAAGTTCGTGTGCCCGGCCGACCCGCCGATCGTCAGCTTGATCTCCCGGACGACCTCGCCCATGGGCGTGACCTCCACCAGCTTCTTGTCCGTGCACAGCCCCACCAGCGTGTTGCCGTCGGCGAGCCGCTGGCACGTAAACACCTCGCTGCCGCTGGGGGTCTCGTACGAGAACACGACCTTCTTGTCGCGCGTGACCTCTTTAACTCCCTGGCCGGTCGTAAACAGGAAGTTCCCATTGGGCATCACCCCCAGATCGCACACATTCCGCGCGGGGTACTCCCACGTGACCTTGCCCTCTGCCGATATAATCTTCACCACGCTGCCGGTGTAATCCCCGCAGACGAACGTATGCTTCACTCCCCCGCTCGTCCCGCCCGCCGTCGCCGGGGCCGGCTGCGCCGGCAGCGACGACGATACCGACAGGCACACCAGCAACGCCACGCTCAGCCCGACCACGCCCAGTGTCATTCTCACAAGGTTCTCCTTCCCGACTCGCTCACTCGTGCGCAGGTCCGCCCGCGCCACGTCAGATTCTACCACCACCTCCGCCGTCAGGTCTCGACTCTACCCGATCTACTTTCTAAGAACGCCCTTGAGTACAACCAATCCTGCTATACACGCGGCCACTATCGCGACCGTCATGACCAGATTCACGACTGTCCGTAAGAGGCTACCAGAAGCGAGTTCGATGCTCCGAAATATCTCGGCGATTCCGCCAAAGATAGGAACGAGAGCTGTAACGACCGCAAGTATCCCCAAGAGCAAAATGATGATGAAAAGGACCCAACGGAGTGTGAACAGTATCCATCCTCTCAGCCACCCATTAGGGGCCAATGCGTATTCAAACCTGGCCAGCCCGTAACGAGCGCATTCGATAACCCGCTGAGGAACCGGCATTTCAAATAACCCATCCTCCACTTTCGGTTCATTCAGCGGCTTGGGCGTGTAAACGAACACATGTGCCAATACTTTGCGAGGAAGCGAGATCGAGGACTCACTGTCAGGTGAGCGTCGAACAATTGGGTGCTGTATCTTTGGATCATCCTTCATTGTGCGGTTCCCCTTCCGGCACCTTCTGTTTCAGGGAGTCTTTTCTAGTCTTAGACCCGATACTAATCCCGGTGATAGCCCCAAAGATAAAGGCCAGAAGCACTCCTCCAAAGAATAAGTACTTCCATTTGGCGGCTTCTTGGAACGGCTCAGACAGCTGCTCTTCAAGCTTCTGGACTCTAGCCGTTTTCTCGCTGACCTGGGACTCCAAGTCTTTGATCCTTTGCTTGTCTCCTCCGTCATTGTTCCCGGAACCTCCGCCACATGCACCTCCTCCGAAGGCCAAGATACCCAGGACCAAGGCGAAGGCAAACGGTATCAGTATTCGATTTGCCGATTTCCAATCTTGCATCAACGCTCTCCTTGTTCAGAACCGACATTGGCTTCCCGCACAGCGGCCCGACACGCTTGGATGTCCAGACGTCCATGTACCCGTTGTCTGCAATCCAGCGCTACCGCCTGGCCGATGTGGGCTTTCAGTCCTGAGTCCTGGGTTTTCCGGATGTCCTTTCGCTGGCGGCCTTCGTCAGCAGTGGTTTCGATTCTACCCGGCTCGCCTGTCTTGACAAGGGAATTCCCTCCGTCCCATCCGTGACGAATGACGGGGAGGGGGAGAGGCCCATATGGCGGGGGTACCGGATGGGGACGCCGGAGTTTTCGGGGCAGTGCTACAGGGCGCGATAGACGTCTTGGCGGTGGCCGATCCGGATGATGTAGACGGTGAGAACTTTGTCCACGATTTCGTAGACGATGCGGTATTCCCCGACGCGGATTCGATAGGCCCCGTCGGCGCCGGTGAGTTTGACGCATCCGGGCGGGCGGGGGGTGCGGGCCAGGCCGTCGATGGCGTTGACGATTCGCCGCCGGTGGGGGTTGGGTATCCTGGCGAGGGCCTTGATGGCCTGGGACTTGACCTCGATGCGGTAGGCCATGGGCTAGAGCCCCAGGGCCTTCTTGACCTGGGCCCAGGATTTGGTCGGTTGGTCCTTGGCGGCCCGGAGGGCGTCCAGGTCCAGCTTGTCTTCCAGCCGTTCCAGGAGTTCCACGTCTTCCATGGGCACAAGGGCGAAGAGTCGCTTGCCCCGACGTTCAACGACCATCCGCTCGCCCCGGAGGGAAACGCGGTTGCCCAGGTCGGCCAGGTGTTCGCGGGCTTCGCTGATCGGTATGGTGGCCATGGTCGGTACTCCAATCTATCGGTCTGTAACAATTGTACGTTTGGTAAGGTTGGCGGTCAAGGGATTCTTTGGGGCTCTTGTCGGATTCCTTGAAGTCCGCGCAGCGGGCGACTGCGCGTAGCCCCAGGCGACGGAGGAGCCTGGGGATAGCGAGGGTCGGTCCCTCTCTTGTTCTTCTTTTCCAGAGCCCTCGCAGAGGGCGATTGACGTCCGCGGCCGGGGCGCTTCAGTCGCCGCCCTGCGGGGGCTCCAAGAATGGGAGGGAGAGGGAAGGAGGCAGGCCACCGTGAACCCCTACCCTCGCTTCGGTCGGGTAGGGCTACCGTCCGCCGAAGGCGGACCCGCTGCGCGGGCTGAGAAACTGCCTTCNNNGGGCGAGGGCCCGGGGCCACCGGGAATCGTCCCCCCGCAGTGCGGGGGGCTTGTCAGGGCGGATACGCGCGCGGTTGATGGGTTGGTGGGTTGACGGGAAAAACTATTTGGCTTCGTAGGCGCGGACCTCCACGACGTGAACGCCGGAGTTGACGCTGTTTTTGAGCATGTTCAGGCGAATATAGCGGGCGGGGATGGGCTTGAATTCGAGGGAGTCGCCGGCGGGGGTGGAGAGTTTCTCGTTCTTGGACATGTCGGCGACGAGGGTCCAGGTCTTGGCGTCGAGGGAGAGTTCGACGGTGTATTGGTAGTAGCGACGGCCGTCCCAGAAGGGGAAGACCTCGACGCGGTTGAGGGTGTGGGGGGATTCCAGGTCGATCTGGAGCCAGGCGGGGAAGGAGGGGGCCCACCAGGCCTTGTCGGCCAGGACCAGGCCGTCGACGGCGTTGGCGGGGACGTAGGTGGCCTCGGTGGCTGAGGCGGTGACGGGCTTGCCGGTGGTGAGGTTGGTTTGTTTGTGGGAGCAGGTGTAGGAGGCCGAGGAGGCGAAGCCGATCATCTTGCCCGCGGAGTCGAAGGCCGCGGCGGAAAGGCGGGCGGTGTCGGTGATCTTGAGGGGGGCGGTGTAGAGGGGCGAGTCGGCCGTCGGGACGGAACCGTCGAGGCTGTAGCGGATGGGGGCCTCTTTGATGGCGGCCGAGAGGGCGACGGTCAGCTGCTCGTCGAAGATGTTGCCTTCGCGCAGGCCGGTGGGGGTGATGGTGACGGTGTGGATGAGGGAGCCGACGCGGGCCTCGGTGGCGGCGGAGCGGCGGGTGAATTCCTCTTCGGTGAAGACGTTGTCGGGCCCCCAGGTGCGTTCCTGGCGGTTGGGGATGCCCTTGAGGTAGCCGGTGATCAGGGCCTCGGTGCTCATCTCCCACATGGGCAGGCTGGCGCCGATGACCTTGTCGGTCCGCTTCAGGAAGCTCCCGTTGCAGATGTACATGTTCCACTGCACGAGGGGCACGCCGAGGTTCCACGGGACGGTGATGGTGGTGAAGCCGGCGGCCTGATAACGCGTGGCGGCCTGGGAGTTGCTTTCCCAGGTCATTACGATCACGTCGTCTTTGAGCGAGTCGGGGACGGGGGCGCCTTCCCAGGCGATGGTCTTCTTGCCGCGTTTGGCGACGAACTGGCTCATCCGCTGGACGTGCTGGATGAACAGGTCGCCCACGCCAGCCATCTTGTGTTTGGCGAGGTATTCCTTCGTCGCCGGCAGGCCGGCCACGATGCCCAGTTGGGTTTCGTCGCAGCCGATGTGGAAGTACGGGCTGCTCTGAAAGACGTCGCAGATCTCGCCGACGAGGGTGTCGAGGGCGGGGTACATGGCGTCGTTGGCGATGTTCATGGCGGCGATCCAGGCCGGGCCGCCGGGGGTCTTGGGGGCGTCGAACACGTCCGGCATGGCCAGGCGGATGGCCCCGCTGTGCCCGGGGGTCTCGAGTTCGGGCACGAGGGTGACGCCGCGGGCGTCGCCGAAGGCGACCAGGTCGGTCAGTTCCGCCAGCGTGTAGAGGCGGGGCGGGACGCCCCCGTGGGCGGCGGTGTTGCGAGAGCCGAGCTTTGGAAACGCCTTCGAGGGGAACGTCATGCCCTGGTCGTCGCTCAGGTGCAGGTTCAGGTAGCGGACTTTGTAAAACCGACAGGCCTGGATCGTCTGGCGGAGGGCCTCGGGGGTGATGTACTGCCGGCCCACGTCCACCATGATGGCCATGAAGTCGGCCTGGGGCCAGTCCTTGACGGTCATGCGGGGCAGGGTCAGCTTAACGCCCTCGGCCGCGAGGGCCTGGAGGATGGTGGCGGAGCCCTCGGCCACGGCGCGGTAGTCGAAGCCCTCGACGACGGCGCGGTCGGAGACGGCGATGGTGTGGGCGTAGTCGCGGGTGTAGGTGAACTTGTTGTTCTGGAGGGTGTAGATGTCGGCGTCGGCCTTGAGGGCCTTGTTGAGTTTCAGGACGATGTCGCCGGCGGCGGCTTCGCCGGTGGCGGTGGCGAGGCGGCGGCCGGTGGCGAGGTAGATCTCGTCGGCGAGGATGGCGGCCAGGGGTTTTACCGCGTCGTCGGCGGCGACGATGCGGCTGGCGTCGGTGAGTTCCAGCCGGCCCTCCTGGAGGGTGAGGGCCTTGGGCCAGGGGATGAGGTACAGCCCGGCCGGGCGGGGTGCGGCGACTTCCTCGGCGGCCAGGGGGGAAACCGACACGAGGGCGGCCACGATCGCCGCCGCCAGGGTCAGACGCGAGCCGATTCGCCGGATGTGGGCCACGGTGTTTCTCCTGAGATGGTTGTCCGTCACTTCCACGCCTTCAGTTGGCCGATGGAATTGCGTTGGCTTCCCGGGATCAGCCCGAAGCGGCCGGTCGCGGGGGCAGGAAGAGAGTAGCACTCGATGAGGACGTCGTCCAGATACATCTCGAGCAGCGAGCCTTCGAGGCAGAGGCGGAAGCGGGCGGGGGAGGGGAAGGCCATTTCGCGGTTGACTATTCTTTCGACCTTGAAGCCCGAGCCGTCGCGACGGACGGGGCCAAACTGCGCCCGGCCGTCGTGGTCGAAGACGATGGCGGTGCCGTCGGCCTTGCCGTGTTCGATGTACAGGCCGCGGGGGGCG
This sequence comes from Planctomycetota bacterium, assembly GCA_026693065.1. Taxonomy (GTDB): domain Bacteria; phylum Planctomycetota; class Phycisphaerae; order SM23-33; family SM23-33; genus JAPLNA01. The sequence continues at coordinate 32,505 of JAPLNA010000049.1, forward strand.
CCCAGCGATTCGGGCAGGCGGAGGTTGCCTTCGAGGACGAGGCCGTGGGGGGCGTCGAGTTTGCGGGAGAGCATTCGGATGGGCTTTTTGCCACTCCCACCGTCCTCGGCCAGGGGGGGTATGGCGAGGGGTTTGTGTTTGAGGGCCTCGTTGCCGGGCCACCAGGTCAGACGCATCGTGCCTTCGGCGTCGAAGTGCGTGCCCTTGAGCAGGCCGACGGAAACCTGCCAGTCGCGGGTGATGGAGTGGTGGCAGACCAGCAGGCCGCTGGGGGCGGGGAAGAAGCGGGCGAAGTAGGTGTGCCCGGCGAGGAAGACGCGGTTCTTGGCGGCGACCTTGAAGGGGCCTTCGGGCTTGTCGGCCAGGAGGGTGTGCATGCTCCGGTCCTCGAAGAACAGGCCGAAGAGCATGTAGTATTTGTCGCCGACTTTGTGGACGGCGCCGACCTCGCCCTCGCCGATTCCCTCGGCGCGTGGGGGTTCCAGGGCGGTCCAGGTGAGGCCGTCGAGGGATTCGCCGAAGCCGAAGCGGGGCCCGCCGACTTCGTTCTTGGTGGGCGTGGCGGTCCAGTAGCCGTACAGGCCCCCGCCGGGGCGCGGGGTTGTCCAGATGCAGTCCCACCGGCCGTTGCGCTGGTACCAGCGTTCGTCCTGGACGAATTCTTTCTCTTTACCGCAGGGGGTCCAGTGGATCAGGTCGTCGGATTCGGCGAAGAAGATCGTCTGGCGTGGGCCCTCGGAGAGGGAGTAGTTCATCTGGAACGGTTTTTTGCCAACACTCCCACCGCCGCCGGGGACGGGGTTGGCCCAGGTCGAGCCGGTGCCCATGCCGGGGTTGCTGGTGACGATGGGGCCGACTTCGTTCCAGTGCACGCCGTCGGTGGAGGTGGCCACCGAGGTGTTGTCCGAGCCGCCGGGGGCCGTGCCGGCTTTGCAGAGGCTGTACAGGTAATACGTGCCGGCGTGGTAGTACAGCCACACGTCCCACATCTTTCCGGTCTCGGGCTTCTGGGCCTTGTAGAACATGGATTGTCCTTTTTCGCGGGGGCCTATTTCCAGGCCTTCAGCGAGGCGATGGCGTTGCTTTTGCCGCCGGGGATGAGGCCGATGCGGCCGGTGGCGGGGGCGGGCAGGCTGTAGCACTCGATGAGGACGTCGTCGAGGTAGGCCTCCAGGAGCACGCCCTGGACCACGAGGCGGAAGCGGGCGGGTTGGCCGAAACGCATCTCGCGGTCGACGGTTTTTTCCGGGCGGAAGCCCGAGCCGTCAGCGTGCCGCAGCCTTTGCCGTGCTCGACGTACAGGCCGCGGGGGGCGCCCAGGGGCTCGGGCAATTGCATCTTGCCCTCCAGCACGAAGCCGGCCTGGGCGTCGAACTTGCGGGCGAGCATTCGGACGGGTTTTTTGCCAGCGGCCGCGGGCGGGGCAACGGCCAGGGGCTTGTGTTTGAGGGCGTCGTTGCCGGGCCACCAGGTGAAGCGGAGGATGCCGTCGGCGTCGACGGCGGCGCCTTTGAGGAGGCCGGCGAAGACGCGGCCGTCGCGGGCGATGGAGTGGTGGCAGGCGAGCAGGCCGGTGGGGGAGTTGAAGAACCGCGCGAAGTAGGTGTGCCCGCTCAGCAGGGCCTTGTTGCGGGGGAGTGTGGCGAAGGGGCCTTGCGGGCGGTCGGCGACGAGGGTTTCCATGCGGCCGTTGGTGCCGAAGAGCATGTAGTACTTCGCGCCGATTTTTTCGATCGCCCCGACCTCGCCGACGCCGACGCCGGAGACCTTGGGCGGCTCGAGGGCGGTCCATGTGAGGCCGTCGAGGGATTCGCCGAAGCCGAACTGTCCGCCGGTTTCCGGTTTGGGCGAGGCGGTCCAGTAGCCGTACAGGCCCCCGCCCGGGCGGGCGATCGTCCAGATGCAGTCCCATCGGCCGTTGCGTTCGTACCAGCGTTCATCCTGGACGAATTCGTTCCGCGGGCCGGTGGGCGTCCAGTGGACCAGGTCGTCAGAGGTCGCGAAGAAGATCGTCTGCCGCGGGCCCGCCCAGATGGAGTAGTTGATCTGGAAGGGCTTTTCGCCACCGCCGCCGGCGACGGGGTTGCCCCAGGTCGAGCCGGTGCCCATCCAGGTGGCCCCCTGGTGGATCGTCAGGGCCGGGCCGATCTCCGTCCAGTGCACGCCGTCGGGGGAGCTGGCCACCGAGATGTTGTCCCAGTCGCCGATGGCCCCCTTGGTCGTGCAGAGGCTGTAGAGGTAGTACGTGCCGGCGTGGTAGTACAGCCACACGTCCCACATGTTGCCGGTCTTGGGGTTTGTCGCTTTGTAGAACATGCTGGCTTGTCCTTCCTTGTTGTCGGGTCTGGTTTACTTCCACGCCTTCAGTTGGCCGATGGAATTCCGCCGCCGGCCGGGGATCAGGCCGATCCGACCGGTCGCGGGGGCCGGCAGAGAGTAACATTCGATCAGCACGTCGTCGAGGTAGATCTCCAGCAGGGCGTCCTGGAGGGCCAGGCGGAAGCGGGCCGTCTGGCCGAAGGGCCACTCGCGGTCGACGGTTTTTTCGGGCCTGAAGCCGGTTCCGTCGGCGGCGATGTCGCCCAGCTCGGCCCGGCCGGCGTGCTTGAAGAGGATCGCCGTTCCGCATCGCCGCCCGTGCTCGATGTAAAGCCCGCGGGGTTCCTCCAGCGGCCCGGGCAAGTGGATCGTGCCTTCGAGAATGACGCCTTTGGCGGCGTCGAGCTTGCGGGCGAGCATTCGAATGGGGCCGGGGTCCTCGGCCAGTGGGGGCACGGTAACGGGCTTGTGTTTCAGGGCCTCGTTGCCGGGCCACCAGGTCAGCCGCAGCGTGCCCGCGGCGTCGAAGTGCGTGCCCTTGAGAAGCCCCACGGACACCTTGCCGTACGTCGGGCGGGCGATGGTGTGATGGCAGACCAGCAGGCCGGAGGGCGACTGGACGAACCGGGCGAAGTACGTGTGCCCGCCCAGAAAGACCGGGTTGGCCGCAGGGGCGATGAACGGCCCCTCGGGCCTGTCGGCCACCAGCGAGACCATCCGCATGTCGGCCCCGAAGAGCATCACGTATCGCTCGCCGATCTTCTCTACAGCCCCGACTTCGCCCTGGCCCACGCCGCGGACGACGGGCGGCTCGAGGGCCGTCCACGTGATGCCGTCGGCGGATTCACCGAACCCGAACTGGCCGCACGGCTCGTTGACCCGTTGGCGCTTGGGCGTGGCGGTCCAGTAGCCGTACAGCCCGCCGCCGGGGCGGGGGAGCGTCCAGATGCAGTCCCAGCGGCCGTTGGGTTCGTACCACCGCTCGTCCCGAACGAATTCGTGCTCGCCTCCGCACTTGGCCCAGTGGATCAGGTCGTCGGACTGGGCGAAGAAGATCGTCTCGCGGTTGCCGATCCACGAGGAGTAGTTGGTCTGAAACCGCGGCCTGGCCCCCGGCACGGGATTGACCCACGTCGAACCGGTGCCCATCCACGTCGCCCCGGGGTTCTTGGTGAGCACCGGGCCGACTTCCTTCCAGTGTACGCCGTCGGCCGACGTGGCCAGCGAGAAGTTGTCGAACCCCTCCCCTCCCGAGGCGCACAGCGAATAGAGATAGTAGACGCCCTCATGGTGATACACCCACACATCCCACATCCACGGGCTCTGCGGGTGCGCGGCCTGGTAGAACATGCTCGTTCCTCTCGTCCGGCCGGGCGGGGGCATGCGGAACCCCCGCAGCCACCACCCTCGCCGCATGCAGCCATCCTACATCCCGCCGGGGCGACCTTCAACGATCATCGGATCCGCCGCTGGTACGTCTCTCGCTGCGTCCTCTCACTTTACCCGACTAAGCCAACCTCTCCAATCCGCGACGAATCGTTCGCGATCAAAGCCGACAATTGAGTATTTCCGGAGAATAGCCGGAACCTCATCGGCTAGCTGCCTGGCCACATCCCGCCTACGTTCATCGGCTCCCATCTGACGAAACGCGTCTAGATCAAACATGATATCCATATAGAGCCGTCTTTCCCTCCTGACAAATCGGATCCGTTGCTTGAATGCCAGGCTTGGATTCCTGCACATCAATACAATGACAATTCCACCAAGACCAGTCCCATAGTCTTGAGATTCAAACATACGCCTACAGTTAGGCGACGAGAAGTCGCCAACAACCTTGTCAATCCCTGACTCCCAATGAACGTCGCATAGAATGTCAAGTTCCATGTAGCTCAGTTCCTGATCTTGTTGCCTAGCGGCAACCAGCCATTCTGGAGGACATTGTTGGCGAATTCACATCTGAAGCGCAACAGGGCGGGCCGGTCCTATTTCGGGATCTCGACGCGATACACCGCTTCCTGGCCGGGGGCGAGCCAGCGCCAGTCGCGGAGGTGGTCGCCTTCGGGGCGGGGGCCTTCGTAGTTGCCGGCGGGCTGTTCGCGGCCTTCGCTGCCGTAGTCGTAGACGAACAGCTTGGCGTTCTTGGGGAACTTGATCTTCACGTGGTCGCAGGCGTCTTTGGTCTGGCTGTTGTTGACGAACATGACGTAGCGCCCGCCCTGGCCGTCGACGAACTCGCCGATGACGAGGGGGGTGTTCTGGCCGTGCTGGGTTTCGATGCCCGAGACCAGTTCGTTGGGCATCCACTCGGCGGAGCCCGCCCCGCAGCCGAAGGGGTAGAAGCTCACGCGCGTGGACACGAGGCGGTTGAACAGGTCGCCGTAGGTCTTGTGGAAGCTCTGCTGAACGCGGCGGATGTCGTAGTACGTCTGGGTTTTCTCCCAGAACTCGTCCACCGGGGGCAGGCGGTCGTTGAGCATCGGCTTGGGCAGGTACCAGTGGAACCAGGACACGCCGCTGGCGCCGGCGGCGACGGACGTGTTGAACTGCCAGCGGATCTCGTCGAGGTTCGGGCAGGAGTACATCCAGTGCCCGATGCAGATGACGGTGTTCCAGAACGGGATGCCGTTCCGCAGCGAGGCCTCGCGGTAGATGCGGAGATTCTCGAAGTACCTGTCGATCCCCCGCACGCGATTCACGACCGGATTCTGGATCTGCAGGTAGCAGTCGTAGCTGATGACGTCGGCGTCGCTGAACTGGGCGTAGCGGTCCAGGTACTCTCCCCGGCCGGGGCCCATGGCGCCCTCGTGGTTGAGCACGGAATGAAGATGCGGCGCGATCTCGGCCTGGATTCTCTGGCAGGCCGCGCACGCCCGCATTCCTTCCTCGTTGGGCTCATCTCCGATGAAGAACCCCAACAGGCCCGGGTGCTTGCCGAAGTCCTTGACCGCGGCCTTAACGCCCTCGGCGTAGTCGGCCGGCACCTTCCCGTCCTTGTCCATTCTTGCCATGCAGCGGGGGTCCCACAGGAGGAGCTTCATATCGCGAGCGGCCGCCCAGTCCAGCATCTTCAGCATGTGGGCGATCTGGGCCCCGTCGCTCGGGTCGAAGGTCGGGCTGTGCGGGACGGTGATCCCGGCGTCGGCGAGTGAGTCCATCTCCGCCTCGGTCATGTGCGAGCCGTGGTCGGTCAGATTCAGGTAGTTGTAGAGTCCGACGGGATACTTCTTCAGGCCCAGGGCCGCCTTCTTCTTCAGGATTTCCGCGATCTTCATCATCTGTCCGTCTCCTTCTCAGGGGCGCCCGCCTGCGGCCCTGCGCCATGCAGACCGGGATTTCCCGGATGACCTTCTTGCCGACGGCCGTCGTCAGCGGTTTCCGTGGCGTCCTGTTGTCCTTACTTGATTCCCATCGCCTCCAGGTTCATCGTCGTCGCGCCCCACACGTACTCGGGCTTCGACGCGAACTCCAATTTGATGACCGTGATACCCGCGAACTTGTCCGGGCTGACCTTGGGCATTCCGCTCAACTTGATCTGGTAGGGCTTCTGTTCGATCTTGAGCGCCTTCTTGCTCGCGAGCAGCGTCGCCTTCTTGAGCTTCGTCGTATAGCCGCCGATCGTGATGCTCGTGCCGGGCCAGTTCTTGCACCAGAAATACACGGTGCTGCCCTTCACGGTGCCCCAACCGCAGGCGGTGCCCCCCAGGCCGCCGCGGTCGAACGTCCCGATGACCGCCTCCTTGTTCGCCGCGATCCACTTGCCGACGGCCGTGAGCGGCGCGACCGCGTCCTCGGGCACCGAGCCGTCGGGCGCCGGGCCGATGTTCAGGAGCAGGTTCCCCTCGTTCGCGGCGGCCGTGTTCAACATCTTGAGGATGTCGCGTGCGGTGACCGCGTCGGGCGCGGCCGACGGCATGTAGCCCCACGACGTGTCGTTGAACGTCATGCACGCTTCCCAGCCGCGTCCCGCGTCGGCCGGCTTCACGTGCCCTTCGGGCGTCGAGAAGTCTTCGGGGATCTGGGAGCGGTCATTGATAAGGATGTGCGGCTGCAGGGCCCGAGCCATCTTGTTCATCTTCAGGCTCTCCCACTTCTCCGGGCTGTCCAGCGGCCACGACACGTCATACCACAGGACGTCGATCTTGCCGTAGTTCGACATTAACTCCCGGACGCAGCCGTAGGTGAAATCGCAGAACCGGCGGCGGGCCGCCTCGTCCTTCGCACACGTCGCGCCGTCCGGATGGTGCCAGTCCATCAGCGAGTAGTAAAAGCCGATCTTCAGTCCGAACTCGCGGCACGCCTCGACGTATTCCCTGACGAGGTCGCGCTTCGGGCCACGCGCAACGGCGTTGTAGTCCGTCATCTTCGTGTCCCAGAGGCAGAAACCCTCGTGGTGCTTCGTAGTCATGACCATGTATTTCATCCCCGCCTTCCGGGCGAGCTTGCACCACTCGCGCATCGGGCGGGGCTTGGGCTTCCAGGTCTCAGCGAGTTTCTCGTATTCCGCCTTCGGGATGCACTCGATATTCATCGCCCACTCGTTCCGCCCGATCTGCGCGTATAGGCCCCAATGGACGAACATGCCGAACCGCGCGTCGTGGAACCACTTCATCCGCTCCGGACGCGTCTTCTCGACTTCCGCCAGGTACGCTTCCTTCTCGTCTGCCATCGGTTCTTCTCCTCAAAGGGTAAACCGCCGCCTCAGAACACGCACGAGGATTCTAAGGCATTGGCGGGGCAAGTCAAAGATTTCCCGATCGCCACACGCCCGGCTCTCATTTCGGCGGGTAATACTGGTTCGTCTTGACGGGGATTTCCCCGATAGCAGTGCCCTCAACCGCCGTGGGCCTCTGATCTCTGATCATCTCTCGCCGCCGGGCTGCTTCAAGCGTTTCCTGGACGCCCAAGCCGCTGGTTCTGCCCGTGCCCGCAGCGCCTTCCGGCGGTCTATCGTATCGGTTCCTTCCGTAAGCAGAGTAATGCGGGCACATGGAAGAGCGGATTCTCTCTTCGCCGCGCAGGGCGGGGAGAGTCTCAAGACGCCGAACTCGTCGCCTGGTCGCGAGGTTACTTGGCCAGTTCGACCCGGAAGACCGCTTCGCTGCCGGGTCCCAGCCACAGCCAGGCCTCAACGTGGCCGTCCTTGGGCTCGGCCCCGTCGTTGGCGAGGTACTCTTTGCCCTCGTTGCCGAAGCCGTACAGCTTCGTTTTCAGGGGGAACTTGACGAGGACGCGGTCTGTCTTGGTCTGGCTGTTGTTGACGAACATGACGTACCGCTTGCCTTCGACGTCCGTGAACTCGCCGACCAGCACGGGCAGGAGGTTGTCGTACGCCGGCCAGATGGCCGACACCAGTTCGTTGGGTTTCCAGGCCTGCCCGCCGCCCATGGCCTGCGGATAGAAGCTCACCCGCGTGGACACCAGGTGATTGAACAGCCCGCCGTAGGTCTTGTGGAAGCGGTTCTGCACGCTGCGGAGGTCGCGGTACGTCTGGGTCTTCTCCCAGTCCTCGTCCACAGGAGCAATCCCGGTGTCCCCCGACCCCCCGGGCAGATACCAGAAGAACCACACCATCCCGTTGGCGCCGGAGGCAACGGACGTGTTCAATTGCCAGCGGAAGTCGCTCCGGCTCGGCTGCCGGTACATCATGTGGCCCAGGCTCAGGGCGGTGTTCCAGAACGGTACGCCGTGCCGCAGCGAGGCCTCGCGGTAGATGCGGAGGTTATCGTAGTACGGCTCGATCCCATGCCCCTCCATGTGCATCTGCATGTAGCAGTCGTAGCCCAGGATGTCGGCCCCGCTCAACTGCATGTACCTGTCCAGGTACTTGTCCCAGTTGGGGGCGATGGCCGGCAGGTGATTGTAGAAAGGGAACAGGTGGGGCGCGATCTCTTTCTGGATCCGCTGGCATTGGGCGAACGTGTCACCACCCCCTTCGTCGCCGACAAAGAACCCGAACAGCCCCGGATGTTTCCCGAAATCAGCGACGGCTGCTTTGACGCCCGTGGCGTAGTCGGCGGGCGGCTTGCCGTCCTTGCCAAACTGGCCCATGCAGCGGGGGTCCCAGAGGATGAGCTTCATATCGCGCTTGGCCGCCCAGTCCAGCATCCTCAGCATGTGGGCTTTCTGAGCCGGATCGTTCGGATCAAAGCTCGGACTTTGCGGCACGGTGATGCCTGCCTCTGCCAGCGACTGCATCTCCGCCTCGGTCATGTGTTCCCCGTGATCCTTGAGATTCGTGTAGTTCCACATACTGATGGGATACTTCTTCAGTCCAAACGACTCGGTCTTCTTGATGACGGCCTTCATCTTCTCCGTCACGGGGTAGACCGTCTGGGCGAAACACACCGTCGCCAAGGCCTGGGCCGCCGCGATCACGATCAACGTCCTGGTTGCATGCATCGGATTCTCCTGCTGCCCGGGATTTCAGATGATCCTTCGCTGACAACCACCGTCAGCGGTTTCCGTGATCGTATCTTGCGGCCGTGCCTTGGCAAGCGAATTCCGCACGTCCCCCGCCTTGTCCGCTGTCCCGTTGCCCGGTAGAATATGGGGCGAAAGGGAATCGGCGTGGCACACGGAAACGGCCATATCAGTCTAGTTGCCGGTGGGTGTGCGGCAGTTCTGTTCATTCTCCTGGCAGCCATGCCATTGTTCTGGCCCGTGAACCAACCTGATGACATGGGGGCCGGATGTTTCTGGATGGCATTGAACGCCCCTCTGTCGTTCTTCGTAGAAGAGAGCGTTGGATTGTCAAGCCAGACGATGGGGCTTCTTGCGTGTGTCACCATCACAAATGGCATACTGTGGGGGAGTGTTGTTACGGGGGTGGTTTATACTTGCCTCAGGCTCTGCCGGGGAGCATCGGGGAGGTCTAGTCCGCGGATTAGGCAAGGAGTGAGCACGTTGAATATGACTATCGACACATTAGATAGATTACCACAAATCCTCGACCTGGTGCATGACCGCTATTTTGACCTTGAACGGGTAGCCTACAATAAGGAGGCTGGCACCGTCACCGTGCCGTTCGGCGAGACAAAGGAACAGCCCGTTGGGCGCCAGTTGATTATTCAAGGCGTCCGTGAGTTTCAGTATGACGATACGGAGCAGATAGGGAGGTACTGGTTCAACAAGATTCTAATCAACCCAGCGAGAGAATCCTTAGTGATAGACTGTGACATCCTGAAGCTCGAACTGCGGGTAAGCCCGGAGTTCCAGATAAGCGTTCGTTGAAATAGGCGCCTATCGCCACGGGAATACTTGAGAGGGTCACAAGAAATGTCCTTCTGTAAGCTCATGAATCTGTGGCGGTGACGGCGGGAAACGGCAAGAGGTGTAATTCGCCCCAACATTGCGGTGTTGTGCTGCCCCGCCTTCCGTCGCGCACCCGGCGCCCGCTCGCGGGGGACCCGGTCCGCCGAAGGCGGATTCCCCCTGCACCCCCTTCCTCGGCCCACACAGGCCAGAACAACGGCACACCCGATCGTCGCGCGATTTGCCCTTCCTCTCCGTGGGGGGAGTGTGGGCCGGCCAGAGGGGTTTGGGGAGAGCGTCCGCACGCTCTCCCCATGTTTGCGATTGGTCACGTCGTCGCCAAGAAAACCTGAAACGGGGGATGAGACAGAATCCTCGACGCCCGAGGCTGTCGACTCTCGTATTTGAGCGAACCTTCAGGGCGCCGGCAGGGGCCGGAGGACGTTCTCGAAGGTGTTCTCCCGCACGAGGGCGCCGGCGACGGAGGGCTCGACGTACACGCCGACGTCGGAGTTCTTGACGGTGTTGTGTTCGACGACGGCGTCGGTGACCTGGCCGAGCAGTTGGACGCGGGCGTTGTTGTGCAGGCGGTTGCCGCGGATGACGACGCAGCGGACCAGGGGCGAGGTGTAGCCCGGGATCGGCGGGCCCAGGGCCGCCACGTGCGAGTCGCGGGGGGGCGTCTCGTTGCACGGGCCCAGGATGCCGTTGCCCTCGGTGATCACGTTGTCCACCAGTTGGCAATACCAGGAGGGCTGGACGCTGCCGTAGCAGAGCCCCCACACGTGGAACCCACCGGCCCGGGCGGCGGTGTTGCCCGAGATGACGTGCCCGATCGAGATGCCGAACATCTGAATCGCGCATGTCGAGTCGGAGTAGTCGTTGTCGATCATCAGGTAGTTGCCCTGGAACGTCGAGATCGACACGATGCTCGTCTCGTCGGGGGGGACGCGCCAGGGGCGGTCGAGTTCGACGACGCGGCCGTCCTGGCGAACCACGCTCCGCCACTGGCCCGCGCCGCGACCGTCCAGGATGTAGACGCCCATGGTCGGTTTAGATTCCTTGTACCAGATGTCGGCGACCATCTGCGGTTCGTCCGACAGGGTGAGTTTGACGCCTTCGGCCGCGGTGATGTGCCCGGTGTGACACCCGCCGCCGCCGTCGCTGCTGGTGGCCTCGCGGTCGGAGCCGAAGACCGTGCGGACGCGGTTGCGGGCGAAGTAGAGGTTCCGCGAGGCGTAGGAATTGTAGAACGTGTTCAGGCTGCCGCCGGCGGCCATCAGGTCGGCCCCGATGATGTCGTTGTCCTCGAAGATCAGTCCGTCCATGCCCGAGAGGGTGTACCAGCCGTATCGGCCGTTGTGGATCTTGTTGCCCGAGATCCGCCCGCCCCGGACGCCGGTGATGGCGAGCCCGCGCCCGGAGCCGTAGAGGTCGCAGTCGGTGATCTCGATGTTTCGCCCGCCGATCAGGACGGTGCAGCCGCCTTCGGAGTGGGGGGTGGACTCGAGGAACCGCTGCTGGACCTCCTCAAACGATTTCAGCCGCGAGTAGCGGAGGGCCCGCACGCGGATGCGGCGGAGGAATACGTCGCCGGAGTCGGGCAGCCAGCCGCCGTCGCTCTCGATGCCGTCGAGGTAGTTGAAGGCCGACAGGGTGAGCTCTTCCATCCCGAACGAGTTCGAGCCTCGCACGAGCACGAAGGGCTTGGGTTGGTTGGGCCAGAGCAGCTCCACCTGCTCGCGTTGGACGCCCCGCAGCACGGTGAAGCGGGGCACGCGGATGGTGTCGCGGAGTTCGTATCGGCCGCGGGGGAAGAAGACGATCCCCCCGCCGTTGGCGCCGGCGGCGTCGAGGGCGGCCTGGACGGCGGCGGTGTCGTCGGCGAGGCCTCGGGCGGTGGCGCCGTAGGCCGTCACGTCGAACACCGTTTGGGGCCAGGCGGCGGCCCGCTCGACGAGGAAGGGGATGGGCTCGCTCCAACCGGCCTGCCCGCCCCAGCCGTTGTGCACCTGTAGCTGATACTGCCCAACCGGCGTCTCGCCGGGCAGGAGGGCGGCCAGGGCAAACGGCTCGGCCTGGACGACGGCGGCCTCTACGTTCTTCGGGCCCGTCAGCCGTACGCGGACGGCGGAGGCATCGCCGATCATATTCCGCCCGCACACGCGGAATCGGCCACCGGGGGTTTGGCGGTTGCCCAGGTCGCCGACCCACCAGAGGTCGGCGGGGCGGTTGAGGAGCACGGAGGCCTGGCCGGAGGCGGTGCGAACCTGGCACTCATAGACCCCCGCCTGCCAGTCGGCGGGGATCAGGGCCTTGAGGCACTGGGGGCTGCGGTCCAGCAGGGCCAGCTTTTGCAGTGGCGAGCCCGGGGCAGGGGAGGCCTCGACGAGGGGGTTGTCACCGAACGCATGGCCCTGGATCATCAGCGTCTGGCCGGGCCGGATCGGGTCCGAGGCCCAGAAAATCACGGGTTCTTCCGTCACGCCGTTCGTCGGCTTGCTCATCGAAAAGTCTCCGCGCCCGAGGGCGCCGTTATCGTGTCTTGCTCGTTCCGGTCTGCACGAGGACCATCGCCCGCGCGGGCAGGACCAGCTTGCAGCGCCCGGCGAGGAGTTGGGCCTGGCCTTCGCCGCCGGTGGCCCACCAGATGTCGGGCTTGTGCCCGGTCGGCCCGGCCGGCAGGGGGATCGTTACGGTCTGCATGGCCTCGGCCACGTTGACTACGGCCAGGGCGTCTTGGCGGCCACGCTGCCAGTGGGCCATCCAGACGGTGGGCACGCGTTCGGGCCAGTTGATGCAGAACTTCCAGACCACGTCGACGCTCTTGACCTTGCCCTCGATCGCGGGCGGGCGGAGCATCGTGCCGCCGTCGAAGTAGGGCAGCAGGCGGTCGTACAGGTCGTTCAGGTTCTTCAGGAACGCCAGTTGGTCGCGGTACTGGGGCGACATGAGCAGGTCCATCTGCTCGGCCCCGATCCACCCGTTCTGGCAGCCCCAGAGGATGTTCTGGGCCATCATGATGCGGAACGTGTCGCGGTCTCGCACGTCGGCCTCGCGGGCGAACATGGGGGCGTAGCCGCCGTAGATGGCCGTGAACATGGGCACGACGTGGTTGCGGACGCTGTGCAGCATGAGGAAGTTGCCCAGCATGTGGAGGTAGGCGTCGGCGTTGCACTCGGTGGTCAGGAGGACGTCCTTGTCGCGGCCGATGCGTTTCAACCGCCGCCACGTCTCGTCGATCATCTTCTGGTACCCGTTGATCCACCAGCCGCCGCCTCGCAGCGGATGCCCGTGCGAGCGGTCGGAGCAGACCTCCGACCAGGCCGCGGCGATCTGGTCGACGTACACCGCGTCCACGCCCAGGTCCTTGACCAGGCGGCAGGTGATGCCGGCGACCTTGTCCTGCCAGTATTTCGTGGCCGTGCACATGACGGCCATCTGGGTGTTCGAGCCGTAGATCTCGGTGAAGAGTCTTTCCGCGGCGCCGCCGACTTTCGGGGCGGCCTCTTTGGTGGCGAAGCGACGGGCGTTGTCGGATTCCCACAGCGAGCAGTCCAGGTCGAACAGCCGTCCGTTGATGTAGGGCATGACGCGGACGCCGCCGGACTGAAGTTTCCGGACGAACTGCTTGACGCCCGGGCGCGGGCGGTAGTCGGGGTAGTTGATATCGAACGGGTGGTCGTGCCAGTTGTACACGTGGGCGCCGCATTCGCGGCCGAGGGCGGCGCGGAAGCGCAGCACGCGGTCGGCCAGGGCGTCCATCTCCTCGCGGCTGACCGTGGGGGTCTGGGGGAAGCTCACGTGCGCCCACACGGGCAGGTTTCGCGACCAGGCGGGGATGTCGGGGCGGTCTTCCACCTTCACCGCCGCCCGCTTCTGCTTGAGGGCCCAGGGGCGGTAGATCATGGCCACGTCGAACCAGTCGCCCTCGAAGAGCCCCATCACGACGTCGTAGCCCAGCACGAGGGCCTTCTGTGCCCGCCCGGCGTCGGCGGGCTCGATGAGGATCGCCATGGGCAGGCGGTCGGCTTCCTTGTCGCCCAGGTGTTGCAGGCGGACGATCCCGGCGGCGGGGTCGTGAACGCCCAGGTACAGGCCCACCCCGCCGTTGGTCAGGGCCACCAGGGGCAGCGTCTGAAGCCCGTTGGGGTAGCCCCGGTTGGTCCAGCCCGTCAGCCGCGGCTGGCGAATGGGGTCGGGGATCGCCGAGCCGAACCCGTCGGTGGTGATCAGCACGTCATCGCGGTGCGAGCCGGTGGGCCCGACCACGTCGCTCAGGGCGGGCATGTGGATCGCGCAGACGGTGTACAAACCCCCGCGATTGGCGACCGCCAGGCGGCATCGGAGGATGGGCCTGTCGGCGTCGGCGTTGATCGTCACCGTGACGTCGACGGCGCCGCCGGCGAGTTGGGTCCAGGCGAGCGTGAGCGTTTTGCCGGCCTTGTACGAGAAGTTGGCCCCCTGGGCGCTGCTCAACGGGGTGCAGTAGCCCTGCTTGTCCCGTAGTTCGATCCGCCACAGGGCCGAGCCTTCTCCGAAGCGGAAACCCTTGGCCCCGCTCCGCAGGGCCGCCAGGGCCATGGAGTCGCCCTTGCACGTCCAGGCCAACTCCGTCTTGCCCGTGGCGAAGACAAAACCGTCTCGGGTCTTCCTGTGTGTCCATTGGTTCATGCGTCGTGTCCTCTCGTCGAAGGTGGTGTGGGGAACGCGGGTTCCCGGCGGTCGATCGAGGCGTGAGCATCGCATGTACGGCCGCGGCGGTCAAGACGTTGGTATCCTGACTCATCCCCAGTTTCGAAGCCGGCAAGAGGAAATGGCGCCTCCTTGCCACACCCTTTGCAACGGCCATATCCCGGCCGTTCCGTGCCGGAAACCGCGGGGGGCCCGCCCCCCGCGAGGCCCACAGGGCGGCAGGCGACAGAGA
>JAPLNA010000050.1:0-8804 GCA_026693065.1 Planctomycetota bacterium
CGAAATACTCGAACGAGACCGCCTGCCCGACCGTCAGGGCCAGGTCCTCGACAAGCCAGGCGTTGGGGACGAACTCATCGTCTTTAAGGTCCGCCGGGACGGGCCCGGTTCCAGGGGGCAACCCGGCGGCCACCGCGTAGGGGCTGGTGCGGTCGCCCGCGACGAGGCGGTTGAGGAAGTACGCCATCGCGCCGTGGCCCTTCAGGTCGCCGGCGTCCAGGGCCTGCTCTACCGGGGGCGGCAGGAACACCGCGTCGCTACGGACCTCCACGTCGCCCGTGCCGGGCACGGGGCGGAGAGTCAGTTGAAGGTCCGCCCCCTGGAGGCTGGCGCGGAGGGCGCGGTCGGCGGCGCGGGCGTTCGTCGAGGCCGTCAGCAACAGGTTGGCCCGGCGGGCGAGGTCCAGCCGCTCGGTGAGCCACACGCGGGAAACGAACACCGTCAGCGGCCGCCCCTGCTGCGCCCGCAGGCTGAAGTCGGCCCCGGGGGCGACGGCGGCGACGGTGACACGCGGGCGCAGGGTCTCGGGGCCCTGCCCCGGCAGCGGCGTTTCGCCCCCGACGGCCGACGGGTGGGGCAGGAGCAACTGGATCTCCTGCCCGGCCCGCGCGCCCAGCTTGTTCGCCAGAGCCTGATTGATCACGACGGCATCGGCCTGCGGAGGGCTGCCGGGATAGTCCAGCAACTGCCACGCGCGTTCGTCGACGCCGTAGACCCTCACGCGATTGGCGCGGACGAGCCCGTTCACGGCCGCGCCGGTCAGTTCGATGGCCGCGGCGGCCGGGGCGCCGGTCGAGGCGGCGACTTCGTCCGCCAGGTCGGCGCGGAAGAATCGCGGGCCTGCCTCGACGACCGCCTGCACCCCGCCCAGCCTGTCCAGGAGGGTGCGGCGCAGCGTGCCGCGGACGCAGTCGCCCAGGACGAGGGCCCCGACGATGGCGGCGACGGCCACCGCCACACCCGCGCCCACCGTCGCGTGCATCCGGCGGTGGTAGAGCAGCCCTCGGAAGATCAGGCGGAGGATCGTCATGCCGGGCCGTCTCCTGAGATCAGGCGCCCGTCGATCAGGCTCAGCCGCCGTTTCATTCGAGCGGCCAGTTCGCCCGAGTGCGTCACCACGATCAGGGCCAGCCCGTCCCGCCCGAGGTCGGCCAGCAGGTCGCCCAGGGCGCCGGCGGCGGCGTGGTCGAGCGAGCCTGTGGGTTCATCGGCCAGCAGGATGGCCGGGTCGTTGATGAGGGCGCGGACGACGGCGGCCCGCTGGCTCTCACCGCCCGAGAGTTGCCCGGGCCTGTGCCCCGCGCGATCGCCCAGGGCGACGCGGTCGAGCAGGGCGCGGGCCTTGGCGTGGGTGCGGGAACTGACCCGCCCGCCGCCGGCGAGCGCCGGC
Organism: Planctomycetota bacterium; assembly: GCA_026693065.1. Taxonomy (GTDB): domain Bacteria; phylum Planctomycetota; class Phycisphaerae; order SM23-33; family SM23-33; genus JAPLNA01. The sequence goes on from JAPLNA010000050.1 coordinate 1,391, forward strand.
AGCAGAACGTTCTCCAGCACCGTGCACTGAGGCAGCAGGTGATGCTGCTGGAAGACGAAGCCGATCGTGCGGGTCCGCAGGTCGGCCAGGGCCCGCTCGTCCAGCCCGGCCAGGTCGCGCCCCCTCACCCGCACCGACCCGCTCGAGGCCGCGTCCAGCGTGCCGGCGATGTTCAGCAGCGTGCTCTTGCCCGATCCGCTGGGCCCGACGATCGCCACCGACTCCCCCGCCGCCACGGCCAGCGTCACACCCCGCAGCACCTCAACGGCGGGCCCATCGGGCATCGGGTAGCTCTTCGTGACGCGGTCCATCTCCAGCAGTGTCTCTGGCTGTTTCATATTGGTCGTACCCCAAGGGCCCGAACGTGCCCGGCGCGGCATCGCTCCTTCGGTTCTCGGCCGCAACCAAAGGGACCGATAGCCGGGGAACAACACGAACCGCTCCCGAGTGATGAGATTCCTTCCGTCGCGCACACGGTTGCCGCACGCGGGGGAACCGGTCCGCCGAAGGCGGATTCCCCCGGACCCCCATCCCCGGCCCACACAGGCCAGAACAACGGCACACCCGATCCCCGCGCGACTTGTCTATCCGATTCTTTCTTTGGGGGGGTGTGGGCCGGGAAGAGGGGTTTGGGGAGAGCGTCCGCACGCTCTCCCCATCTTCCCGGTTGGTGGGGCCACGGCGGGACAGCGGATTCTCGTTTGCATGGAGTGATGGGAATGTGATTCGTGGCATTCGTTTTCATTCGTGTTCTCTCTTCGCCGCCGGCCCAAAGGCGTACACATATCCATCATCGCAACCGACGATAATCTTACCGTCCACGACGGCCGGGCCGGAGGCGACGGCTTGACCCAGGTCGTAGCTCCAGAGCTTTCTTCCGTCGGCCAAGGCGAGCACGTACAGCCTGCCGTCGTGGGAGCCGAAGACGACCTTTCCGTCGACGACGACCGGGGAGCTTTCGATGGGCCCGCCGGTGGGGAAGTCCCAGACCTTCCGCCCGTCGCGGCGGTCGCGGCAGTGCAGCACGCCGTCGCCCCCGCCGACGAGGACGAGGGCGTCGGTCAGGGCGGCGGAGCAGAATTCCTGGCTTTCCTGCAACGGCATGGCCCAGTCGATGCGGCCGGCGGCAACGTCGATCCGCATGAGCTTGCCTTCGTAGTTGGCCACGAAGGCCTGCGCCCCGTCGAGAGCGGCCGAGGCAGGGATGTAGGCCATCTCCCCGCCGGTGGGCAGCCGGGTGAGCACGTGTCCGTCCGCGAGGTTGACGACGTAGACGGCGTTGTCGCAGCCGCCGAAGACCACCCGCCCGCCCGCCAGGGCCGGCGTGCCGTTGATGGAGTTCTCGGTAGGGAGCTCCCAGAGTTTGCCCCCGTCGGAGGCGCGGAGGCAGTAGAGTTTGAAGTCGTAACTGCCGACGAGGATCTTCCCATCGAAGGTATCGAGCCGGCCCGGCCCCGGCCCGTCGGGCGCCCAGGCGGCAGCGGCGCGGATTTCGCCCGCGGTGGCGAACTTCCAGATCAGCCCTCCGCTGGCGGCCGAAAGGCAGTAGAGGGTGCGGTCCTGCGAGCCGACGTAGATCCGCCTGCCCGCGTACAGCGGGGCGGCGGAGACCGAGCCGCCCGTCATCGCCGCCCAGACCTTCTTGCCCGAGGCCAGGTCGATGGCGTAGACGGCCCCGTCGTCGGAGCCGACAAACACCTTGCCCTCGGCGATGACGGGAGAGCTGCGGACAGGGCCTCCGGTGGGGAACCGCCAGAGCCGTACGAAGTCGCTGCCGAGTTCGCCCGGGGCGATGCCTCGCTGGTCGGGGGTCCCGCGGAAGCCGGGCCACGGGGCCAGGCCCGGGGGCGTCGGCGCCAGGGGCGACGGGCGGGTCTCGACCGCCATCACCGGCCGGGGCAGGGGCAGGACCGGCGGCAGCGCGGGCGCCCTCGCGCCCGGCCGGGCCGGCTTGTCCGGGGCGCGCTGTCGGCAGGACGCCGACGCCGCCAGCATGGCCGCGACGGTCGACAACGACAGCGAAATTCTCACCCAGCGCCGCATCCAAACCTTCCCGGGCCCGGGGGCCCACGGTGCGTCACATACTATACCCGAAGAGCCTGGGGTTTTCGTTTTTCGCGCGGGGGCGTGTTGACAGTTGCAATGGCGATATCCGATAGGTATGATCGGGTTTCTTGTCACCGCCGGATGTTCCTCGCCGCAGGCCCGGAGCCGCGGCAGTGCACGGCACGTTTATACAGGAGATGGCACAGATGCCGAAAGTACCGTCGGATATCGATATTTCCCGGGCCGCAACGCCCAAGCACATCACCCAGATCGCCAAGAAGGCCGGCATTCCCGCCAAGTACCTCGAGCCCTACGGCGACGTGAAGGCCAAGGTCAAGCTGGAGATCTACATCGACGTGACGGCCATCACCCCGACCCCGCTGGGCGAGGGCAAGACGACCACGTCCGTCGGGCTGACGCAGGCGCTGGGCAAGATCAAGAAGAACGTCTTCCTGTGCATTCGCCAGCCGTCCATGGGCCCGACGTTCGGCATCAAGGGCGGGGCCGCCGGCGGCGGGTACAGCCAGGTCATCCCCATGGAGGAGTTCAACCTCCACCTCACCGGGGACATTCACGCGGTGAGCATCACGAACAACCTGCTGGCCGCCGCCATCGACGCGCGGCTGCGGCACGAGGCGCACCTGAGCGACGCGGAATTCAAGAAGCAGACCGGGCAGGCGAAGCTCAACATCGACCCGGAGACGATTACGTGGCGGCGGGTGGTGGACCTGAACGACGCGGCCCTGCGGTTCATCGAGACCGGGCAGAGCGACAACTGGATGGACGGCCCGCGGCGAAAGACGGGCTTCGACATTTCCGTGGCCTCCGAGGTCATGGCGATCCTGGCCCTGGCCGCCGACGTCAAGGACATGCGCAAGCGGCTCGGGCGGATTATCGTCGCCCTCAACACCAGCGGCGACCCCGTGACGGCCGATCAGCTCGGCGTGGCCGGGGCCATGATGGTCCTCATGAAGGACGCCATCAAGCCCAACCTGATGCAGACCCTCGAGGGCCAGCCCGCCTTCGTCCACGCCGGGCCCTTCGCGAACATCGCCCAGGGCAACAACTCGATCGTCGCCGACCGGATCGCCCTGAAGCTGGCGGATTACGTGGTGACGGAATCCGGATTCGCCGCGGACATCGGCATGGAGAAGTTCTTCGACATCAAGTGCCGCATTTCCGGGCTGCGTCCCAACTGCGTGGTTCTGGTGGCCACGATCCGTGCGCTCAAGATGCACGGCGGCGGGCCGACCGTCACGCCGGGCAAGCCCCTGCCCGCCGAGTATGTCCAGGAGAACCTGGCCCTGCTGGAGAAGGGGCTGTGCAACCTCACGCGGCACATCCAGATCGCCAAGATGTTCGGCGTGCCCGTGGTCGTCGCGATCAACCAGTTCAAGGACGACACGAAGGCCGAGGTGGAACTGGCCCGCCAGGCCGCCATCGCCGCCGGGGCCGAGGACGCCGTCCTGTCCGACCACTGGGCGCACGGCGGGGCCGGCGCGGTCGACCTGGCCAAGGCCGTCGTCGCCGCCTGCAACAAGCCCTCCAAGTTCCGCCTGCTCTACCCCGACAGAATGTCCATCAAGGACAAGATCGAGACCGTCTGCAAGAAGGTCTACCAGGCCGCCGGCGTGACGTATTCGGAAAAGGCCCTGGCCCAGATCGCCTCGTATGAGCGAGCGGGGCTCAGCCGCCTGCCCATGTGCATGGCCAAGACCCACCTGTCCCTCAGCCACGACCCGACCCTCAAGGGCGTGCCCACCGGCTTCACCGTGCCGATCCGCGAGGTTCGCGCCGCCGCCGGGGCGGGCTTCCTGTATCCGCTGCTGGGCGCGATGCGCACCATGCCGGGCCTGCCCAGCCGCCCGGCGTTCTTCGATGTCGACCTGGACAAGAACGGAAACGTGGTCGGCATGTTCTAGCCCGTCTCCCGAGAAACGTTGCACAACGTCAACGGTCCGGCGCCCTGCGCCGGGCCGTTGCTTTTTTGCCGGCCTTCCTCTCCGGCGCCGATGTCACGCAGGCCTATAATTGCCGAGACAAGAACTTGAAAGGAGCCGGCGATGAAATCCATGTTGACTCGTCGAGACGCGTTCAAGGGGCTGGGGGCGGCGGCGATCCTGGCGGCCACCGGGCTGCCGGTCGGCGAACTCCTCGCCGCGGACGCCAAGCCCTCCGAGGCCGCCCTGAGCGAGGCCTTCCGCGACGGGGTCTATGTGCAGGGCAAACTCCCCTATGCCCCCGACGCCCTCGGGCCTTCCTACGACGCCCAGACCCTCGAGACGCACTACGCCAAACACCACGCCCCGGCGGTGGTGCTGCTGAACGCGGCGTTGGCGAAACTCGAGGCCGCCCGCAAGGCCAACGACTTCGCCGCCGTCAAGGGCCTCTCGCAGGACCTGGCCCTCAACGGCGGCAGCCACGTGCTGCACAGTTTGTTCTGGCACTCGATGACGCCCGGCGGGGCGGGCGTGCCGGACGACCTGGCCGCGGCGCTAACGAAAGACTTCGGCGGCGTCGAGCCGGCGCAGAGGCACTTCGCCGCCGCCGCCAAGGCCGTCGAGGGCGGCGGGTGGGGCGTGCTGGCCTATGAACCCATCGCCGGGAAGCTCCTGGTCCTCCAATGCGAGAAGCACCAGAACCTCGCCCTCTGGGGGGCCGTGCCCCTGCTGGTCTGCGACGTCTGGGAGCACGCCTACTACCGCCAGTACGCCAACCGCCGGGACGACTGGGTCGAGGCCTTCCTGAAACTGGCCAACTGGGCCTTTGCGGGCAAACGGCTCGCGGCGGCGAGGGCGTGAGAGACCCCGGCTCGAAAGGGTTGTGCGATTTGATTGCGCTGGACTGCCCCCCCGATCCGATAAGATGTAGGCGTGATCGACGAATCGACAATTCGTAAGGTGGCGAACATTCTTCTGGCAGCGACCCCGTCGGGGTCCCAGGTGATCCTCTTTGGTTCCTACGCCCGCGGCCAGGCTGACTCCCGTAGCGACCTGGATTTCCTGGTCGTCGAGCCACACGTTCAGGACCTCGCGGCAGAAATGGTCCGTCTCCGGCGCACCCTTCGAGGCATGGTGTTGCCCATCGATGTGATTGTGCAAAGCCGCCAGCGGTTCGATTACTGGAAAGACACTCCCAATACTCTTGCCCACCGGGCCGTGAAAGAAGGGAAGATCTATGAACAGATCGCCTGACCATGCCTCGGTGCTGCTCCAAAAAGCCCGGGATGACGCCTGGATGATGGCCCAGTTGATGGAGAATCTCCTGGCCGGGGGAGACCATTAGACCGGCTCGCTCGATCCGGGATGTGAGCACTCCATGACACAAAAACTCCTCCTGCTGTTTCTCGCCGGCGGGGCCGGCACGCTGGCGCGATACGGCCTCGACGGGCTCGTCCAACGCCTCTCCGGCGCGACGAGCTTCCCCTGGGGCATCGCCGCGGTGAACCTGCTGGGCTGTTTCCTCTTCGGACTCGTCGGCGCGATGGCGGCCGAGCGGGGGCTCATCTCCGCCGAGGCCCGCCTCATCCTGCTGGTGGGCTTCATGGGCGCGTTCACCACGTTCTCGACGCTCATCGGCGAGACCGGCGGGTTCCTGGGCGACGGCCAGTGGTTCTACGCCGCCGCCAACTTCGGCCTCCAGAGCGCCGGCGGACTGATCCTGTACTTCCTGGGCCTGGCCGCCGGGCGGGCCCTCTAGCGGCGGAGATTCTGACATGCATCTACCTTCCGAGGCCCAACTGCTGCGGATCTTCATCGGCGAGAGCGACAAGCACCATGGCCGCCCGCTCCACGAGGCCCTCGTCCAACTGGCCCGCGCCCGCGGGCTGGCCGGGGCGACCGTCCTGCACGGCGTGATGGGCTTCGGCGCCAGCAGCCGCGTCCACACCGCCAAGATCCTCCGCCTCTCCGAAGACCTGCCCGTCGTCATCGAGATCGTCGACAAACCCGACCGCATCGCCCCCTTCCTCGCCGAGATCGACTCCCTGATCACCGAAGGCCTCGTCACCCTCGAACCCGTCCAGGTCATCGCCTACCGCCACGACCAGAAGGACTCTCCCGCGCCGGGAAACTCGCCGACTCCGGAGAAGTCGCCGTGACGGAAGTCGAGTTTCCGAAGCGCGACCCTGGGTAGGAGACCGTTGTCTGGTCTTGAGAAAGGAGTTGGGGCACTTGAGAATCTGTGTGATCGCCGAAAAGACGCCTACCCAAGTCGCGGAAACCGTATTGGGGTTTTCGATTGATTACCGGAAGGACTGGGAAGTCTGGCTGACCACGACCCAAGACAGAAAGGCACGCGAGTTCGGGCGGATCCTTCGCAAGTGGCAGGCAACACGCCCATACCCCATGAGAAGGCCTCGATCGGAAGCACAACACGCCCCGCCGTTCCTGGACGATCTGATCGAAGAGGCCGAACCTCATCTTCAGATTGTACGGAACCTGACACTCGTCAATATGCACCGTCGGACGGAATCCCAGGTCGGTTCATTACTGGCCCTCTGGCGATTGTTCGCAAACCTGCCATTTCGCGGTCAAGCGTCTTGTGTTGGGATAACAAAGGCGATCATGCTTCTCACGGATGGTCGGCTGGGACCGGCCTTGGATGCAAATGTCAGGCGTGGTCTACAGATTCCCCGGATTTGCGATCCAAACAAGTGGATACTGCTTCTCTCTGATCTCGGCAGCGACGTTCGCGTTTTTGAAGAGAAGAACGATGTATCCCTCGCTGAAGTGATTCCACCTCAACTCCGTCACCTCGGTCAAGGCAGAATCCTCGACATGATCCTGGGGCCCAGAGATTAGCAACGATCCAAGACAATCGTAACCCCGCGTATTGCTCGCAGACTCCCGCCACCCCGGAAGGGAACCCAACTTGCGGATCGTCCGCGCCCCCTGCCGGAAAAAACCTCGGGCGGGGACACGATGAGTTGTGAACGGTCGGAGGAACGCTGTGGCAACCATGACGCCGGTGGCGTCAGGAGCGGAAAATGAAAACGAAATCGAAAAGATGATTTCGTTTTCATTTTGTGTCCCCGCCCGAGGTTTTTCCCTGATCGTGCGGGGAGTGGAATCATCTGTCGCCCTGCCCCGGCAATTGACATTCCCCGCTCGGCCGACGTACGATAGATAGATTCGCCCGGCTCGCCCGGGCGGGACGGGAACTCGATGACGATGACGTTGACGAAATACGGCGCACGCGAGCTGTGGGCGTGCAGCCTCCTGCTGGCGGCGGCGATGGCGGTCATCTCGCTGCTGGTGGCGTGGGTGGGCTGGTGGCTGGCGCCGCTGTGGCTGCCTCCGGCGGCCCTCTGGGCGTGGGTGCTGTGGTTCTTCCGCGACCCCGAGCGCACGGGCCCGCCGGGCGAGGG
>JAPLNA010000050.1:8874-30346 GCA_026693065.1 Planctomycetota bacterium
CAGCGAACTGGGGCAGGACGGCGTGAAGATCGGCGTGTTCATGAACGTCTTCAGCGTACACGTCAACCGAAGCCCCTTCGCCGGGCGCGTGGAGGAAGTGACCCATCGCAAGGGCGCCTTCCTGGACGCCCGCGACCCGACGGCCACCGAACGCAACGAATCGGCCACCGTGAAAATGACCTGCGCCCTGGGCGGGAGGGAATTCCCCCTCGTCGTCCGCCAGATCGCCGGGCTGATCGCGCGGCGGATCGTGACGGACCTCAGGCCCGGGGATGTTCTGGAACGCGGGCAGCGGATCGGAATGATCAAGTTCGGCTCGCGGATGGAGTTGTTCGTGCCGCGTGAGATAGCCGCCCAGGTGCCCGTGACGATCGGACAGAAAGTGTACGCGGGCCTGACCGTGCTGGTCCGCGGGCCGGGAGAAACCGCATGACCGACTGCCCCGAAGAGCAACCCGTGATAGACCCCGACGACGTCGGGGACGAGCTGGCGTTCGAGGCCGACGAGCCCGGGCGGGCGCGCCAGCTCATCCTGCGGTCGACGGCGATCCTGCCCAGCCTGTTCACGCTGGCCAACGGGCTGCTCGGCTTCGGGGCGATTCACTTCGCGACGAAGGAAGGGCTTCTCGTCCCGGGAACCGACTCGCCCGACGCCAGCCTGGCCAACCTCGCCGTGGCCGTCTGGATGATCTTCGGGGCCATGGTCGCCGACATGCTCGATGGGCGGATCGCCCGCATGACGCGCCAGACCACCGACTTCGGGGCACAGTTGGACAGCCTGTGCGACGTGATCAGTTTCGGCGTGGCGCCGGCGCTCATGATGATCCGGACGGCCGTCGTCGCCCTGCGGAGCCGCGAGATGCTCTTCGTGCCTTCCGGGCCGCTCACCGAACGCGTCCTCTGGTGCATCGGCGGGCTGTACGTGGCCTGCGCGGTGCTGCGACTGGCGCGGTTCAACGTCGAGAACAAGCCCGACGCCTCCGCCCACATGGGCTTCCACGGGCTGCCCAGCCCCGGGGCCGCCGCTACCGTCGCCGGCTTGATCCTGCTCTTCGCCCACCTGCACGAACTGACCGATCCGTTCTCCCAGTTCCTCCTGCCCATCGTGGGCATCTGCACCCCGCTGGCCACCTTCGGAGTGGCCCTGCTGATGGTCTCCCCCTTCCGCTACGTCCACGTCGTCAACCACTACATCCACGGCCGCCGGCCCGTCAGCTACCTCGTCCGCGTCGTGCTGCTGGTGCTGGCGGTGGTCCTCTGGCCCTTCATCACCCTGGGCGTGGTCATGCTCGCCTACGCCCTCTCCGGCCTGACGGGCGCCCTGTGGCGCCGCTTCAGGCCTGGCTCAAGAGCGAAGTAGGTTGCGGGCGAATGAAGGGTTGGGGAACCACAAAGAGCCCGGCGCTGCCTCGAACCTTCGGTTCTCGGCCGCAACCAAAAGAGCCGGTAGCCAGGGGGAAGAGGGATCCCCTCCCAAGGGACGGCAGTCCGAACGTCGCGCACACGGTAGCCGTTCGCGGGGGACCCGGTCCGCCGAAGGCGGATTCCCCCGCACCCCCTTCCCCGGCCCACACAGGCCCCAAGAACGGCACACCTGATCCTCGCGCGACTTGTCTGTCCGGTTGTTTCTTGGGGGTGTGTGGGCCGGGAAGAGGGGTTTGGGGAGAGCGTCCGCACGCTCTCCCCATGTTTCCGGCTGTTGGAGTGGCGGCTTGAAAACCTGTACGAGAATTCGAGATTCTGGAGATTAGTGGTACAAAGGACGGAAAGAAGATATAGGGAATAGAGGAGACAGACCATGGACGTTCGATCCGCCTTGAAGAGGCAGTACCACGCGGCCCTGGCCATGCTGAAGCAGCCGATCGAGCGATGCCCGGAGGAGCTCTGGACGAACCCGAACTACCCGACTCATTTCTGGAATGTCGCCTACCATACGCTCTTCTACACCCACTTCTACCTCCAGCCCCACCAGGCCGCGTTTCACCGCTGGGAGAAGCACCGCGACCACTACCAGGACACCTCGAGCCCACGGATCGGCGAACCCTACACCCGGGCCGAGGTCCTCGAGTACTGGGCCCTGTGCGACGCGGCGATCGACGCCGGCGTGGATCAACTGGACCTGGCCGCAAACGAGTCGGGCTTCCCGTGGTATCAGATGCCCAAGCTGGACCACCAACTGGTGAACATCCGCCACATTCAGCACCACGCCGCCGAACTGGCCGACCGGCTCCGCTCGGCCGCGGGGATCGAGTGCGACTGGGTCGGCGGCGGCGGGGTAGACGTGAGGGTCGGGGGAACCACGAAGGACACGAAGCACACAAAGAACGGAAAGGGGGCAAAGGGAAAGAAGAAGGCCGGCAAGAAGAATGCCTGAAACGCCCACGCGGTGCTGCCCTTTGCTTCTTCTCCCCTGATCCTTATCCGTTCTTCGCTTCCTTCGTGATCTTCGTGTTCTTTGTGTCCTTCGTGATTCCTCGACCCTACGACACCACTGCCCCCACTACTTCCACTGCACGTCCTTGAGGTGCAGCTCCACCGACGTCCGCCCGTTGAACGTGTTGAGGACGGGCGTGCCGGCGACGTCGACGGTGTTGACGCCCACGAGCAGGTCGGCCAGGTCGCCCATGCCGAAGCCCACCGCCCGGATGCGGGCGTCGTTCTGGGTCAGCAGGCAGGAGACGGTCGCCCCGTTGCGACCCATGCGTTGCGGGGGCGTCATCAGCCGGCAGCCGCGAAGGACCACCACCGGCTCGGGGTTGCCCTCGCCGAACGGGGCCATCTTCGCGATGTGCGTGACGGCCTTCAGGTTCAGGGCCGCCAGGGACACGTCCGCATCGACGGCGAGCGTGGGGGCGACGGCCCCGTCGGGCAGGTGGGCGGCGGCGTAGGCGGCGAAGGCGGCCGCGAAGGCCTCGATCCGCCCGGGCTCGATGCGAACCCCCCCGGCCATCGCGTGCCCGCCGAACCCCGCCAGATGCTCCGAGCAGGCGGTGAGGGCCGAAACCAGGTTGAACCCCGGCACGCTCCGCCCGGACCCCCGCGCCCCGACGCCGTTGGTGGCGATCAGGATCGTCGGGCGCCCGAACGTCTCGACCAGCCGGGCGGCGCAAATGCCGATCACCCCCCCGTGCCAACTCTCATCGGCCAGCACGATCCCCGCGGGCACATCCTTCCCGCTCGCCCGCACCTTCTCGATGGCGTGTTGCGTCACCTGCCGCTCGATCCGCTGGCGCTCGGCGTTCTGGTCGGCCAGTTGGCGGGCGATCTCGGCGCAGCGTTCGGGGGCCGGGCCGCTGAGCAGCTCGACGGCGTCGCGGGCGTGCCCCATCCGCCCGCAGGCGTTCAGCCGCGGCGCGAGGGCGAACCCCACGTCGAAGGCGTCCAGGGCCTTGCCCCCCAGCGACGCCGACGCCAGCAGGGCCTTGAGCCCCGGGTGGTCGGAGGCCGGCAGCCCCCGCAGCCCGTGAACCGCCAGCACGCGATTCTCCCCCACCAGCGGCACGACGTCGGCGATCGTGCCCAGGGCCGCCAGGCAGGTCGCATCGAGCAGGAACTTCCGCATCGGCTCGTCCACCCGCTTCTCGCCGCACAGCTCGCGGGCGACCTGCCAGGCCAGCTTGAAGGACACTCCCGCGCCCGACAGGTTCGGGTTGCCGTAGCCCCCCCCTGCCAGGGCCGGATGCACGATCGCCGTCGCCGCGGGCAACTCAGCCCCCGGCGTGTGATGGTCCGTCACGATTACGTCCACCCCCGCCGCCCTGGCCCTCGCCACCGGCTCAACGGCGCTGATGCCGCAGTCCACCGTCACGATCAACTTCGCCCCGTCGGCCACGATCTTGTCCACGGCCTCGCTGTTGAGCCCGTACCCCTCGTCCAGCCGGTGCGGCACGTAGAAATCGCTGGCGGCGCCGGCAAGTTTCAGCACGGCCTGCAGGATCGCCACGGCCGTCATGCCGTCGACGTCGTAGTCCCCATAGATTACGATCTTCTCTTTCGCCCTCGCGGCGGCGGCAATTCTCTTGGCCGCCTGTACCACTCCCGGCAGCGTCTCCGGGTCGAGCAGGTCATTGAGTTTCGGATCGAGAAACGCCTTGGCCTCCGCGGCCGTGCCAACCCCCCGCTTGTGGAGTATCTGCCCCACCAGCGGGGTGGTAGCAGCCTCCCTCGCCAGCTCGGCCGCCCCGTCAAACGGAGCGGCCACCTTCCATTGCAGCGTCCTGGGCGTCCATGCGGTTCGCATGGAAAGATACTACCGTAGCCGGTCGCCCGTAGCCAGTAGCCGGGCGGGGAAAGATGGGACGGGGCCATCGGGCCAGGAGGTTACGGCCTCGGGGGATGTTTTCTGCTTGACGTGCGTATATCGTGGGCTATACTGAGGGGATGCCCAGCGACGTGCGATTCGCCCTGATACGAAAGATGCTGGAGGCCCGAGGATACCGGTTGGACAGGGTCCGCGGGTCGCACCACGTATTCGTGCGGGCTGGATCCGAGTTGGTGGCAGTCCCGGTCCATCACGGAAAGGTCAAGTATACGTATGTGCGCCAGATCGAAAAACTCGACTGACCACCCCAAGGTCATCGACCGCCCCTTCGACAGGGCTGTCCTCGCCAAGGCGCGGGCCATCACCGATCGGTACAAGATCATCCTCGAGTGCGAGGACGGCCTCTGGTATGGGCACGGACTCGAGATGCCCACCGCCTTCGGCGACGGCGCCACGCCCCAGGCTGCCGTCGCGGACACGCGGGAAGCGCTGGTGACGGTCGTGGCGTATCTGCTGGAAACAGGCCAACCCCCCCCGGCCCCCGCCCGCGAGGGCAAGCGGTCCGTCCAGGTCAACGTTCGTCTGACCTGCGAGGAAAAAGTCCGCCTGGAAACCAAGGCAAAAGCCAAAGGCTTTCGCGGCCTGTCCGAATTCATCCGAACCTCCGCCCTGGCGGAGAAATAGCCGGCAGGAAACCTGATCGGGCGGCAGGCCCCCGGTACAGGGACGCGAGGGCAAGCCGGGCGTATCCCCAGTTCCCTGTTCCCCACTCCTTCCTTCCCCTCCCTGGCTACTGGCTACCGCTGTTACAGATTCGCCAGCCGTTCGGCCCGGTCGCGGGCGATGAGGGCTTCGATGATGTCGTCCATGTCGCCTTCGAGGACGCGGTCGAGGTTGAAGTGGGCGCCTTCCTGGCCTTCGCCGCCGGGAGATGGGTCGATATACTTGACTTCTTTGTCTTGCTTTACTATAATGTTCATGGAGACCTCGGCCATGGGCGTTATACCGGACTTTGCCGACGACGGGTTGTTGCCGCCGGGACGGAAAACCACGCGGCATTGTGAAGATCCTGCCTGACAACAGGCGGGCTGGAGGCAGACCATGATTCGTAATGAAAAGGAATACAAGCAAGCCCTTGGCCGCATCCGCCAGGAGCGACAGCGATTGGCCGGACAGGAGGCCCAACTGAAGGCGATGGGCCTGAAAGCGGCTGAAATCAAACGGGCAATGGACCCCATGCGGTCCTTCCACCGCCAGTTGGCGGAAGAAGTGCGGAGCTACGAGAGGCTCAAACGTGGGCAGTTCGACCCGATGCACAACCTCTACGGGCTCGGCCAGATGCTCGTGTCCCTGCGGATTGCCCGCGGGCTTTCGCAGCGGCAACTGGCCAGGAAACTGGGCGTACACGAGACGCAAGTTTCGCGGGACGAACGGAACGAGTATCACAGCATCACCCTGGAACGGGCGGGAAAGGTCCTCGAGGCCTTGGGCGTCCAGGTTCACAGCCGGGTGGCGTTAGTGAAGGCAAAGAAGGCCGGAGCGGCCTGACCCCCGCCGTTACAGGTTGGCCAGCCGCTCGGCGCGGTCGCGGGCGATCAGGGCTTCGATGAGGTCGTCCATGTCGCCCTCGAGGACGCGGTCGAGGTTGAAGTTGGCGCCTTCCTGGCCTTCGCCGCGGAGGCGGTGGTCGGTGCAGCGGTTCTGCGGGTAGTTGTACGTGCGGATCCGCTGCGAGCGGTCGCCCGAGCCGATCATCGTCTTGCGGGCGGCGGCTTCGGCGGCGCGGGCGCGGTTCTCGTGGTACTCGTACACCCGGACGGCCAGAATCCGCCGCGCCTTCGCCCGGTTCTTGTGCTGGCTCTTCTCATCCTGCATCGAAACGGTGATGCCCGTGGGCACGTGCACCAGTTTGATGGCCGACTCGACCTTGTTGACGTTCTGCCCCCCCGGGCCGGACGAACGGCTGGTGAACTCGTTGACGTCCTTCTCCCAGTTGATGTCCACTTCGATGTTCTTGGGTTCGGGCAGGACGGCGACGGTGGCGGCGGAGGTGTGAATCCGCCCCTGGCTTTCGGTCTTGGGCACTCGCTGGACGCGGTGGCCTCCGCCCTCGTAGCCCAGGCGGCTCCAGACGGCCGCCCCGCGAACCCCCACGATCACCTCGCGGAATCCGCCCATCTCGGTCGGGCTGGCCGACATGACCTCGAAGGTCCAGCCTTGGCGATCGACGTAGCGGCGGTACATATCGAGCAGGTCGGCGGTGAACAGGGCGGCCTCGGCCCCGCCGGTGCCGGCCCGGATTTCCAGCACGATCGAGTCGATCTGGCGTTCCTCGCCCATGACCAGCAGGCCCTTGATCTCCTCGAGGGCGTCGGCGGCGGCGTGGCGAAGCGAATCCAACTCCCCCGAGGCCAGGGCCTTGAAGTCCGCGTCGGCGGCCGGGTCGTCCAGGATCGCCTGCGCCCCGTCGCGGTCGCTGGCCAGCTTGCGGTACTGGCGGAACAGCTCGACGATCTGCCGGCTGTGCGATTGTTCGCGCGCGAGGTCCGCCATCCGGACGTGGTTGGCGGCAACGGCCGGATCGTTCATCTGCTCGAGGATGCCGTCGTACCGGCGTTCCAGTTCCTCGAGCTTGGCAATGAGCGTGTCCTGGGGTGGCATGGCCTTGTCTTCAGCGTCCCGGGGCCGGTGAACCGGTGCGTCCGGGAAAAACGCCCGGCAGGGACACACATGACAACGCCGACGCAGCCTCGGGGGCCAATCGTCGGCGTTGGATGGTCTGGGGAAGCTACTTCTCGGACTTCTTGGCGAAGTATTCCTTGCCGAACTTCTTCTGGAACTTCTCCACGCGACCGGCGGCGTCCACGAACTTCTGCTTGCCGGTGTAGAACGGATGACACTTGGCGCAGATGTCGGCGTGGATCACCTTGGAGGTCGTGCGGGTCTTGAAACTGTTGCCGCAGGCACAGGTGACAGTCACTTCTTCGTAAGCCGGATGAATGCCTTCTCTCATGATGACGCCTCTTAAGTCAGTTCAGGTACGTTCTGTGAAGCACAATAGTGTATCAGGTTCCGGGGCGACAGCAAGAGGAATTTTCGGCCGGATGTGCGAGTTTATCCGGCCGGGTCCTGTCGTTGGCTCTGGCGGCCGTCTTGAACAGTGGGCCGAGAACCGTTACGATGCTCTCGTGGCCGGGTGCATTATCCCATGGCGGGCATAAGGAGCAGAACATGGCGGACGAAATGCGGGAAGACCAGACAATCGCACCGAAAAATGATGAAGCAGCCGTCGCGTCGCCTGCCCCGGCCGGCCGCGCCGCCGCCGACGCCATGGTGTGCCTCGTCTCAGGCGTTGACGCGTTGACATCGGCCGTGCTGGCCACGGTCCTGGTGGACTTGTCATGGCGGATCGCCGGGGTCCTGCTCGTGGCGGGATGGGTATCGGGCCTTCTGGCCATGTGGTTCTTCCGCAAAGTCCGAAACCGCCAGCGCGACTCTCAGGGCGCCTATCGCGGGGGAGGCAAGGCCCTGACGGGACTGATCGCGGGGCTGTTGGGCATCCTCTGGCTGGCGGCGGGGCCGGCCACCTCGAAGGTCGCTCACGCCCTCGCCGTCGGCGACACCGACGACGCCGCGGTACAGAAGACGCACGCCACCATGGAACTCGTCACGCGAGCCCTCGAACGCTACCATCAGGACAAGGGCGAGTACCCGGCCTCCCTCCACGTGCTCCATGACCTGCCCGCCTGCTCGGGGATGGTCGTTGGCGTCGTTTCGATGCAGCCGCCGGGGAACGTCAAGGACGGGTTCTTCCACAATATGACCTACTCCCCCGCCGCCGGCCCCAACGGCGCCCCCCGCCTGCAATCCGCCGGCCCCGACGAGCTGTTCGACACGAAAGACGACATCTACTCTAACTGATCGGAATGAGATAGGAGGCCGGCGGAAAAAACGCCCTTTTCCGCCTGGGCCTACGTCCCCGAGGCAGGGGCGGTGGCGGCAGTCTTTGGGGGAAGCAACCCCAACTGTTGCGCGAGGCTCTTGCCGACGCGTCCGCCGACGTGGGAGTACTTGGCCTCCAGGGCGACGA
This sequence comes from Planctomycetota bacterium, assembly GCA_026693065.1. Lineage (GTDB taxonomy): Bacteria > Planctomycetota > Phycisphaerae > SM23-33 > SM23-33 > JAPLNA01. The sequence goes on from JAPLNA010000050.1 coordinate 17,225, forward strand.
CCAGGATGATGCCGGCGGCCTCGCGCGTGGTCACGCTGCCCTTGGCGGCGAAATACTCGTTCAGGCCTCGAAGGGCCTGGTCCTTGAGGGGCGAATTGTCCTTCCGGGCCAGTTCGGCGGCCAGATGGTCCCGGGCGGCGGCGGGCCCTCGGGAGTCTTCCAGGACGAAGGCCTGGTAGTAGCTCGCCAGAATCGCCCCGTACTCTCCCTCGCCATCGACGGTGCAAAACTGCTTGAGTTGACCAAGGTCGCGACCGCTCACGGCGGCGAGGAACCGCTCCGCCTCGGCCAGAACCTGGGCGTCCGCCACCTGCCTGGAAACTCCGGCGGCCCCCTCGCGGACCGTCTCGGCCAGTTGCTCGGTGAGGCCCTTCGCGGCCGGCCTGGACTGCGACGCGGCAGCACGGTCTCCTGGGCTCTCCCGCTTACAGCCGGGAGCCAGCAGCAACAGCATCAGAACCAATACCAGTCTGGTCATGTGTTCACTCCGGGCTTCGGCTCGCCCTCGGCCGGATAGTGGCACAGCAGGATGATCCCCCGGCACGAGCCCCACGCTGTCGATCGAGAGGCTCGTCGCCAACGGTCCGGGGAATTCCGCGTGTATTGTCATGACGGTCACCGGGCCACCCCTACTTCGCCGACTGATCGGCCTGCTTGGGCAGGATGACGGTTTTCGGCAGGGCGGCTCGAAGGGACGCCAGGCCGGCCGGAGTTACGCGAGTGTCAGACAGTTCCAGCCACTCCAGTTTCGGCAGGGACGCCAGGGCCTTGACGCCTTCATCGGTGACCTGGGCGCAGCCCAGGAGGCTGAGCCTGGTCACGCGAGGGAATCCGGCGAGGCGTTTGACCCCCGCATCGGTCACCCCCGCATACGCGAGCACCACAGACCAGTCCATATCCTTGAACGGCTCCAGCAGGGCCAGATCTGAGTCGACAGTGCCCCGATCCGGGGAGAACATGAACACCGCCACGCTGCCGTCAAGGATCACATTCCCGCCGCGGCCCTCGATGGCCTTTACGGCCGCCTGGAGGCCCGGGGCGGGGGCACTGGCCGGCGCCGTCGACATCCCGTCATTGGCGTCCTGGGCGATCTTCCGCCACGTGTCCACCGCGTCGGCCTTCATGGCCCGCCACGCCTGCCACCACCACACCCCCCCGCCCACGATCGCCAAACCGATCACCACCGCCAATATCGTAATCATCGTATTCCGTCGCATCACCGGGGCTCCCATTCGAGGACTCACTGTTCGGCTCCGCCAGCCGCGGGCGGCCGCACCGGAATTATCACGTGCCCTCGCCCAAACGTAAAGCCCCGGTCCGTCTCGGGGCGGCGAGATTCGCGGCTACTTCCCCCGTCCGCTACGCAGAGAACGATACGTTTCCAGCGCCGCCGGGAACGGGCCCAGGGCACGCTCGAAGATGCCCAGGGAGTACGCGATCGTCATGCCGTAGTTGGTGATGGGCACGCCGGCCTGGCGGCAGCGGAGCTGGCGCGTGAGCATCTCGCGGCGGTTCCACATGCACCCGCCGCAGTGAACGATCAACTTGTAGCCGGCCGGGTCGTCGGGGAAGTCGTGGCCCTGGACGTGGGTGAATTCCAGCTTGCCGCCGACGTACCGCTGGAGCCATCGCGGGATTTTGACGCGCCCGATGTCGTCGGCGATCGGGTGGTGGGTGCACGACTCGGCCACCAGCACGCGGTCGCCGGGGGCGAGGGTTTCGATGGCCATCGCGCCGCGGACGAAGGCGTTCAGGTCGCCCTTGCAGCGGGCGAAGAGGATGGAAAAACTCGTCAGCGGGATCGACTCGGGCGTGTCGCCGGCGACCTTGAGGAAGCCCTGCGAGTCCGTCACGACGATCGCCGGCGGGCGGGTCAGGCGGGACAGGGCCTCGCGAAGCTCTCGCTCCTTCACGACCATGCAGTAGGCGTCCACGTCCAGCACGTCACGGATCGACTGCACCTGGGGCAAAATCAGCCGGCCCTTGGGGGCCTCCAGGTCGATCGGCACGACCAGCACGGCCAACTCGCCGGCGGGCACGAGGTCGCCCATGATCGTCGGGGCGTTGATGAACTCTTCCGGGGCGGCCTTGATGATCGCCTCGCGCAACTCGAGCATGCCCTCGCCCCGGCTGGCGACGGTGCGGACGACGGGCGCCTTCAGCGTCTTGAGGGTTTCCAGCAGGGCCGCGGAGGGCGAGCCCAGGTCGCTCTTGTTGAACACCACCAGCGCGGGAATCTCCCGCGCGCGAAGTTCCTGGAGGATCTGCTCCTCGAAGTCGGTCCACTCCCCGGCCGGGGAGATCACCACGCCCAGGTCGGTGCGGTCGAAGACCTGCTTGGTTCGCTGCACTCGCATTTCGCCCAGCGTGCCGACGTCGTCGATGCCGGCGGTGTCGATGAAGAGCACGGGGCCCACGGGCAGGAGTTCCATGGGTTTTTCGACCGGGTCGGTCGTCGTGCCGGCCACGTCCGAGACGATCGAGACCTCCTGGCGGGTCATGGCGTTGAGCAGGGAGCTCTTGCCGACGTTCCGCCTTCCGAACAGCCCGATGTGCAGGCGGAAGCCTTTGGGCGTGCCTCTCATTTCTGCTCCTTCGAGGGTCGTCGGGCGATGGGGGCAGGGGGAACCACGAAGGACACAAAGCACACAAAGGGCACAAAGAGAAGAAGAGGATCACAAGAGAGCCGGGATGAACAACGGCAGGACGAAGATGGTTGTCCGCTTCTATTCATCACTCCCCTCTTTTCTTTGTGTTCTTTGTGTGCTTTGTGGTCTTTGTGGTTCCCCCTCGCCCACTAGCGCGGGGCGTGAGCCCAGTTGCATGACCTTCTCGGGCGAGACGAGTTCGTCGAACTGGGCCTGGGACATCAGGCCTTGTTCGAGGACGACCTGGCGGACGCTCTTGCCCTGGGCGTGCGCCAGTTGGGCCACGTGGGTAGCGGCCTCGTAGCCCAGGGGCTCGACGAGGGCGGTGGCGACGGCGGTGGAGGTTTCGATGTTCTGGCGGCAGCGGCCCTCATCGGCCCGGAGGCCCTCGATGCAGAAGCGGCGGAAGATGTGGCACGCCCGGGCCAGCAGGTCCAGGCTGCCCAGCAGCGAATCGGCGATCAGCGGCATGAACTGGTTGAGTTCGAGGTTTCCGCCCGCGGCGGCGGCGGCGATCACCTGGTCGTTCCCGCAGACGACCAGGCCGGCCTGGGCGACGGCCTCGGGGATCACGGGGTTGACCTTGCCGGGCATGATGGACGAGCCGGCCTGGCGGTCGGGCAGGTGCAGCTCGCCCAGCCCGCCGTGCGGGCCCGAGGAGAGCAGGCGAAGGTCGTTGGAGACTTTGATCAGGCTCGTCGCGAGGGCTTTGAGGATGCCGCTGACTTCGACGAACACGTCGGCGTTCTGGGTGGCCTCGCCGAGGTTCTCCGCGCGGGCCAGGCCCAGGTGGGTGATGTCGCGGAGGTGGTCGATCACGCGGAAGACGAACTGGCGCGGCGCGCCCAGGCCCGTGCCGATGGCGGTGCCGCCCAGGTTCACCACGCGAAGCCGTTCCTCGCACTTGTAGACGCGCCAGCGGTCGCGGGCGAAGGCCTCGGCGTAGGCGGACATTTCCTGGCCCAGGGTGGTCAGGACGGCGTCCTGGAGCTGGGTGCGCCCGATCTTCACCACGTGCGCCATCGCCTTCTCCTGGGCCTGGAAGGCCTCCTGGAGGGCGACGATCTCGCGTTCGAGCTCCCGCAGGCCCGCCACGGCGGCGACCCGAAGGGCCGTCGGGTATGTGTCGTTGGTGGACTGGTGCAGGTTCACGTGGTCCGTCGGGCTGAGCGTCGGGTAGTCCCCCAGCGGCCGCCCGAGCAACTGGAGGGCGCGGTTGGCGAGGACCTCGTTGACGTTCATGTTGGTGCTCGTGCCGGCCCCGCCCTGGAGGGCGTCGACGATGACGTGCTCGTCGAGTGAGCCTTCCATGAGTTCCTCGCACGCACGGGCCAGGGCGGCGAAGGCCCGCTCGTCGAGGTAGCCCAGTTCGTGGTTGGTGCGGGCGGCGGCGAGTTTGACGGCCCCGAACGCGTGCACGAGCCCCCGGTGGACCGGGCGGCGGGCCAGCGGGAAGTTCTCCACCGCCCGCACGGTGTGCAGGCCGTACAGGGCCTCGGCGGGAACTTCACCGGCCCCGAGAAGATCGTGTTCGGTTCGGAACGCCATGGGGTCTCTAGTAATAGAAGTCTCGGTCCTCGGAACCGCGGATGCGGGCGAGGCGGTCGGCGACGTCCTGGCGGGCCTGGCCTTCGGGCATCTTGGCCAGCTCCTCGGCGATGCGCTTCTCGCCGCTGGCGCGGGTGGCGGGCGAGGCGTAGTCCATGAGGTACTCCATCAACGTCAGCAGGGCGTTGGGGGAACAGAAGCGTTTGACGTGCCCCGGGACGGCGATTTCCATGAAGTGTTCGCCCGTGCGGCCCTGGCGGTAGCAGGCGGTGCAGAAGCTCGGCACGTAGCCGTCGTCGATGAGTTCCCGCATGACTTCGTCCAGGCTGCGGACGTCGCCGAGGGTGAACTGCTCGCGTTCGATGGCCTGGGCGTCGCCGGCCTCGGTGTAGCCGCCGATCTCGATGCGGCTGCCCGCGTCGATCTGCGAAACGCCCATCCGCAGGGCCTCGCGGCGGACCTGGGCCGTCTCCCTCGCCGTCAGGATCAGCCCGGTGTACGGCACGGCCAGCCGGAGAATCGCGATCACACGCTGGAAGTGCTCGTCCGAAACGCTCCAGCGCGGATCGAGGGTCGTGCCGACGGCCGGGCGGATCCGCGGGAAGCTGATCGTGTGCGGCCCGACGCCGTAGCGGCTCTGCAGGTGCAGGGCGTGGGTGACCAGGGCGAGCGTCTCGAACCGCCAGTCGTACAGGCCGTACAGGGCGCCGATGCCGACGTCGTCGCAGCCGGCCTCGAAGGCCCGGCTGAGCCCGTCCAGGCGGTAGAGGTAGTTGCCCTTCCGCGTGGAGGACGGATGGACGCGGCGATACGTTTCGTGGTGGTAGGTTTCCTGGAAGATCTGGTACGTGCCGATGCCGGCGTCCTTGACGAGGCGGTAGCCCTCGTGGTCGAGCGGGGCGGCGTTGATGTTGACGCGGCGGATCTCGCCGTGCCCGGCCCGCACGGAATACACCTCGCGCACCGTCCGGGCGATGTAGGCCGCGTCGTACCGCGGATGCTCGCCGAAAACCAGGATCAGCCGCTTGTGCCCGACCTTCTCGAGGGCCTCGACCTGGCGGCGGACCTCCTCGCTCGAGAGCGTCCGCCGGACGGCGTGCGGATTGCTCCGGCGGAACGCGCAGTACGCGCAGTCGTTGACGCAGCGATTGGCGACGTACAGCGGAGCGAACAGGACGATCCGGTTGCCGTAGACGGCCTGCTTGAGGCTCCGGGCGGCGGCGAAGATTTCCTCGACCAGGGCGGGATCGTCGGCCCGAACGAGTTCGGCCGTCTCGTCCACGCTCAGGGCCGTCTTCGTCAGGGCCTTGGCGATGATCTCACGAACTTTCCCCGGATCGGCCGGGCCCAGCGACAGACAACGCGTGATGTCGTCGTCGACGATGAAATCCGCGGCCCGATCGCTCAATGTCATGGCGGCAAGGGTACTCATACAACTCATCTCCCGGCCTGTGCGTGGGCACGGCCGCGGTGGTTGGGGCTGTCGCCGCGCCCGCCGCCGACGGACCGACCGATGGACTCGATGCGCTTCGCCATGCAGGCGTGGCACTGGTCGGAGGTTTCGCGGAGGCAGGCTTTGGCGGGGTAAATCTCGTAGAAGGCACGGTACTGGGGCGGGGTGAGATTGGGCATGACGACGTTGGCCCCGCGCTGGAGCCCGAGCTCTCGCCCCTCGGCGAGGTTGAGCGTCGCCAGCGCGGTCGTGCTGGGGATGTTCGCCCGAGGGCACGCCAGCCGCGCCAGGGCGATCACCTTGTACGTCATCAACTCACTGGCCGGGACCTGGCGGCCGGGCGGCGCGGGAGGGTATCGCTCCGGGCTCGCCGCCATCGGCGTCTCGGGGTGGGCGATATACGGGCCCACGCCGATCATGTCCAGGTCCAGCTCGGCGAACAGGGCGATGTCCCGCGCCAGGTCGTCGAAGGTCTGGCCCGGAATGCCGATCATCACGCCGCTGCCGACCTCATAGCCCAGCCCCCGCAGCGTCCGCAGGATCGCGACGCGATCGCTCGTCTGCCCGGGCGCGGGAGGGTGAATACGGTCGAACAGGGCGCGGTGGGAGGTCTCGAACCGCAGAAGGTATCGGTCGGCGCCGGCCTGTTTCCAGCGGGCCAGCTCCTCGCCGCTCCGCTCGCTGGACTACGAGGTCGGCTCGGGCGTCATGATCGGCATCCCCGGGCAGTCCTTCGACGACCTGGCGAGGGACATCGCCCTTTTCGCCGAGCTGGACCTGGACATGATCGGCGTGGGCCCGTATATCGCCCACCCCGAGACGCCGATGGCGGCGAGCCCGGAGCGATACCCTCCCGCGCCGCCCGGCCGCCAGGTCCCGGCGCGGCGCACGGCGTCGGCCCGCCGCCAAAGCTCCTCCAGGGGCGATTCGTCCGCCTCCTGCAACCAGGTTCGTGCTTCGTCGATATCCACGCGCGGTCCTATCCTGCCGAGCGAGGCAGGGCCACGGTGAAGGTCGTGCCGACGTCCGGCGTGCTGTCGACCGTCACCGTTCCATTGTAGAGCGTCACGAGCTTCTTCACGATCGAGAGCCCCAGCCCGCTGCCCAGGATGTCCCGGGTCTTGGCGTTCTTGATGCGGCTGAACTCCCCGAAGAGGTGGGCGGATTCCTCGCTCGTCATGCCGATGCCGGTGTCGGCGACCGTCAGAGTGACGGCCGCCGGGTCGGCGGCGAGCGTCACGTCGACCTGGCCGCCCTGGCGGTTGTACTTGACGGCGTTGGAGACGAGGTTGTTCAGGACAATGGCCAGTTCGTCGCGGTCGCCGGGGAACACAACCCGCCCGGGCGCGTGCAGGTGCAACGCGATGTTCCCCTCGGCGGCGCCCGGAGCGCTCGTCTCCAGCGCCTCGGCAGCCAGGGCCGACAAGTCCACCTCCGATATCTCCCGCTTCCGCGTGCCCGACTCGATCCGCGTCAGATCGAGCAGGTCGAGGATCATCTTTCGCATGCCGTCGAGCCGGACGAGGCTGCGGGCGATCATGCGGTCGTAGACGGCCTGGTCGTTGCCGGCGCCGCGGTCGCGGACGATCCGCAGGTATCCGTCGACGGCGTTGAGGGGGCTCTTGAGTTCGTGGGCGAGAACGGAGATGAACTCGAAGCGGACGCGGCGTTTCTCCTCGGCCAGGCGGCGGGCCTGCCTCTGGAGCAACAGGTGCCGGGTGGCCTTGCGGACCACGCCGGTGAGTTCCTCGGGAGTGAAGGGCTTGGCGAGGAAATCATAGGCCCCCCGCCGCGTGGCGGTGACGGCCGTCTCCAGCGACGCGTAGGCCGTGATCATCACCGTGAGAATCTCGTCCTGGCGCCCGTGGAGGGTCTCGAGGATGTCCAGCCCGCTGATGCCGGGCAGCTTGTGGTCGAGCAGGAGAATGTCGGGGGCCTGGGCGGCGATGGCCTCGAGGGCCTCCTCGCCCGTGGCGGCCAGGCGGATCTCGAAACCGACGTCCTCGGCGAACTCGTTCAGGTGAACGTGGAAGTTCCGCAGCGCCCGCTCGGCGCCCATCCGCATGCCCGCTTCGTCGTCGACCACCAGGATTCGGATCGTTTCCATCGCGTTACTCCCGTTGCGCCCATCGGGGCAGCGTCACGGTAAACGCCGTGCCGGTCTCGCCGACGGCCGGGTCGGCGTTGGATTCCACACGGATGTCGCCTCGATGCATTTTAACGATGCCATACGTAACGGCCAGGCCGAGGCCCGTGCCCTTGCCGATCTGCTTGGTGGTGAAGAAGGGCTCGAAGACGCGGGGCAGGTTCGCCGCGGGAATGCCCACGCCGGTGTCGGCGACGACGACCTGCACCTGGGCGTCGTGTTCGAGCGTTCGCAGGGTCAGCGTGCCTCCCTTGTCTTCCATCGCGGCCAGGGCATTGGAGATGAGGTTGGTCAGGACCTGGAGGATCTGGTCGGGGTCAACCTCGACGGCCGGCTCAACCATCCGGTCCTCGAGGACGACGCGAACGCGAGGGGGCACGATCAGGCTCTTGGCCGCCCGCGCCACCAGGGCCGGAAGGTCCACCTCCTGGATCGCCAGGCGGTTCTGGCGGGCGAAGTGCAGCAGCCCGGCGACGATCCTTTTGCACCGGTCGGCCTGCTCGGCGATCATGGTCAGGTCCTCGTGGAGGCGCGGATCCCTCTCGTGTTCGGCCAGCAGGAGGTGGGCGTACATCAGGACAACGCCCAGGGGGTTGTTGACCTCGTGGGCGATGCCGGCGGCGAGTTGGCCCATGCTGGCGAGCTTCTCCGACTGCATGAGGGCCTCTCGCGTGTCGGCGAGTTTCTCGTTGGAATCGGCCAGTTCGCCCACGGTGCGGCGAAGTTGCTCGATGGTGTAGGGCAGGCACATTTCACTTTCGGCCAGACCCTTGAAAATCGCGACGGCATGGTCGTGGCAGGTGTCGTACCCGCAGGCGCCGCAGTTGAGTTCGTCCTCGGGCGCCCGCTTGCCCATCCGGGCCATGATCTGGCGGATTTCCGCTTCAAACGGCGTGCCCACGTGCAGGTCGTCGGGACTGTAGCGACGGGAGAGGTCCAGGCCGTCGAAACTCTCCAGCGCGGTGGCGCCTTCTCCGGCGGCGCTGACGCGTTGGCGGACGTACTCGCTGACGCGGCTGCGGCGGCGGAACAGCGGGGTGTCGGTGCTCATCCCGGCGCCCATGATGCACCCGTTGCAGCAGAGCACCTCGAGCAGCCCGGCGTCCAGGTCGCCGCTCTGGAATTCCCTGACGGCCTCGATGAACCCGGTTCGCCCGTCGGCGGAGACGACCTGCCCGGCGACGAGGTCTTCGCCGATGCCGGCGGCCTGGAGGAGCCCGCGGCTGATGGCGAAGAGCCCGCCCGTGCCGGCGCGGGGGGCGTCGAAGTCGCCCGGGGCGACCGAAGCCGGCGTGATGCCCTTGAGTTCCAGGAGCTTCCGCAACTCGCGGAAGGTGATGACGGCGTCGACGTCGCCGGCGACGTGGGGATCGCGGGCCTCCCCCTTCTTGGCAATGCACGGGCCCACGAACACCACCCGCAGGGCGCCCCCGTGTATCTGGCGCAACGCCCGCGCCATCGCCACCATCGGCGAGACGATCGGCGCCAACCGGTCCGTCAGGTCGGGGAAGTAGCGTTCGACGTAGGTCACCATGGCCGGGCAACTGGTGGCGATGTAGCGGCGACCGGCGGGGTTTTCGAGGAGTTGGCGATAGCGTCGCGCGACGAGGTCGGCCCCGAAGCCCACCTCGCAAACCAGGTCGAACCCGAGGGCGCGGATCATGCCGACGGCGACGTCCCAGCGGCATTCGGTGAACTCGGCCGGGAAACTCGGGGCCACGCAGGCGACGACCTTATCCCGGCCGCCCAGCAGGGCCAGGACCTGGTCGGTGGTGTCCAGGACGCTCTTGGCGCTCTGGCTGCAGACGCGGACGCAGTTGCCGCAGCCGATGCATCGTTCGGCGATGACTTCGGCCTGCCCGTCGGCGATGCGGATGGCCTTGGCCGGACACTCCCGCACGCAGGTATAGCAGACCCGGCAGCGTTCCTTGATCGTCTTGACCAGGCCGACAGGGTCCATGGGATTCGTACCTCGTAACCAGTAATCAGTAACCCATAACCCGTAATCCGTAACCAGTAATCAGGACATTCCTGATTACGGATTACGGGTTACTGATTACTGATTACTGGTTACTGATTACTGGTTACGGATTACAGCTTTGGCCGCATCCAGCAGCTTGCGGACTTCTTCCTTCAATTGCTCGGCGCGGATGGGCTTGTCCATCACGCGTTCGGTCTTGACCCAGCTCTGGGCGTCGGCCGACTGCGGGGCGAAGGACATGCCCGTGACCGACCCGACCGAGGTGATCAGCATCACCGGGGTGTCGGGGTAGAGCTTCTTGACATAGTGGGCCAGAACGAAGCCCGAATCCTTGTGCTCCATCATCAGGTCCAGGATCGCCAGGTCCGGGCTGACGGTGAGGAGCATCTCGCGGGCTTCGTCTTCGCCGCCGGCGGTGAAGACTTCGTACCCTTCGGAGGCCAGGACGGCCCAGACCTGTTCGATGAAGTCGGGGTCGTCGTCTACTACGAGGATCTTCTTTTTGTCGCTCATGACGTCTCCTGAGGCCGCGCCGCCGTGGCGGACGCGGGGGTTCATTTCGTGTCGCTGCGGTCGTGGTAGTGCGTGTGGAGCAGGTGATGGCTCTTCTCGCCCAGGGGCGCGCCCAGGAACTCGCTATAGAGCCGCTGGACCTGCTGGTTCTTGTGGCTGACGCGGAGGGGCTCCTGCTTGTCGATCTTGTACAGGGCCTGCATGCGGGCGCGGACGGCGTCGAGGTCGGCCCCGAGAGGCTGCCCGCCGCCGCTGATGCACCCGCCGGGGCAGGTCATGATCTCGATGAAGTGCAGGTCCTTCCGCCCGGCCTTGACCTGCTCGAGCAGCTTGCGGGCGTTGCTCAACCCGCTGGCCGCCGCCACCCCGACGGTGATGCCGTTGATGTCGATGAAGGCTTCCTTGACGCCCTTGAGTCCGCGGACGGCGGGCACGATGCTTCCATGACGCCGCCGGTGGCGCCGAAGAGCTTGCCCGCCGTGCTGCGCTCGCCGAAGGGGGTGTCGGGGGTCTCGGCGTGCATGGCCTTGAGGTCCACGCCGAAGGTCCGCATCAGTTGCGCCAATGCCCGCGTGGTCAGCACGTAGTCGACGTCGGGAACATGCTCGTGCCCCATCTCCGGGCGAGAGCACTCGAACTTCTTGGCCGTGCAGGGCATGATCGAGACGCTGACGATCTTCGCCGGGTCGACGTTCTGCTTGACGGCGAAGAGGTTCTTGATCAGGGCGCCCATCATCTGCTGGGGGCTCTTGCACGTCGAAAGGTTCGGGATGAACTCCGGGTAGAAGCTCTCGACGAACTTGATCCAGCCGGGGGAGCAACTGGTCAGCATGGGCAGCACGCCGCCGTTCTGGACGCGGTGGACCAGCTCCGAGCCTTCCTCCATGATCGTCAGGTCGGCGGTGAAGGAGGTATCGAAGACGCGGTCGAAGCCCATCAGGCGGAGGGCGGCGACCATCTTGCCGTCGAAGTCGGAGCCGGGCTTGACGCCGAACTCCTCGGCCAGGGTGACCGAGACGGCCGGAGCGTGCTGGGCGACCACCATCTTGGTCGGATCGGCCAGGGCGGCGATAACCTCGTTGACGTAGGAATGCTCCGTCAGCGCGCCGGTGGGACAGACCAGGACGCACTGTCCGCAGTTGATGCAGGTGGAGACGTTGAGGCCCTCGTTGAAGGCCGTGCCGATGTACGCCTTGGAGCCCCGCCCGATGAAGTCAATCGCGGCGACGCCCTGGGTTTCCTCGCACACGCGGACGCATCGCCCGCAGAGGATGCACTTGTCGGGGTCGCGGATGATGGACGGGCTGGAGATGTCCATGTCCTGCGGGGCTCGTTTGGCCTGGGGGGACCGCTGGCGGACGCCCATGTCCTGGGCCAGGGTCTGCAGGTCGCACCGCCCGCTGCGGGCACAGTAGAGGCAGTCGTCGGGATGGCTGGCCAGCAGCAGTTCCACGATCATGCGCCGGGCCTCCACCACGCGGGGGCTCCGCGTCTGGACCTTCATGCCCGCGGCTACCGGGTAGGAACAACTGGAGACCAGGTTGGGCGCTCCGGCGACCTCAACGAGGCACAGCCGGCAGGCCCCGCTGGGCGGAAGCCCTTCCATGTGACACAGGGTGGGAATGGCAATGCCTTCCCGCCGCAGGGCGGTCAGGAGGGTTTCGTCTTCCTTGGCCTCGATGGTTCGGCCGTCGACTTCCAGGGTAATCATGTTGACTCCTCAGCTCTATCCTGAGTCGCCGTGGGCGATCAGAGGGGTTGGGTGAAATCCAGGTCGCAACGGAGGCAGCGTCGGGCCTCGCACAGGGCCTCGTCCTCGCCGATGCCCAGCTCGACCTCGGCGAAGCAGCCCTTTCGCTGCGCGACGGGCAGTTCGGGCATGCTGACGCGGGCGACGACGACGGCATCGTCCTCCTCGCCCGAGGGCAGGGGCTCGACGTAGACCGACGGCAGCTTGACCGACGGCAGGACCTTGAGAAGCTTGCCCTTGACGGCTGGAAATACCGCTATGGTAACGATCAGGAGGCATTGAAGCGGGTGCAACACGAACTGGCCATCATCGACAAGCTCGGCTTCTCCTCCTATTTTCTGATCACCTGGGACATTATCCGCTATTCGATGAGTCGCAGTTTTTACCACGTGGGACGAGGTTCGGGTGCCAATTCAATTGTTGCTTATTGTTTGAAAATCACCGATGTGGATCCGATTGAGCTCAACCTCTATTTTGAGCGTTTTCTCAACCCTAAACGGAGTTCTCCCCCCGATTTCGACATTGACTTTTCGTGGCGCGATCGTGACGATATTCATGAATATATTTTTAAACGGTACGGCAACAAATACACGGCGCTGCTTGGGGCAATGAATACTTTCCAGGGGAAATCGATCATTCGTGAACTGGGGAAGGTGTATGGGCTCCCGAAGAACGAAATCGATACGCTGGCCGATAACCCTGTCTCTGAAACTGAAGGTAGCGAGCTGTACCGGAAGATATTTGCGGTGGGTGCACTGATGCAGGATTTCCCTAACCTGCGTACCATTCATGCGGGCGGTGTACTGATTTCCGAAGAGCCAATTACCTGCTTCACTGCACTCGATCTTCCTCCGAAAGGTTTCCAAACCACCCAGTGGGATATGTATGTTGCCGAAGATATCGGTTATGAGAAACTCGATATCCTGAGTCAGCGCTGCATCGGCCATATCAACGACAGTATCGATATTATTCTGCAAAACCGGAAGGTAAAGATCGATATTCACCGGGTGCAGGAGCTTAAAAATGACCCGCAGGTAAAGCACCAGCTGAAGATAGGGGAGACGATCGGTTGTTTTTACATTG
>JAPLNA010000051.1 GCA_026693065.1 Planctomycetota bacterium
CGACCATCGCGGCCAAGGCGCTGGTGCGGATCGGAGACTTTTACTACGCCGACAAGAAGTCCGCCGCCGCGGTGGCCGCCTACGACCGGTTCCTTCAGTTGTTCGCCAAGGCCCCGCAGGCCGCCTACGCCAGCTACCAGGCCGCCCGGGCCTGCCGGGCGATGTATATCGGCGTGCTCTACGACGAGACGCCGCTGCGGGATGCCCGCCAGCGGTTCATCGAGTACCGCCAGTCGTTCCCGACCCTGGCGGCGGCGCAGCAGGCGGTACGGCAGATCGCCGAGCTCCAGGTGCTGCTGGCCGAAAAGAGCTTCGCGATCGGGCAGTACTACGAGACCACGCGCCCCAGCCCGGAGCGGAAGCGGGCGGCGGCGTATTATTATCAGCAGATCGTCCGTGACTACCCCTCGACGACGTGGGCGATGCGGGCGAGGTCGGGCCTGTCGAGGCTGGGCGTTCCCCCCCCGGCCTCGCCCGGGCTTCCGGCGCCCAACCTGTACCTGGAGTCTCAGAGAAACGCACAGAAAGAAGGCAGGGTCCCCCGATGAACCTACGGTATGCGAAGCGAGCGGCCGCCGTGGCGTCGCTGCTCCTGCTGGCCGCCGCCGGCGGCTGCGGGTACACCACCCAGTCGCTGTTCCCCACCGAGTACAAGACCATCGCCGTTACGACCTTGGGCCGAGGGCATGAGGTCTACCGGCGGGACTGGGAAGAGCACCTGACCGAGGCCCTCGTCAAGGAGATCGCCAATCGCGGCGCCTATAAGATCGTCGACCGCAAACACGCCGACACCCTCCTGACGGGCAAGATCACCCGCATCAGCCGGCAGATGCTCAGCCGCAACCCCGACACCGGGATCGCGCGGGAGGAGCAGATCACCATCGAGGTGGCCTTCGAGTGGACCAACCAGCGGACCGGGGCGATCATCAAGAAGGTCGACCGCCTGCCTGTCTCGAGCACGCACGTGACGCCGCAGGGGGGCAACCTGCCGGGCACGCCGGAGGTCGGGCAGGACTTCTTCCGCGGGGGGCAGGGCACCGTCGACCGGGCCGCCCGCCTCATCGTCGAGCAACTGGAAACCCCCTGGGGCCAGCCCTGAGCCCCCGGGCCTGAAAGAACCAACCCATGCCTGAGCCGACCCCCGACAAACCCGACCGCCCGACCCCGCCGCCCCAGCAGCCTCCTCGCTTCGGCGGCTCGATGATGGCGTGGGTGATCCTGATCATGCTGTGCCTTCTGGCGGCGAATTTCCTGGCCGACAAGATGGGCGAGGCCCGGCGCGAGATCCGCACGACCGATTTTTGGACGTACGTCGAGAACGGCAACCTGAAGGGCGACATTGTCATCTACCGCGACCGGATCGACGGCGAGAACGCCCGGGCGACGACGAACGTGAAAGAGAGCGAACTGAAGTTCCGTCTCTCCTACAACTACACCGCCGAGAACGATTTCGACCAGCGCCTTCGCAAGATGCTCAAGGAGGCCAACTGCACCGCCTCGCCGAAGTACCCGCCCCCCAACATGTGGGAAGCCCCGCTGATGCAACTGGGGGTGACGCTGGTGGTGCTGGCGTTGATCTGGTTCCTGCTGTTCCGCCGGCTGGGCGGCGGGGGCGGGGGCGGCGGGTTCCTGGGCTCCTTCGGGCGAAGCCGTCACCGCGTCGCCACTCGCGAACGCACCACCGTCCGCTTCGACGACGTCGCCGGCATCGAGGAAGCCAAGGAAGAAGTCCGGGAGATCATCGAATTCCTCAAGAACCCGCGCAAGTTCCAGCGGCTGGGCGGCAGAATCCCCCGCGGCGTGCTGCTGGTGGGCGAGCCCGGCTGCGGCAAGACCCTCATGGCCAAGGCCATCGCCGGCGAGGCCGAGGTGCCCTTCTTCTCCATCTCCGGCAGCGACTTCGTCGAGATGTTCGTCGGCGTGG
Organism: Planctomycetota bacterium; assembly: GCA_026693065.1. Classification (GTDB taxonomy): domain Bacteria; phylum Planctomycetota; class Phycisphaerae; order SM23-33; family SM23-33; genus JAPLNA01. The sequence continues at coordinate 1,925 of JAPLNA010000051.1, forward strand.
GCGCCAGCCGGGTGCGGGACCTCTTCCGCGAGGCCAAGGACTCCGCCCCGTGCATCATCTTCCTGGACGAGATCGACGCCGTCGGTCGCCGCCGCTCCGGGGGCGACTACCAGGGCGGCGGGCAGGAAACCGCCCAGACCCTCAACGCCATCCTCGTCGAGATGGACGGGTTCAACTCCTCCGACCAGGTGATCGTCATCGCCGCGACCAACCGCCTGGACGTGCTGGACCCTGCCCTGACGCGCCCCGGGCGGTTCGACCGCCAGATCAACGTCCCCCTGCCGGACCTGAAGGGGCGGTACGAGATCCTGAAGATCTACGCCACGAAGGTCAAGTGCGGCCCGGACGTGGACCTGAACCGGCTGGCGCGAGGCACGCCGATGTTCAGCGGGGCGGACCTGGCGGCGCTGGTCAACGAGGCGGCGATTTCGGCGACGATGGCCGACAAGAACTCCGTCGAGCAGGCCGACCTGGAAGAGGCCCGCGACAAGGTCCGCTGGGGCCGGGCGCGGAAGAGCCGCGTGATCGACGAGCACGAGAAGGAGATCACCGCCTACCACGAGGCAGGGCACGCGCTCGTGCAGATTCTCTCCCCCAATGCCGACCCGCTGCACAAGGTGTCGATCATTCCGCGAGGGCAGATGGGCGGGGCGACGTTCTCGCTGCCCGAGAAGGACCGCTACATCTGGACGCGGGCGTACTGCACCGCCCAGTTGTGCGTGTGCATGGGCGGGCGCGTGGCCGAGGAAGTCTTCTGCCACGACCTCTCCAGCGGCGCCCAGGGCGACATCGCCCAGGCCACCGCCATCGCCCGGAAAATGGTGCTCGACTGGGGCATGAGCGCCCGCGTCGGGCTGGTCAACTACTCCCGGGATGAGCAGCGCTCGATGGCCATCGACCTGGGGGGCAAGGACTACTCCGACCGGACGGCGGAGATCATCGACGAGGAGATCCGGGGCATCATCGACGCCGCCCACGCCGCCGCCAAGGGCCTCATCGAAGCCAACGCCGCCAAACTCGAAAGCCTCACCCGCGCCCTGATCAAGTACGAAACCCTGGACGCCCAGGACGTGCAGCGAATCCTTGACGGGCAGACCCTCGACAAGCCGACCGTCGCCGACTTGATCGAGGCCGAGCACGCCAAAAACCCCCTGGGCCTGCCGGGGGCCGGTGCGTAATTCGAAGGTAAAGAGAGAAAGGGATTATGGGATTAGAGGATTACCGATCTGGAATCTGAGATTTGAAATCTGAGATTTGAGATTTGAAATCTGAGATTTGAAATTTGAAATTTGAAATTTCAGATTTGAGATTTCCGATTTGAGATCTGAGATTTCAGATCCCTGATCCAATCCTTCCCTCCCAATCCCCTAATCCCGTAATCCCCTAATCCCTTTCTCTCTCTACCCCCGCCTGCCAGCCGCCTTGCCCACGACAATCGACGACATCCTCTCGGCCGGCCCATCCAGTCGGGCCTACGTCATGGGCGTTCTCAACGTCACCCCGGACAGCTTCTCCGACGCGGGGGCGTTCTTCTCTCCCGAACACGCCCTGGCCCAGGCGCGGCGGATGATCGCGGAGGGCGCCGACCTGTTCGACGTCGGGGCCGAGTCCACCCGACCCGGCTCCGACCGCGTCTGTGCCGCCGACCAGATCGCCCGCCTGCGGGACGTGCTGCCGGGCGTGGCGGCGATGGGCGTGCCCGTGAGCGTGGACACGACGCTGGCCGCCGTCGCCGAATTCGCCCTGGACGCCGGGGCGGTCATCATTAACGACGTCTAGACGACCCGGGGATGTTCCCTCTCGCCGCCCGCCGCCGCGCCGCCATGTGCCTGATGCACATGGCCGGAACGCCCAAGACCATGCAAACCGACCCGCACTACACCGACGTCGTCGCCGAGGTCCGGGCCTTCCTGGCCGGGCGGATCGATGCCGCCGTCGCCGCCGGGATCGACTGTGGCCGGATCGTCATCGACCCGGGGATCGGGTTCGGCAAGCGAACGGAGCACAACCTGGCGTTGCTGGCGAGCGTGGGCATTCTGGCCTCTCTGGGCCGGCCCGTGCTGGTGGGCCCCAGCCGCAAACGATTCCTCGGCGAACTCACGGGCGAAACCTCCCCCTCGGCCCGGCTGTCGGGCACGCTGGCGGCCTGCCTGGCCGCCCGGGCCGCCGGCGCGGGGGTTTTCCGCGTTCACGACGTCGCCGCCGTCCGCCAGGGCCTGGCCGTCTTCGACGCGGTGCGGACGGCAAGAAAGTGACTTTTCGGGTTTCCCTTCAGTCCCCAAGCCCGGCGAGTCGATCTAGAATGTCGTAGCATCCGGGCGTTGTCACGCGCCCCAGAGGCATTATGGAAGATCTGCTCCGAGGCATCCAGACGTACTGGTATCGCGTGGGTAACTACAACCCCGTGGTCGTGCTCGTCGAGCTGCTTCTGATCGGGGTGGTCGTCTGGTGGACCATGCGGTTCCTCCGCGGCACGCGCGGGGCGCGTATCGTCAAGGGGGCCGCCCTCGTGCTGGCCGTCGTCTACCTCGTCCTGCTGAGCCTGCCCAAACGCTACGAGTGGGACCGCGTCACGTACCTGTACGGCAACTTCCTGCTGTTCGCGTTCGTGGCCTTCGTGGTGGCGTTCCAACCCGAACTCCGCCGCGCCCTCATCCAACTCGGGCAGGCCCATTTCTTCCGCGGCGCCCACGGGCGCGTCGAGGAAATCGCCGACGCCCTCGTCGACAGCGCCCAGCATTTCTCCCGCAACAAGATCGGTTCGCTGGTGGCCCTGGAGCGGTCGGTGGGTCTGGCGACGTGGGCGGCCTCCGGCACGCCCCTGGACGCCCGGTTGACGGCCCCCCTGCTGAACTCCATCTTCTACCCGGGCAGCGCCCTGCACGACATGGGGGTCGTCGTCAGCGGCGGGCGGGTCGCCGCCGCGGGCTGTCAGTTCCCCCTCGCCGACAGCGACGAGGTCGACCCCTCCCTGGGCTCCCGTCACCGCGCCGCCCTGGGGCTGGCCAAGGAGTCCGACGCCCTCGTCCTGGTCGTCAGCGAGGAAACCGGGCGCATCAGCCTGGCCTTCGAGGGCCAGTTGTACATCGGGCTCGAACCGGGCGGGCTGAGAGAAATGCTCATCAGCCTGCTGAGCCCGGCCCTGCTTCGCGGGCGGCGCCGCCCTGAGTCCAAGCCACCCGAGGCCCCCTCCGAATGACCCCGCTGCCCTACAGCTCGGACGTCGAACTCTTTTCCCGCCCGTGGTGGTTCGCCCGCCTCCGCGAGGCAACCGTCGTCTTCGTCATCACCGTCGTCGTCTGGATCTACGCCGACGCCCGCCTGACGGAGCAGAAGACCTTCACCGCCACCGTCGAGTTGACCCCGGCGGCCGGGTACGTCGTCGAGCCCCCCCTGCGGCGGAGCGTCACCTTCACCCTCAGCGGCAGCCGCGCCGGGCTCGAGACCTTCCGCGACAAGCTCGCCCAGGGCCTCGTCCGCCTGCCCATCGAGGTCGGCCCCAAGAGCCGCCTGCCCCTCAAGGACCTCCTCGCCGACAACGCCGCCATCGTCAAGGCCGGTCTGACCGCCGTGTCGACCGTCCCGGAAGTCCTCGACGTTCAGGCCGACAAGGTCATCTCCGTCGCCGACGTGCCCATCGAGCTGGACTCCAAGGGCGCCACCCTGGGCGACGTGACAATCGTGCCGGCAACGACGGCGATCCAGGTGCCCCAGAAGGCCTGGAAGGAGATCCAGGACCGCCTGGCGACGCAGGGGAAGAAGCCCTCGCTCAAGACCGCCCTGCAGGACCTGACGAAGGAAACCCCCGGCGCCAAGGTCCGGCGGGCAGACCTGGCGATCGTGGCGGCCATCGAGGGCGTCCCCGTCAGCGTCGAGGCCAAGAGCGTCACGGCCACCGTCGCCATCCGCCAGCGCGCCGCCGTCAAGAGTTTCACCGTCACCGTCCGCGCCCTCGTGCCGCCCGTCTGGGCCGCCGCCGACAACACCACCTGGCCCGACCTCGTCCTGGAAGGCAAGAACGGCTCGAGCGAATGGCTCAAGACCATCAACGTCTCGGGCTCGACCACCGACCTGGAGAAGCTCAAGCCCGAGGACATCGTCGCCTTCTTCGTCCTCCGCGAGCAGCACAAGAACCGCAGCGAGACCTTCGACCAGGAGAAGGTTCTCTTCACCTTCCCCGAAGGCCTGGCCCTCCAGGTGGAAAACCCCGTGCCCACCGTCGAGTTCCGCCTCCGCAAACGCACCGAAGTGCCCACCCCGCCCTAGCCTCTCCCCGTCGCCGGCCCCTGCGCGTTGCATTTTCGCGCCCCGGGTCCTATTCTGTGACAGGAGAAAACCTATGGACCCGAACGACTTGATCGCGAGAATCGCCCTCGCCGCCCGCTCGGCCGCGGGAGTGCTGGCCGCCTCCAGCGGACAGTGCCGCAACGACGCCCTCCGCGCCTGCGCCGACGCCCTGCGGGCCTCCCGCAAGAGCCTCCAGGCCGCCAACGCCAAGGACCTCGCCCTGGCCAAGAGCCTGGCCCTCTCGCCGGCGATGACCGACCGCCTGCGTCTGACCGACGCGCGGATCGAGTCGATGGCCTCCGCTCTCGAACTCATCGCCGCCCAGGGCGACCCCGTCGGGCAGGCCCTCTCCGCCAGCAACCGCCCCAACGGGCTCCGCGTCGAGAAACGCCGCGTGCCCATCGGCGTGGTGGGCATCATCTACGAGAGCCGCCCGAACGTCACCGCCGACGCGGCCGGGCTTTGCCTCAAGAGCGGCAACGCCTGCATCCTCCGCGGCGGGAAGGAATCTCTCGATTCCAACCTCGCCATCGCCCGCGCCCTCCACGCCGGGCTCAAGAAGGCCCATCTGCCGCCCTCCTGCGTCACCGTCATCGACAGCACCGACCACGCCCTCGTCACCGCGATGGCCCGGGCCGAGGGGCTTATCGACCTCATCATCCCGCGCGGCGGCGAGCAGCTCATCCGCGCCGTCGTCCAGGCCGCCACCGTCCCCGTCATCAAACACTACACCGGCAACTGCCACGTCTACGTCCACGCCCAGGCCGACCTGGCGATGGCCGAGCGCATCGTCCTGAACGCCAAGTGTCAGCGTCCCGGCGTGTGCAACGCCGCCGAGACGCTGCTGGTGGACCAGGCCGTCGCCCGGGAGTTCCTGCCCCCGCTCGCCCAGGCCCTGCTCAAGGCGAAGGTCGAGCTCCGCCTGAGCGCCCGGGCCAAGAAGTTGCTGCCCCCCGCTCTTCGCTCGCGGGTGAAGGACACCGTCGAGGCCGACTGGGCCGCTGAGTACAACGACCTCATCCTCGCCGTCGACGTCGTCGACGACCTCGCCCAGGCCGTCGCCCATATCAACACGTACGGCTCCAAACACACCGACGCCATCGTCACCGGCTCGCTCGCGGCGGCCGAGGCGTTCGTCACCGGCGTGGACTCGGCGAGTACGGCCCGGGGGCCGAGATCGGCATCAGCACCGACAAACTCCACGCCCGAGGCCCCATGGGCGCCGAGGACCTCACCACCTACAAATGGGTCGTCACCGGAAACGGTCACGTCCGAACCTGATCCTCCCTCTATTCCGTCCCCGACCGACCGCATCCCCAAACCGCTTGCGGTTTCGCAGGAGTTCTTCCCATGACAAAACACTGGACCCCCGACGAACTGTCCGACCTCACCCGCGGTTTCCAGCTCCCGGCGATCCTCTTCGCCGCCGCCGAGCTGGACGTCTTCACCGCCCTGGCCCAACAGCCCCAGACCGCCGCCGCCCTCGCCCACGCCCTCGGCACCGACCTCCGCGGGCTGACGATCCTTCTGGACGCCCTGGCCGCCACGGACCTGCTCGTCAAGACCGGCGACCGATACGCCCCCGCGCCCGGCACGGAACGCATCCTGACCGACGGGGCGCCCGAGAGCATGCGCGCCATGACCCGCCACCTGGCCGCGTGCAATCGAAGCTGGAGCCAGTTGGCGCAGATCGTCAAGACCGGCCGCCGCGCCGACCGCGAGCCGGGCGTCCTGGGGGCCTCCGGCGAGCTCGAAGCCTTCATCGAGGCCATGGACGACGTCTCCCGCCACGCCGCTCCTCCGCTGGTGAAGGCCCTGGGCAACCTGGGCTTCACCCACCTGCTCGACGTCGGGGGCGGGCCGGGCACGTGGACCATCGAGTTCCTCAAGAACGCCCCCGCCGCCCGCGCCACCCTCTTCGACCTGCCCGACGTGATCCCCATCGCCCGCAAGCACCTCGCCGCCGCGGGGCTGATCGAGCGGTGCGACTTCGTCGGGGGCGACTTCGATCACGACGCGGCCCTGCCGGCCGGGGCCGACCTGGCCTGGGTCAGCGCGATCATCCACATGAACAGCCCCGTGGAGAACCGCGCCCTCTACACGAAGGTTCACCGGGCCCTGGTCCCGGGCGGGCGGATCCTCATCCGCGACCTCGTCATGGACTCTACCCGCACCCGCCCCATCGGCGGCGCCCTCTTCGCCGTCAACATGCTCGCCAATACCCCGGGGGGCAACACCTACACCCTGGAGGAGATCTCCGGCGACCTGGTTTCGGCCGGTTTCACGAACCCCTCGCTCCTGCACCACGACCCGGGAATGTCCTGCGTGGTCTGCGCGACTCGTCCCTAAACGGTTGAATTCCGCGCCGAACCGGGTACACTACGACGTTTCGCCCGCCCGTCGGGAAATCGGTCCCGCCGCCGCGGACGTATGGGTGTATCATGGAAACGTTCAGCGACGACGTACTGAAGAAGACGCATAGCTGCGGGCAGCTCCGCGCTGGCGACATCGGGACCAACATCCGCCTGTGCGGGTGGGTCCGCAGCTTCCGCGACCACGGCGGGGTGGTGTTCATCGACCTGCGCGACCGCGACGGCATCACACAGGTCGTCTTCGACCTGCCCGACAACGACAACGCCGCCGAACACGAACGCTACAAGCTCGCCCGCGCCCTGCGGAACGAGTGGGTCATCGCCGTGGGCGGGCACGTCCGCGGGCGAGGCCCCGAACGTATCAATCCCAAGCTGCCCACCGGCGAGATCGAGGTCGTCGGGGATGACCTGACCGTCCTGAACCGCTCGGACGTGACCCCCTTCTCGCCGGATGAGTACGCCAACGTTTCGGAAGAAACGCGGCTGCGTTACCGCTACCTGGACCTCCGCCGCCCGGAGATGACCCGCGCCCTGCGGCTGCGGCACCAGATCACCCGGGCCATGCGGAACGTGCTGGACGAGGCGGGGTTCATCGAGGTCGAGACGCCCTTCCTGACCAAGAGCACGCCCGAGGGCGCACGGGATTTCCTCGTGCCCTCGCGGCTGCAACAGGGCGCCTTCTACGCCCTGCCCCAGAGCCCGCAGCTCTTCAAGCAGATCCTCATGGTCGGCGGGCTCGAGCGGTACTACCAGATCGTCCGCTGCTTCCGCGATGAGGACCTCCGGGCCGACCGCCAGCCGGAATTCACCCAGCTCGACGTCGAGATGTCCTTCGTCGGCGAGGCCGACGTCATGAACGTCACCAACCGCGTTCTGGCGGCGGTGTGTGCGGCGGCGGGCAAGACGTACCCGGCCAGCGTGCCGGTGATCGACTACTTCGAGGCCGTCAGCAAGTACGGCATCGACCGCCCGGACATGCGGTTCGAGCTGTTCCTGCACGACGTGACGGGGATCGTCAAGGGCACGGACTTCCGGGTGTTCACCGACGCGATCGCCGCCAAGGGCATCGTGAAGGTGATCTGCGTGCCGGGCGGGGCGAAGTTCACCCGCAAGGAGATCGACGACTACACCGCCTACGCCGCGGACTTCGGGGCCAAGGGGCTGGCCTGGTGCAAACTCGAGGCCGGCAACGTCGTGGGCGGAACGGCCAAGTTCCTCGCCGGCGACGTGCAGGCCCGGCTCCGCCAGGCCACCGGCGGCGTCGACGGCGACCTGTTCTTCTTCGCCGCCGGCAAACCCGCCGACGCCAACAAGATCCTCGCCGCCCTCCGCTGCAAGCTCGGGGCGGACCTGAAACTCTACAGCCCCGACGACTTCCGCTGGTGCTGGGTCACCCGCTTCCCGCTGGTGGAATGGAACGAAGGCGAGAGCCGCTGGGACAGCCTGCACCACCCCTTCACCTCGCCGGCCCCGGAAGACATGCCCAAGCTCACCAGCGACCCGGGCGGCTGCCGCAGCCGTGCCTACGACATCGTCTGCAACGGCACGGAAATGGGCGGCGGGTCCATCCGTATCCACAACCCCGAGGTCCAGCAGGCGATCTTCAACCTGCTGGGCATCAACGAGGAACAGGCGAAGGTCAAGTTCGGCTTCCTGCTGGAGGCCTTCCGGTTCGGCGCCCCGCCGCACGGCGGCATCGCGCTGGGGCTCGACCGCCTGGTCATGATCATGACCGGCTCGGCCAGCCTGCGCGACGTGATCGCCTTCCCGAAGACCCAGCGCGGCATCTGCCCGCTGACCAACGCCCCCAGCACCGTCGACGACCGCCAACTGGCCGAACTGGACCTGAAGATCATCGCCCCGCCGGCCAAGTGAATACCGGATACCAACCATGAAAGTATCCCTGAACTGGCTGACCGACTATCTCGAGGTGACCACCCCGGCCAAGCAATTGGGCGACCGGCGGAGAGTATCACCGAGACCGACTCGGACGTGGTGTTCGACCTGGAGGTGACCAGCAACCGGCCGGACTGGCTGGGTCACCTGGGAGTCGCCCGCGAGTTGGCGGCCGCCAGCGGCAAAGCCTTCCGCCCGCCGCAAATCCCCGCGCCGGTCACCGCCGGGCGGGCGGCGGATCTCACCAGCGTGCAGGTGCTCGACCCGGACCTGTGCCCCCGCTACACCGCTCGTGTGCTGCGAAACGTGAAGGTCGGCCCGAGCCCGGCGTGGCTGGTCGAACGCCTCGAAGCCGTCGGCATGCGGAGCGTCAACAACGTCGTCGACGTCACCAACTACGTGCTGATGGAATACTCCCAGCCGCTGCACAGCTTCGACTACGACAAGCTCGCCGAACACCGCATCGTCGTCCGCCGGGCCAAGGCCGGCGAGCAGATCGTCAGCATCGACGGCACGCGCTGCTCGCTGACGAGCGACATGCTCGTCATCGCCGACGCCGATCGCCCCGTCGCGGTCGCGGGGGTCATGGGCGGGCTGGACACCGAGGTCAACGAGAAGACCACCAACATCCTGCTGGAAGCCGCCCAGTTCTCCCCCCTGTCCATCCGCCGCACCAGCCGTGCCCTCGCCCTGATGTCCGAGAGCAACTACCGCTTCGAACGCGGGATCGACCCCGTCGCCCTCGACGAAGCCAGCCGCCGCGCGTGCCAGTTGATCCTTCAACTGGCCGGCGGACAACTCGCCGAGGGCGTGGTGGACGTCTGGGCGAACCCGTGGGCGCCCACGACCGTTTCCCTCCGCCCGGCCCGGTGCAACGCGCTGCTGGGGATGGACGTCCCCGCCGCCCGCCAGCAAGAGATCCTCGCGGCCCTGGGACTTTCGCCCCGGATCGAGGGCGAGGCGATCGTCTGCACGATCCCGCCCTTCCGCCGCGACCTGACGCGAGAGGCCGACCTGATCGAGGAAGTCGCCCGCCTGTACGGGTACGACAAGATCCCCATCTCGCCGCACGTCTCCCACGCGGTGGCCGGCGAGACGGGCCCCCGCCGCGTGCGGAAGCTGCTCGCTCGCGTGCTGACGGCGGCGGGGTTCGACGAGACCATCAGCTTCACCTTCAACGACAAGGAAGAGGCCGCCCTCTTCGGCGTCGAGAACCCCCTGTGCACTGACCCGCTGGTCCGCAAGAGCAACAACGCCCTGCGTCCGACGATCGTGGGCAGCCTGCTGCGGGCGTGCAAGACCAACCGCGACGCGGGCACGGCGGCGGTGAACCTGTACGAGCTGGCGGCGGTCTTCCGCCCCGGGCCTGGCGCGGGCCTGCCCGAGGAACACACCGAACTGGCCCTGGTGAGCACGGGCGAACTGGCGGCTCTTCGCGGGGCGGTGGAGGCCCTGTTCGGGCGGATCGCCCCTCAGGGGGCCCTGGAATTCGCCGCCGCCGACGCGGCCGGCTTCGAGAGCGGCGCCGCCGCGTGCATCCGCCTGGACGGCTCGCCCGTCGGCACGATCGGGCGCGTGAGCGCCCGGGCCCGCGACTACTACGACCTCGAGCGTGCCCCCGTGGCGGCCGCCATCCGCTTCGAGCCCCTCCTCGCCGCGGCCAACCTCCGGCGAACCTACAGCCCCGTGCCCAAGTTCCCCGCCATCCGGCGCGACCTGTCGCTGATCCTCGATGAGTCGACGACCTGGGAGCAGCTCGCCCAGTCCGTCGCCGCCGTCGCCCAGCCCCTCCGCACCGGCCTGGAGTACGTCACCACCTTCCGCGGCAAGCCCATCCCGCCAGGCCGAAAGAGCGTCACGATCACCCTGACCTACCGAAGCGACGAAGGCACGCTCCGCAGCGAGACGGTGGACGAGCAGGTGGGGCAGGTGGTGGATTCGCTGAGGAAGTCCCTCGAGGCGGAGATCCGCTCCTGAAGGCAATTGCCGATTGCCAATTGCCGATTGCCGATTGAAAAGCAAGAATGCAAGGCCGTGGTATCTTTCTGTTCAATCGGCAATTGGTCCGCCTTCGGCGGAGCAATCGGCAATCGCTTCTCCTCTTGTTCAAGTTCGCGCCACGGGGATTCGATAGAAGGGCTATAATTGCTACAGAAGTTCAGCCTCTGCCGTGTTCGACAGCGGGCCTATTAGAAAAGAACCGAAATCCCATTGCTGGGAAGCGAACTCCGGCGACGCCATTGGCGCCCGGTCAGCTACCCACGTGAACTAATGGGTTCTTCTTCTTAGCCCACACCGACACAAGTGGAGGCACTTTTTTGCGCTCGGGGGCATTGCAGAGGTCGTTATCGCGACGGGGCCGAACGAAGATAGAAGGAAGACCACAAATGACACGAATAGGAACGAATGTCACGAATTCTCCCGGTTGCTAAGACCGATTCCATTCGTGTCATTCGCAGTCATTCGTGCCATTCGTGGTCTTCCCGGTTCCACCCCTGCTCGCCCCCCGCCCACGTTCCCACTTGAAAGATCGGCCCCTGGCGGAGATAATGTGTGACCCCCTTCGAGAGCGGACCCATGGGTTGCACAATAGGAATTGACATCGGCGCCGTCAGCGTGAAGGCGGCCCTGCTGATCGAGGCCGACCGGCCCGTCCAGGGCGGCGCGCTGACGCGGGCGGGGACGGCCCGGGATGGGCGCGCGGTCTACCTCAGCGAGTACCGCCGCACCAAGGGCAAGCCCCTGGCGGCGGTGCGGGAACTGCTCGAACAGATCATCGCCTCGGTCGGCCAGGCCGCCGTCGAGGGCGTCTGCCTGACCGGCTCGGGGGCCAACCTCGTCGCCGGCACGCTGGGGGCCAGGCAGGTCAACGAGTTCAAGGCGATCGCGGCGGGCTTTTCCGCCCTGGGGATTCCCGCGCGGACGGTGTTCGAGATGGGCGGGGAGGCCTCCAAGTACATTCGGCTCGCCGGCGACGTCGAGAGCGGCTACAGCATCGTCGACTACGCCACCAACGGCGACTGCGCCGCCGGCACGGGGTCGTTCATCGACCAGCAGGCCGGGAGGCTGTTGTTCGAGAGCGAGCAGGTAGGCGAGATCGCCCTGGCCGCTCCGCGGGCCGCCCAGGTCGCCGGGCGCTGCAGCGTCTTCGCCAAGAGCGACATGATCCACGCCCAGCAGAAGGGCTACACCCCGGGCGAAGTGCTGCGGGGGCTGTGCACGGCGGTGGCGCGGAACTTCCGCACCGCGGTCGTTCGCAGCCATCCGGTGGTAGCGCCGGTGGCGTTCGTGGGCGGGCTGGCCGCCAACGCGGCGGTGCGGGCGGCCCTGCGGGAAGTCTTCGGCCTGGACGAATCGCAGTTGTTCATCCCGGAGCACTTCACGCACATGCCGGCGATCGGGGCGGCCGTCGCCGCCGGCGCGGAGGCGGCCGGACTGGGCGGCCTGGAGGCCTTGCGAGCCGCCAGCGACACCGCGGCCGCGGCGTTCGCCACAAGCCCCCCGCTCTCCATGGACAACGTCGTGCTCCTTCGCGACCGGAGCGAGCCCTGCCGCCTTCCCGACGACGGCTCGAGAGTCGATGCGTATCTGGGGGTGGACATCGGCAGCGTGTCGACGAACGTGGTGCTGATCGACGAGCAGGGGCGGGTGATCCACGAGATCTACACGATGACGCAGGGCCGGCCCATCGAGGTCGTCACCGAGGCCCTGCGGTCGATCCACCGCGAGTTGGGCGAACGCGTGAGGGTTCGCGGGGTGGGCACGACGGGCTCCGGGCGAGAACTGATCGGCCAGTTGATCGGGGCCGATACCGTCAACGACGAGATCACCGCCCACAAGACCGGCGCGACGTTCGTCGCCCGGACCATGCTGGACGGGCGCCTGCCCGACACGATTTTCGAGATCGGCGGGCAGGACTCCAAGTACATTTCGCTGCAGGACGGGATCGTGGTGGACTTCACGATGAACGAGGCCTGCGCCGCCGGCACGGGCAGCTTTTTGCAGGAGCGGGCGGACGAGTTGGACATCCCGATCAAGGGCGAGTTCGCCCGGCTGGCGCTGTCGAGTGAGGCCCCGATCAGCCTGGGCGAACGCTGCACGGTGTTCATGGAGCGGGACGTCAACACCTGCCTCCAGCGCGGGGCCAGCAAGGCCGACCTGGTGGCCGGGCTGGCGTACTCCGTCGCGTACAACTACATCAACCGCGTGGTCCGCGGGCGGCCCATCGGCGAGACGGTGTTTTTTCAGGGCGGGACGGCCTACAACGACGCGGTGGCCGCCGCGTTCAGCGCGGTGACGGGCAAGCAGATCATCGTGCCGCCGTATAACGGCGTGATCGGGGCGATCGGGGCGGCGCTACTCGCCATGGAAATGATGCAGGGGGACGAAGACGACGCGGTGGTGGAGGATGGAAGAATCCCCGCCTCGCAGAGGCGGGGCATTCGGGACGGGGGAGAGAGGGGGACCGAGGGGACATATGTGTCGGAAAAAACCGGACGCACCGCGTCGCGGTTCCGGGGGTATGACGTCTCGCAGGTGGACTACGGGCTGAGGGAGTTCACGTGCAAAGCGTGCGCGAACGCTTGTCAGATCCAGGAATTCACCGTCGAGGGCGAGAAGACCTACTGGGGCGACAAGTGCTCCGACCGCTATCGCAAGCGGTCGCGATCGGCCGCCAAGCCGGTGATCGATGATCTGTTCGCCCTCCGCGCCCGCCTGCTGGAGGATGCCTCCGCCTGCCCCCCCCCTCCGGCCGGGGCGCCCGTGGTAGGCATCCCGCGAACGATGTTCGCGATCGAACAGTTGCCTTTCTGGCGAACGCTGCTGGGGCACTGCGGGCTGCGGACGGCGGTGTCCGAGCCGACCAACAAGGCCCTCTGCCAGGCCGGGCTCGACAGCGTCGTCGCCGAGCCGTGCTTCCCGATCATCGTCGCGCACGGGCACGTGCTCGCGATGGCGAAGCGCGACGACGTGGACTACGTCCTCGTGCCCAACATCGTCACGTCGGACTCTCCCGCGCCGGGGCAGGAGCGGTTCCTGTGCCCCTGGCACACGACGCTGCCCCTGGTGGTCCGCCAGGCCCCCGCGTTGGGCGAGCACGCGGGCAAGCTGCTGACGCCGGTGGTGTACCGCTCGGACGGCCCGGAGGCCCTGGTGCGGGCCCTCCTGCCCGCGTTGAAGCCGTTGGGCGTTTCCCGCCGGCAACTGCGGGCGGCCGTGGAAGCCGCCGGACGGGCCCAGAAAGCCTTCCACGAGGCCTTCTTCGCCGCCGGGCGCCGCGCGATGGCGACCCTCGAAGAATCCGGCGCCCCGGGCGTCGTCCTGATCGGACGCCCCTACAACCTGCACGACGCGGGCGTGAACCTCTCCGTCGCCGGCAAGCTGCGGGACTACTACGGCGTCAACGTCGTGCCCCTGGACGCCCTGGACACCTCCGACGTCGACATCTCCGACGTGAACGACAACATGTTCTGGGAAATGGGCCGCCGCTGCATCGCCGCCGCCCGCATCGTGGGGCGGCACGACAACCTCCACGTCATCTACATCACCAATTTCAAGTGCGGCCCGGACTCCTTCGTCAAGCATTACATCCGCAAGGCCTCGGGCAAGCCGTTCCTGACCCTCCAGTTCGACGGGCACAGCAACGACGCCGGCATGATGACACGCTGCGAGGCGGATCTGGATTCCAAGGGCATTATCCGCCGCCGCGCGGGCTTCTACGGACAGTCCAAACGAGAACCAACCAGTTTTTTGGGAGACATAGCCATGGCAGAAGCGTTCCCCGGGATCCGCAAGATCAAGTTCGAAGGCCCCAAGAGCAAGAACCCGCTGGCGTTCAAGCACTACAACGCCACCGAGAAGGTCGAAGGCAAGACGATGGCCGATCATCTGCGGTTCGCGGTGGCCTACTGGCACGCGTTCCGCAACGGCTGCTCCGATCCGTTCGGCCCGGCGACCCGCCAGATGCCCTGGGACGACGGCAGCAATTCCGTCGCCAACGCCCAGAATCGCGTGCGGGCGGCGTTCGAGTTCTTCGGCAAACTCGGCGTGGACTTCTACTGCTTCCATGACCGCGACGTGGCCCCCGAGGGCAAGACGCTCAAGGACTCCAACAAGAAGCTCGACGAGGTCGTCAAGGTCCTCGCCCAGGAGCAGAAACGCACGGGCGTGAAGCTGCTGTGGGGCACGGCCTGCCTGTTCAGCAACCCGCGCTTCATGCACGGGGCCAGCACCAGCCCCAACGCCGACGTGTTCGCCTACGCCTCAGCCCAGGTCGCCAAGGCCCTCGAGGTCACCAAGGAGCTCGGCGGGCAGGGCTACGTGTTCTGGGGCGGGCGCGAGGGCTACAAGAGCCTCCTCAACACCGACATGAAGCGGGAGCTGGCCCACCTGGCGAAGTTCCTTCACATGGCCGTCGACTACAAGAAGCAGATCGGCTTCACGGGCCAGTTCTACATCGAGCCCAAGCCCAAGGAACCCACCAAGCACCAGTACGACTTCGACTGCGCGACGGTGCACGGGTTCCTGCTGGCCCACGGGCTGGAGAAGGAGCTGAAGTTCAACATCGAGGCCAATCACGCGACGCTGGCCGGTCACGACTTCTGCCACGAGTTGACGTACGCGGCGGCGACGGGCATGCTGGGCTCGGTCGACGCCAACCGGGGCGACCCGATGCTCGGGTGGGACACGGACCAGTTCCCCAACAGCGTCGTCGAGTGCGCCCAGGCCATGCTGATTATCATGGGCGCCGGCGGGTTCACGACGGGCGGGCTGAACTTCGACGCCCACGTCGCCCGCGAGAGCTTCGAGCCGGTGGACCTGTTCCACGCCCACATCGGGGCGATGGACATTTTCGCCCGCGGGCTGAAGATGGCCGCCGCCATCCGGGCCGATGGGCAACTGGCGAAGTTCGTCAAGGACCGCTACAGCAGCTACGACAAGGGCATCGGCGCCGACATCGAGGCCGGACGCGTGGGCTTCGCCCAACTGAGCAAGTACATGCTCAAGAAGGGCGAGGCCGCCCCCAACGCCTCGGGGCGAGTCGAGATGCTCGAGAACCTGTTCAACGAATTCCTCCGATAACCCCGTTCAAACGACGAACGACGAACGACGAATCGAAAGGAAAAGAACATGGCACAGAAAACCGTGAATATCGCCTTGATCGGGCAGGGCTTCATGGGACGAACCCACTCCAACGCCTGGACGCAGGTCTCGCGGTTCTTCCACCCGAACCCGCGCCCGGTGCTGCACACTTCGTTCGGCCAGCCGGAGGAGAACCCGCCGGTCTTCGCCGAGAAGTGGGGCTGGCAGAACATTTCGACCAACTGGAAGAAGACGATGCACGATCCGGCGATTCAGATCGTGGACATCGTGACGCCCAACTACATGCACGCGACGATGGCCAAAGAAGCCGTCAAGGCCGGCAAGATCGTCTGCTGCGAGAAGCCCATCGCCGGGACGCTGAAGGAAGCCCGGGAGATGGCCGAGGCGGCGAAGAAGGCCCACGTCAAGACGTTCGTGTGGTACTGCTACCGGCGGTGCCCGGCGGTGGCGTTGGCGCATCAGTTGGTGGCGCAGGGCAAGATCGGTCAGATCCGCCACGTCCGCGCCCGGTATCTCCAGGACTGGGCCACCGAGGCCGTCCCGCTGATCTGGCGATTCGACAAGAAGATCGCCGGCTCGGGCTCGCACGGCGACCTGTGCGCCCACATCGTGGACATGACGCGGTTCGTCACGGGTGAGGAGATCACCGAGATCTGCGGGGCGATCGTCGAGACGTTCGTGAAGGAGCGGACGCTGATGTCCGGCACGGCCGCCGGGGGCATCGCGGCGGGCATGCAGGCCGGCAAGGGCAAAGGCAAGGTCACGGTGGACGACGCCACGCTGTTCCTGGCGCGGTTCAGCGGCGGGGCCGTCGCGAGCTTCGAGGCCGCCCGCCAGGCCACCGGGAACCAGAATCGCAACGGCTTCGAGATCAACGGCACGAAGGGCGCCCTCCGCTTCGACTTCGAGCGGATGAACGAGCTGGAGTACT
Source organism: Planctomycetota bacterium (assembly GCA_026693065.1). GTDB lineage: Bacteria > Planctomycetota > Phycisphaerae > SM23-33 > SM23-33 > JAPLNA01. The sequence goes on from JAPLNA010000051.1 coordinate 18,515, forward strand.
ACGACGCCACCGCCCCCCGCGCCGTCCAGGGCTGGACGAACATCATGTGCACGCACGGGGGCGACCACCCGTACGCGGCGGCCTGGTGGCCCGACGCCCACATCATCGGCTACGAGCACTCGTTCACGAACATGGCCGCGGACATTCTGGCCGTCGTGGGCGGGGGCAAGCCGGTCGTCCCGCTGCCGGACTTCCAGGACGCCTACCAGACCCAGCGAGTCCTCGAAGCCGCCCTGATCAGCGCCGCCAAGAAGCGCTGGATCAAACTCGCCTCGGTCAAGTAATCCGTATCCCACCGCTTGCGGTTTCGCATCGCGACCCCTCCGGGGGTCGTGCTGTTTTAACCCCCTCCCACCCCCAAACTCACCAAAGCTCTTGACCTCCCCCGTCCGATCTTGTATATATAATGATCCTCATCCAGGGAGTACCCATGAAACGACTGTTTCTCGCCATCCCTATGCTGGCCGCTGTGCTCGCCGCCGGCTGCGACACGTCACATCCCTCCTTCGCCAACATGACGACGTTCACCAGCGACAAGCCCCTGCGGACGCTGCCGGTCCTGACGACCAGCGAGAAGCCCCCCACCATCAACATTCAGCCGCCGACGAACTCGACGGGGAAGATTCACGTCGAGCCGGGCGAGTCCGTCGCCCGCCGGGTCGTGCTCGGCACCAGTGTCGAAGGGCGATCCATCACCATGTACCTCTTCGGCACGGGGCCCAACCCCACGCTGATCTTCGGGGGGATCCACGGCGACGAGGGCGCCGCCGCCGACATCGCTCGCCAGATGATCGATCACCTCCGCGCCAACCCCGCCGCCTGGAGCGGGCGGAGCATCGCCATCATTCCCGAGGCCAATCCCGACGGGCTGGCGCGGGGCACGAGGCAGAACGCCAACGGGGTGGACTGCAACCGGAACTTCCCGGCCTCCAACTGGGCGGGCGGGTCCCACAGCGATCGGTACTACGGGGGCGCCTCGGCCGGCAGCGAGCCGGAGACCAAGGCCCTCATGCAGGCCATCCAGCAGCTCAACCCGGGACGGATCGTCTCCCTGCACTCGATCAGCCCGGGCAAGCACTGCAACAACTACGACGGGCCGGGCCAGGGGCTAGCCAAGCGGATGGCCGCCGCCAACCACTACCCCGTCAAGAGCAACATCGGGTATCCCACTCCGGGCAGCTTCGGCACGTGGGCGGGAATCGACCGGCACATCGCCACGATCACCCTCGAACTGCCCGCCGGGCGTGACGCGGGCAGCCTCTGGTCCCCCAACAAGGCCGCCCTCCTCGCCGCCATCCGCGACCAGCAGCCCGCTCTGGGAAACTAACCCAGTTCCGCGGATTACCGATCGGGCGGGCTCAGATTCTCCACGTCATCCCGGTCTTTCAGGCGACCGGCAGGTACTCAACGGACCGGTCGTTCAATAATCTCAAGAACTCTTTGAAGTCGTTCGGTAGATGGATCATAACCGTACATCGTCTGCCGGAGGAATTCGAGGGCTTCCAGCCGTTCGTCGGGCGTCTTGCCTGCCCAGTATTTCCGGGCGTCGGATGGGTCGGTCAGGGCGGCCACTGAAAAGGCCCTTCGGTCCAGCCGGAAGTGCGATTCATCGTCCACGCGGGAGTCCATGGAGCCATTCTACCAGAAAAATCTCCGCGACACAACTGGCTGCATGGCGAGGAATTGGGCCCAAACCATAGGAGCCCGAACGGGAAAATCCCGCCTCTCGCCCTTGACAGGGTTCCATTCGGGGATATGATGGCCCACGTTACAGGTTGCCCGCGTTGCCGCGGGCACAAGAGGGAAGGCCGTGAGAATCGGCCGCGGACGCGCCGCTGTGACCGGCGACGACCGCCGCGAAGACCACTGTCCGGCTACGGTAGCGGGACGGGAAGGTGCGGCGGAAGGATGACCCGGAAGCCAGAAGACCTGCCTGTGACCGACCTGGTTGGCTTTCGCGAGTCATCAGCTTCCGGGACAGCGGTTCTGTTGTATTGACCCCGGATGCCCCCTTCGCGAGGCCCCGGGGTTTTTGTTTGGCGGTTCGCGACAGGCCGGCCCCTGCTTCCCCTCCGGCCCCTCTTCCGCCAAGCGCCCCAAACCCGGCTCGTCGACCGACTGGTCTTGCGCCCGGGCAGTCGGCCGAACCTTCTTGGGCCCGTTTGACAATGGAAGGAGGCCGCACGAGTGAGACTCTTCGCCGGACAGCCCGGCCCGGGAGTTCACCCACTTCGCCCCATCACTGCCTCCGCCCCGGCGCGTGCCCGAGGCGGACCACACCGCAACGAGCCCAAAGGATGGTTTTCCCGAAAGAAGGAATGCGTTATGAACCGTTTCGCCGTCGCCATCGCGACATTGACCCTCACGGCCGCCGCTGCCCTGGCCGATTCGTTCGCCGCCTCGGTCGTCTCCTACAGCCCCGGCACGACGCCGGCCACGCGGTCGTACACGAACGACTTCTGGGCCACCGTGGGCGACCCCGTGCTGCTGAGCAATCCCACGACGGCCCTGGGCAAGCCGGCTACGTTCGTCGTCGAGCCCTACCAGACCGGCGCCGACCGGATCGTCAGCCCGTTCATTCCCCCGGCCAATGAAGACCAGATCGTTTCCATCGGCAAGGGCGGGCAGATCACCCTCCGCCTGAACAACTACGCCCTTGTGGGCGCCGGGCGAGAGATCGGGCTGTTCACCAACACCTTGCTGTTCGACACCTGGGTCGAGACCCCGCCCGGGTCGTGGAACTACGTCCCCCAGGGCATCGTCGCCTCTCCCCTGACCGCCAGCGGCGTCCACGACGTCGTCGTCGACGTCAGCGAGGACGGCCTCGCCTGGACGAGCCTGGGCAGCGTCACCGTCGGCATGATCACCAACCCGTTCCTCAACAGTGCCACCCCCTACGCCGCGAGCACGGCCGGCCTGATCGAGGCGGACTACGCCAAGCCCTTCGCCGGAGCCCTGGACGATTTCGCGGGCAAGACCTACGCCGAGATCAAGGCCGCCCTGGACGGATCGGCCGGCGGCACGTGGCTGGACCTGTCGGCGACGGGCCTGACCCAGGTGGGCTACGTGCGGGTGAGCATTCCCGCCGACGACCCCAGCGCCGCGCCGCACTTCGAGCTGGACGCCGTGTCCGTCAACGGCGCCCTGACCGGAGGGACGGTCCCGGCGCCCGAGCCGGGCACCCTCGCCCTGCTGGCCCTGGGCGCCTGCCTCCTGCGCCGGCGCACCGGTAGACAAGGATAGACTGCCATGTCCTGCGGCGGGGCGGCCTCGGATGGGCCGTCCCGCCCGGGGCTTGTTTGGCCACGGATCGGCCCCCACGGAAATACAAAGGACTATGAATATGAACGCCTCCCGAACTCTCTGGATCCTCCCGGCGGTCCTCCTGGCCGCCGCAACCGGCGCCTCGGCCTTCTCCCTGGGCGACGTCCAGGTCTGGACGGGCACCGGCGTCAATCAGGCCATGCTCGTCATCGACTGGAATGGAAACCCCTCCCAATCCATCGCCTGGGGGTTCCGCTGGAACGGGACGGCCACCGGCATGGACATGCTCAAGGCCCTGGCCGGTTCCGGGCTTATCCGCAACGCCTACACCGGGGCGACCGTCGGAACCCTCCACGGCGCCGATCCCCGGCTGTACGCCCGCCTGAGCACCTGGGTCGGCGCCAACACCAGCGTCTTCGGGCTGGGTTACGACGTCAACAACAACGCCAGCGGTTTCGTCTCCGGGACCGAAGGCGCCGCCACCGAGACCGGGTACGCCAACGAGTCCGCTGACTTCTACGCCGAAGGCTGGATCAATCCGCGCTGGGGCTACAGCGTCTATGTGCCCGGGCCCGGCGACGCCAACCAGGACGACGAGGTCGGCCCGGAGGACTTCGGCATGCTGAAGGACAACTTCGGCCTCGACAACAACGCGACCTGGGCCATGGGCGACTTCAACCATGACAACGAGGTCGGCCCGGAAGACTTCGGCATCCTGAAGGACAACTTCGGCCTCGACTACACGGGCTCGTGGATCGCCGCCCCCATCGGACCCTCCGTGCGCATCCTGTCCAACAACGACCGGGACGCGTGGGTTTTCGGCGGCGGGATCGAGCCGCACGCTCCGACGGCCGCGGGCGCCCCCCTCACCGCGGCGCCCGAGCCCCTGAGCCTGGCCCTCCTGCTCCTGGGCGGGGCGGTTCTCCCCGGACGCCGCACGAAATTTCCTGCCCATGGACAACCCTCCCCCGCCCGTCTACAATAACAGTACCATGCTGAAGCGTCGCGGTTTCACACTCATCGAGTTGCTGGTGGTGATCAGTGTCCTTATGGTGCTGGTGGCCATTCTCGCCCCCACCATCGCGGGCGTCAGTAACTGGGCTCGCGCCGTGCGGTGCCAGGCCAATCTCAACACCGTCGGAAAGGCCACCACCGAGTACGGCGGCGCCAACGGGGGGTACTACTTCGCCGGCAAATTGGTCCAGAGCGGCACGCTGGTGTATTACTGGGGCTCGCGCACCTTCCCGGTCCAGACCGCTACGTCCCCCCTGGCCCAGTACCTCAAACCCGACGCCCTCCTGTGCCCCTCCCTGGCCTGGGGCGAGTTCGTTCCCGAGTCCGGCCTGACCTCGCCTACCACCACCTACGGGTACAACGCCTTCTGTCTGGATCCACAGAGCTACAGCCGGACGGGCGGCCGAAAGACCTATGACAGCATTCGAGACCCCGGGCAGTTGTTCGTCTTCGTCGACGCCGCCTCCGTCACCTTCAGCGCCTTCCAGAATATCAGTTTCGTCGATCCGCCCGTGCCGCCCCAGGGCATGACCCTCAACCCCTCGACCCACTTCCGCCATCCCGGGCCCGTGGCCAACGCCCTGTGCGCCGACGGCCACACCGCCTCCTACGAAACCGAGGGCGCAGACACAACGTCAAACGCAACGAAGATAGACGCCTGGGACAATTTCAACCTCTCCTCCGTCGGAGCCGCCAACCTCCCGCACTATGCCCAATAAGCCCACAACACGACTGGCCGGGGCCCTGCTGGCCGCCGCCCTCCTGGCGGCCGGTGGCTGCTCCAAGAAATACGAGCGCACCGACCTCACCCCTGACAGCGCCCTCGGCGGGCAGATCACCGCGCTGGTCGAGGCCTTGCAGAAGGCCGCCTCCGACGAGCAGGCCCTCCAGGCCGTCGTCCGCGACCAACTGGCCCCGGGCCTGCCCGCCCCCGCCGCCGCCGCCCTCGAACCCGCCCTGGCCGCCCTGGCCAAGGCCAAGGACCCCAAGCTCGTCCGCCTGGACCGCTTCGGCAAATTCCTCTCCGCGACCTTCCACAGCACCGACCCGCAATCCGGCGAAGCCAAGGACTCCCCCTTCCTCCTGACCGACGAATCCAAGCCCCGTTGGATCAAGCCCAACTGACCGCCGCCCCGCTCATTCCCGCGACCCCAATGGGATCCACCGCTCCAATCCGCCCCGTCCACCCCTCCCACCGTCCGGTCTCTTTCTCCCCGTCTTCCTCCCTCCGTTCCTCGCGTCCGGTCTCGCGAATTCCCCCGCGTCCGCGCACCCACTTGCGTTTCGGCGTTTTCCGCCTCTTCCTCTTCTTCCTCTTCTTCCTCTTCCCCCCCTCCCTCCTCCACGCATCCTCCGCTCCGCGGATCGTCACCTTCTCTCCCGCGTTGACGCGGATCGTCTTCGACATGGGTCTGGGCGACCACGTCGTCGGCGTGGCCCGCTACAGCCGCCTCCCCGCCGGCATCACACGCCCGGAACTGGGCGACGCCTTCAGCATCAACTCCGAACTGATCCTCAAAACCGCTCCCGACCTGATCCTCGCCCAGACCTCCGTCGACAAGTTCCGGGGCGTCCGCGACCTGGCCCCCAACGTCCGCATCGAACACATCACCATCGAACGCCTCGCCGACATCCCCGTCGCCATCCGGCGCATCGGGCAACTCACCGGCCGCGAAGACCTTGCCCGCGACGCCGAGGCCGCCTTCAACGCCAAGATCAACCTCGTCCGCCGGAGCGTCGAGGGCAAAGCCAAACCCACCGTCCTGTTCGTGATGGGCACGGAGCGCCCCAGCATCGCCGGGGACGGCACGTTCATCGTCGACATGATCGAGGCCGCCGGGGGAACCAGCGTCGCCGGCAAGATCCCCGGCGACAAGCCTTGGCGTCACAGATCGACGACATCCTCGCCGCCGCCCCCGACGTGCTCCTGTGCCAGGAAGACACCCCCGAGCGGGCCAAACTCGCCGTCACGTACTGGTCGCAATGGAAAAACCTCCCCGCCGCCGCCCACGGGCGAGTCATCGTCGTCACCGAACCGGGCTGGTCCATCCCCTCCACCCGCGCGCCGGACTTCGCGATGGACCTGGCCGCCCGGCTGCAGGAACTCTACCGACCCGCCGAAACTCCCGCGACCCTGTCGGCGAGCCTGGCGTGGTTCTACCGGCTGCTCGCGGCGGCGATCGTCGGGGCGGCGCTGGCGGCCGCGGGCACGGCCCTGCAGGGCCTGCTCCGCAACCCGCTGGCCGAGCCTTTCGTCCTGGGAATCTCCAGCGGCGCGGGCGTGGGCGTGTTGCTGGGCATGGGCCTGGCCGGCGTGCTCCCCGTGCTCGCCTGGGCGACCACGCCCGTCCTCGCCTTCGTCGGGGCCATCCTCACCTGCCTGGTCGTCTACGGCATCGCCCAGC